>JAGSGJ010000085.1 GCA_023955225.1 Sulfurovum sp.
ACCGTTCATATGACTCTCAATAATCATCTTTGCCATATAAAGCCCAAGTCCAGTGCCATTTTTAGACTTCTGACTGAAGTATGGTTCAAACACCCTATCTATTATCTCGCCATCAATACCACCGGCATTGTCTTCAATTATAATGCTAATATCTTTAGCTTCTACCGTAAGCCCTATCCAGACACATCTGTCTTCATTTTTTTTCTCTTCTAAAACATCAATGGCATTGTTTAAAATATTAATTAGAACTTGAACCACTTCATTTGCATATGTCTCTATAGGTTCTGATTCTATTTGACTGATCTCAACTGTCGTTTTTGCTAATTTTAGTCTAGTCTCTAAAAAACTTTGGGCACGTTCTATCAGTGTCATTATGCCCACTGTTTCAGTTTTTTTATCTGGCTTAAAATAGGTCTGGAAGTCATCTATCGTATCAGAAAGATAAATCATAGTCTCAGAAATTCTATCGAGTATCTTATCATTCTCACTTGCTTCTTCACCCGCCAATACAGACTTCATTCTTTCATTTGTGATAAGCAGAGTCGTTGTTGACAGAGGCTGGCGCCATTGGTGCGCTATCATGCTCATCATCTCACCCATAGTTGCTAGACGCGACTGAGATATCATTAATCTTTCTTGCTTCGTAATTTGCGCAACCTTCTGTGCCACCTTGGTCTCCAAAGACGCGTTTAGTTCTTGTAACTCCTGAGTTTTCTGGATAACTTTTTTTTCAAGTTCTTCATTAAATCTTGTCAATTTATCTTGTTGAGCAGTGATTTCTTGCTCAAATCCAATAATCTTTTTTGTGTATGATCGAAAAAACAAGGTGGCGATAACTAAACCTAAAAGTGAACTGACAATTGCCGTTTCTGAGAGCTGAAGATCATAAAAAATATTTGCTGAGAACACTGTAATGATTGAGACAACACTGACTATATTTCCCGCACGAAGTCCCCCCGTGATATAAGCAGCAAAGACCAAAAGATAAAACCAAATAATACGAAACTCATCATGAGGCACAAATAAAAGAGCAGAAACGAAATCCAAAAAAGCAATAACATACATATAGTAAGCATTTTTGATGTAATTTTCTTTAGGTCCGCGAAGAGAGAAAACAAGATAGATAGAGCCCATTACTAAGAGATAATTTACTACCGTTTGTATCAGGCCCAAAGGGTTCATCCCAAGCAGACTCAATGTAGCAAAGATAAAGGTAAAGAAGCCCATTACCATTAAAATAGTATTAATAACACGGTATTGGAACTTTAAGAGAACTTCATTCTTCTCAAAAGAGTGACCACTCGTAAACAAGTTTGTAAAAAAAGTAGTTAGGGCTTGTTTCATACCTGGCCTTAAGAATTATAAATAACTAAGCCATAGTCATCAGTAATTCTATGAAAAACAGAGTCTTCTGTAATCTCAAGCTTGTTCATACGTCCTAATTGAAAGATATCGTTTTTTCTAATCTTAATACCATGTTCACTCAGAAAACGCTTAATATTTACGAACTTAATATCTTCAACAAATTTATACTCAAAATGTCTGTAAAGCTTCATATCCTTGGAGTTAAATGTATGCTCGTTCACATGAAAACAGTCCGAAGC
>JAGSGJ010000005.1 GCA_023955225.1 Sulfurovum sp.
ATAAATTATAATCTAAATTTAATGATCTAATTGAATGGTTACTATCAATATATACAATAAAAAATTACTTTTTAAGTACGATTTTGTCATACTAATGCAAAGTAATATATGTAAATTTTTGAACTAGCAGTCACTTTAGTTTTTAGCTTCTATATTTATAAACCTTATTAGAATTTTCAAGAGTTTATTGAATGATATAAAGAGTGATACACCATATATAAGTGTTATTAAATATACTGATATAAAATTTAAAATGTAAGGTGAGTAAAATGTCTGGATCCCTTTTTTTAGCTTCCTCAATGATACTGGCTTTAATAATAATACTCCCTCTTCTTTTTCATCTAACAAAATACCTCGGTACTTCAAGTGATAATGTTAGAAAGAACGAACCTGTTGAAGGTGGTATTCGTCTAACTCACAAAGACTCTTTTGATAGTTTTAATGTTAGGTTTTTTTTAGTAGGGATCATCTTTCTTATATTTGACGTAGAAGTTCTTTTTATGTTTCCCTGGGCCCTGAATCTCCGGGAACTTGGTCTTTTTGCTCTTATGGAAATGTTCGTTTTTGTAGGTCTGCTTGTTGCTGGACTTATTTATGTTTACAAGTCAGGAGTACTAAAATGGACGTAAGTAATACCCATATGCTAGATGATGCTGTCGTCACGACAAAAATAGATGCAGTCATAAACTGGGGTCGTGAAGCTTCTTTATGGCCTTTTGTTTTTGGTACTGCCTGTTGTGCTATTGAATTTATGTCAACAGCGGCTAGTCGTTATGATATCTCAAGATTTGGTGCGGAAGTGCTTAGGTTTTCTCCCCGACATGCCGATCTACTTGTAGTGGCCGGAACGATTAGCTATAAACAAGCGCCCATACTCAAACAGATCTATGACCAAATGCCAGAACCAAAATGGGTCATAGCAGTCGGTGCCTGTGCATCAACTGGTGGTTTTTATGATAACTACACAACCCTTCAAGGCATAGATGAGATCATACCTGTAGATGTTTACGTAGCTGGATGCCCTCCCCGCCCGGAAGCCATTATAGATGCTATTTTAGATATACAAAGACAACTTAAACGCGAACCCAGTTTTGAAGTGAGAAACACTGAGTTCAAAGGTAAGCTTGATGATATCTAAACTCAATCACTTTACTCTTATTGAGAGTGATACACTCATAGAGACGATAACAAATGCTAAAGAAGAGTTAGGCTTCACACTCTTACTGGATATAACAGCCATAGACAACCTAAACAAATCTCATACAACGTCAAGCAGGTTTGAACTTATTTACATTTTAAGACACTGCGAGTTTAAAGATACTGTTACGTACAAAGTATCTGTTTTAGACGAAAAGATAGGCGTTCCTACTCTATCTTCACTTTTTAGTTCTGCAGAATGGGCGGAGAGAGAGATCTATGACCAATACGGTATACATTTCCAAGACCATAAAATGCTCAAACGTCTTCTTAACCATAACGAATTTGTTGGACA
The DNA here is from genome assembly GCA_023955225.1 of Sulfurovum sp. GTDB lineage: Bacteria > Campylobacterota > Campylobacteria > Campylobacterales > Sulfurovaceae > Sulfurovum. The sequence goes on from JAGSGJ010000005.1 coordinate 1,493, forward strand.
TCCTTTAAGAAAAGATTATGAGATCACTAAAGGTCAGTACTGTACAACTTCCCAAGACTTGATGGATGAGATGAGACCACTTTTAAATGAGCGAAATCTTGATATGAGTAGAGATGACCTGATGGTAGTAAACCTAGGTCCATCACACCCTGCAAGTCATGGAACGATTAGAACTCTTGCAGCCCTTGATGGTGAAAAGATCGTAGCTGCGGCTTGTGAAATTGGTTACCTACATCGAGGTTTTGAGAAAAGTTGTGAAAACCATAACTACAACCAGATCATCCCTTATACCGATAGACTAAACTACTGTTCGGCTATCATGAATAACATTGCATTTGCCAAAACGGTTGAAGAGATGCTAGATATCACTTTACCAGACAGAGGGATATTTATACGGGTCATAGTCGCTGAGTTGTCTCGTGTTATTGATCACCTTGTATGTTTGGCTGCGGGACTGCTGGACATGGGTGGACAGACGAACTACTGGTACCTGTACAATCCTCGTGATAATGCTTATGATTTTTTATCTAAACTTACGGGTGCAAGACTTACAAACTCCTATATGCGTATTGGTGGAATGACACATGATCTATATGATGGTTGGGAAACAGATTTAGCCGATGTTTTAACAAAAATTGATTATGGGATCAGTGAATCACTCAAGATGATCACACATAATCGTATCTATAATGATCGTATCCAGAATGTATCTCCAGTGAGTGCTGCACAAGCGATAGACTACGGGTTCACCGGTCCAAATCTTCGAGCCAGCGGTGTCGCACATGATTTAAGATTTTCAAATCCATATTACTATTATGACACTTTTGATTTTAATATGGTCATAGGTTCAGTGGGTGATACCTATGACAGGATGATGGTTCGTTTTGATGAGATGAACGAGAGTTTGAAGATCATCAGACAAGCAGTTAAACGAATCCCCGATGGTGACATTAATGTTTCTGACAAACGCATAATAATGCCGGGTAAAGGGTGTGTATATGGTGGTATCGAGGGTATGATGAACCAATTTAAGCTTGTAGTAGACGGTGTGAAAGTCCCAGAAGGTGAACACTATGGTTCTTTTGAAGCAGCAAATGGGGAACTCGGTTTTTACATAGTTAGTGATGGGAGCGGAACCCCCTATAAGGTGAAAGTCAGACCCCCTAGTTTTTACCACATGGCAGCGTATCCAAAAATCATAGAAAAGTATCAAGTAGCTGATGCGATCATGACACTTGGGTCTTTGAATATCATAGCCGGAGAGATGGATAGATGAGTTTTATATTTAATGATGAAAACCTTTTAAAAATAGAAGCACTCAAGAAACGATATCCTAGTCCAAAAGCACTTTGCCTTCCCTGTCTTTGGATGGCACAGCATCAAGAGGGGTTTATAAGTATAGATGCCATTGATGTCATCAGTGAAAAGATAGGTATACCTCCAATGGAGATCTACAGAGTGGTGACTTTTTACACTATGTTTCACCTTGAACCGCAAGATAAAATCAATGTACAAGTGTGCAAAACACTCTCTTGCAAACTTTGTGGAAGTGATGAAATTTTAAAACATTTAGAAGACAAAGATGTAAACATCCAACATGTAGAATGCCTTGGTTCATGTGGCACTGCACCGGTAATGCAAATAGATGACATCTATTATGAAGATCTTACTCCTGCAAAAGTTGATACTATTTTAAAGGAACTTAGATGAAAACCTGTAAAATAGTTTCTCGCAAGTTTCATCTTGAGAATAGCCATACCCTAGAAGTAGCAAAAGTACACGGAGCCTATAACACTCTAGAAAAAATGGAGGTGTATTCTTCACTTGAAATCATAGAAATCATTAAAGAGAGCAATTTAAGAGGAAAAGGTGGAGGTGGATCACCTGCAGGAGACAAATGGGTTTTAATGCCACAAAACTCTGATAATCCATCATTCTTGGTGGTGAATTGTGATGAGAGCGAACCAGGAACTTTTAAAGACAGACAAATCATATCTAAAGACCCTCACCTTTTAATAGAAGGGATTTTAATCACTTGTTTTGCTATCAAAGCAAAACATGCGTATATCTACATACGAGGCGAATATAAACAATTTCAAGATATTTTACAATCTGCTATAGATGAGGCTTATAAAGATGGTCTTTTGGATAACTGTGACATCACTATCCACCGTGGTGCCGGAGCCTATATCTGTGGAGAGAAATCAGCACTTTTAGAGTCTATGGAAGGCAAACGCGGTCATCCAAGACTTAAACCAAAGCAAAAAGAACCTGAATGGTTTTTTGATCATCCAGCACTTGTTAACAATGTTGAGACCATAGCTTCTGTTCCTTTTATCATACAAAATGGTGCTAATGCGTATAAAGCATTTGGAACCAAGCAAAGTCCGGGAACACTTTTGTTTGCGATGAGTGGACATGTCAATAAACCCGGAGTTTATGAAGCAGAGTATGGTACTCCTATGATGGAATACATTGAGTATTTTGGTGGCGGAATCAAAAATGCTAAAAAACTCAAAGCGGTAATACCCGGTGGTGCTTCAAGTGCCATATTAACCGCCGAAGAAGCCAGCACGGTAACATTGGATTATGAAACGATGCGAAGTATGGGAAGTTCACTTGGAACCGGTGGCATGATAGTGATGGATGAAGACACATGCATGGTATCTGCCTTAAAAAATCTTTTAGAATTTTACCATGAAGAGTCTTGTGGACAGTGTACACCTTGTAGAGAAGGAACAGGCTGGACAGATAAGCTTGTAGGTAAGATTGTAAACAAAGAAGGCACAAAAGAAGACATAGATAAACTTTTAGATATCGCAGACACAATGAATGGCAAAACCATCTGTGTCTTTGCTCCTGCGGTAGCGACCGTCATTACCTCTTTTTTAAGTAAATTCAGAGATGAATTTGAGGCGGCATTATGAGTAAAATGATAGATATCATCGTTGATTCAAAAACATATACTGCCAAAGAGGGTTCGCTTCTTATAGACCTCCTCATAAAAGAAAAAATAAAAGTACCATACTTTTGCTACCATGAATCACTTGGTGCTGATGGAAACTGTAGAATGTGTATGGTTGAGATAGAGGGACAAAAAAGACCTCAAATAGCTTGTGACACACTCATAAAAGAACATATGGAAGTCCGCTCTACCGGAAAGAACATCGAAAAAATTCGCACAGATATTTTAGAATTAGAATTAATCAATCATCCTGTTGATTGTCCTGTTTGTGACCAAGCCGGCGAGTGTTCTTTGCAAGAATTCTATATGGATTATGGACTTCATAATGCAAAAGTCATCATACAGGATAAAGTAAAACATACAAAGCATGTTGACTTAGGTTCCAATGTAATACTCGATCAGGAACGCTGTGTTTTATGCGCAAGATGTACAAGGTTTACCGATAAGATCACAGGTACGCATGAACTAGGTATCATAGGTCGTGGTGACCATGCTCGAGTAACTACAATGCCTGGGAGAAAACTTGACAATCCTTATGCCATGAATGTTGTAGATCTATGTCCTGTTGGAGCTTTGACAAGTAAAGACTTTAGATTTTCGCAAAGGGTTTGGTTTTTACAAACCGTAAACTCCATCTGTCATGGTTGTGCAAAAGGATGCAATATCTTTATAGACCATAACAAGATGAAGTATCAAGATGATGTTATTTATAGGTTTAGACCTAGAAGAAATGATGATGTCAATGGCTTTTTCATGTGTGATGAGGGACGACTTAGCTATAAACAATTGCAAGAAAACCGTCAAGAAACAACTCTCCTGAATGGTAAAGAAATAACAGAAGATGAAGCCATCCAAGAAGCAAAAGAGTTGATACAAAGATATAAAGACACTATAAGTGTAGTCATAGATGCAAATCTTTACAGCGAAGAGATGGAAGCTATTTTAACGTTTGCAAAAGAGATAAACGCATCTGTGTACTCACCACTGGATGTCTATGTAGATGAAAGCTTTAAAGACGACATGTTAAAAAGTGCAAATAGAGCTGCGAACTATAAAACTATCGGAATACTCAATATTGATACGAACAAACCAAAGAGTAACGGTTTAATTATTAACTTCAATCATCCTCAAGAATTTAAGGCAGACTCTCATATAAACTTTTTCACTCATAAATGCGATAGGGATGATCTTGTATTTCCTATCGCAGTATTTAGTGAAAACTCCGGAACGCTAAAAAATGAAGATGGCATCGTTCAAAAATGCGAAAAAGCAGTGTCAAGAAACATCCCCATTCCAACTATTATTGAATCTCTCATAAAGATAAGCCTATGAGTACTGCAGCAATCCTTGTTGCCGTAGCATCTTTTGTTTTAGGAACCTTACTGGCACTTCTTACTATTCCTGTTTTGGTATGGCTAGAAAGAAGAATTGCAGGGTTGATACAAGACAGATTAGGACCAAACCGTACCAATATCGGTGGATTTAGACTTGGTGGAGTTGTACAGTCCTTCGCTGATGTTGTAAAACTTCTTCTTAAAGAGGAGTACTACCCGTCTCATATAAAAAATGGAAAATGGCTCTTTATGTTTGCGCCTATCATCACATTTGTGGCAGCTCTTTTAGCATTTATGGCGATTCCTTTTGCAGATACCATAGTCATAGACAATGAAAGTTTACGGGTACAAGCGCTACCGATTGATTTTGGTGTATTTTGGTACTTGGCCATTAGTTCCGTAGGTGTCTTAGGGGTTGTCTTTGGTGGATGGCTCTCTCATAACAAATACTCACTTTTAGGTGCCGCTCGTGCCGGATCTATGGTTATCTCTTATGAATTACCTTTGGGATTAAGTATTTTAGCCTTTGTTATGACCTATAACAGCATCGACTTCAACGCGATGGTTCAATGGCAGAGTGGAACATTTTTTGGGTTTTTACCGGCTTGGGGAATTTTAGTACAGCCTCTTGCAGCGATTATCCTCATCGTTTCACTGTTTGCTGAAACAAACCGTAATCCTTTTACCGTGGCAGAAGGAGAGAGCGAAATCGTTGCAGGATTCATGACAGAATATACAGCGATGAAGTTTGCTATGTATTTTATGGGTGAGTATGTTGCTATGAACACTGCGAGTGCAGTGATCATCACTATGATATTTGGTGGTTATCAGATTCCATGGGTATCTACTGAAGCACTACTTGCAAACTTTGATATCTTTGCTCTGTCATTAATGGTTGTAATGCCCATTATAGTAACTGTGCTTATAAGATGGATGAGAAAAAACAACACGGTACGCCCAACAGTATCAACGGATGGAGGCAGAGATTTTGAGACTAAAGTTTTAACTATCGCTATGATTGCTATGACCGTTTTAGTTGAAGCTATTTTGCTCTACCTTATTTTTCTAGCAGACAGTTCATTTGCTAACTCACTATCTGTAACACTATTTCAAATAGTTGTTTTCGTTGTAAAACTCATGATGTTTAACATGTTTTTTATTCTGATCAGATGGACAGTTCCCAGATTTCGTTTTGATCAGGTACAACGTTTGGGATGGTACTACCTACTCCCACTTGCACTTGTAAATATATTTATTACAGCTATTGTAATTGTAGGAGTTTCTTCATGAATCAAAATATAAAAGTGACCAAAAGACATGGCAATACTTTTAGAGACAAGCTATATTTACCGGCAATATTCGATGGTGTAAAAGTTACGTTTAAACATCTTTTTAATAATGTGAATAATTCCAATGCCATTGACACTTTAGAGTACCCAGAAGAGCTGCCAACAGACATCACGGATAGATGGAGAGGTTTGCATCGCCTAACACATAGAGCTGATGACTCTATAGCTTGTGTTGCATGCTTTATGTGTGCAACGGCATGTCCTTCAAACTGTATTTTCATAGAAGCGACTGAGAGAGAGGATGGACACGATGAAAAGATGCCTAAAAGTTTTTTCGTAGATACCTTAGAATGTGTGTTCTGTGGTTACTGCGTGGAAGCTTGCCCTTGTGATGCTATTCGTATGGATACTGGTATTTTTTCGCTGACAGGTAATAAAAGAGAAGATTTTGTGATGGATAAAGAACAATTATTATCTCACAAGGGTGCTTTTGGAAAGGAGATTTCCTGTGCTAGAAATTAGTATATTCACCATACTCGCCCTGTTTATACTTGGTGGAAGTATCGTGATGATTATCAACAGACAAACTCTGTTTAGTGCTTTTGGGTTCTTGGTGGCAATGATCGGGCTTGCTGGGATGTTTGCACTTCTTGATAGCAGGTTTTTAGCACTTGCACAAATTATGGTATCAGTGGGTGCAGTTGTGGTTTTAAGTATGTTAACGATTTTAACTATCAATGCAAAACCTGAGAATCTACCATTAGAGTCAAATAAATACAAATGGATACTCTTTTCTACAATCTTGGTTTTACCTATTACCCTATTAATTTATAGAAGTACTACGGCACTATATCAAAGCTTCAGCACAATGGAGCCCATCAGCTCAAAAATAGTTGGGAAATTGCTTTTTAGTAATTGGGTTTTACCTTTTGAGATTGTTTCTATCTTACTCTTAACTGCAATGGTCGGAGCGATTGTGATTGCAAGAAATAACAATACCAAAATAGATCATCCAGAAACAGAGGAAAACGCATGACACCAGATATGTTTTTCTTATTGGCATCAGTATTGTTCAGTATAGGGCTTGTCGGTCTTGTGAGCAGAAGAAATCTCTTTGTGCTGTACATGTCACTAGAATTAATGCTAAGCGCTGTCAATCTTTTACTTGCAACTTTCTCAAAGGTCCTTGGTGATGCCAGTGGTTCAGTGATTGCACTGCTTATCATCGCTGTTATCGCAGCTGAAGCAGCACTTTTCCTGGCTATGATCATTCATCTCTATAGAACCCATAGAACAGTAGACAGTGATAGTTTCAACAAACTTAGAGAGAGGGTGTAAAATGCTTAGTTTAATTGTCATACTCCCTTTTTTATCGGCCTTTTTAATGGCGTTGGTTTATCTGAATAATACAAAGAAAAAACGATATTTCTTTTATTCATTAGTAGGGGTTGGGACACCTGCACTAAGTACCGTTTTATCTTTTATGGTTGGTATTGAACTACTTAACGGAAGTGATACCATTCATCATACACTTTTTCAGTGGATACATATTGGTGACTTTAATATTGAAGTCGCATTTATGGCAGATAGACTTACGGTAGTGATGATCTCCTTTATTACTCTCATCGGTACACTGATCCACATTTATGCCGCTGGATATATGAAAGATGATGATACATATGGAAAGTTTTTCAGCTACTTTAACCTCTTTATGGGGAGTATGCTGCTTTTAGTTTTAGCGGATAACCCGATCATGATGTTTACTGGTTGGGAGTTAGTGGGGTTGTCGTCCTATCTTCTCATAGGTTTTTACCACAAACAATCTTCTAACATCACTGCTGCAAATAAAGCTTTTATACTGAATCGTGTTGGGGATTTTGGTTTTATCATAGCACTCTCACTTTTATTTGTCTCGCTAGAGGGAACCGGATTTACATTTGAGAGTATCAAAACAAATATCACTATGATTAATCCTGAGATGCTAAGCCTCATTGGTATACTTCTATTTGTTGGAGCCATGGGTAAATCTGCCCAAATTCCACTCTATGTCTGGTTACCCGATGCAATGGCGGGACCCACACCTGTTTCAGCACTGATTCATGCAGCAACTATGGTTACAGCTGGTGTATACATGGTTTCAAGATACAGCTTTTTATATGTTGAGATTCCGGATATTGGTCTATTTATAGCTACAATTGGTGCTGCTTCTGCTCTCTTTGCCGCAATCATAGCTTCTTATCAGAGTGACATAAAAAAGATACTTGCATACTCAACTATGAGTCAACTAGGCTATATGTTCATAGCTGTTGGACTGGGAGCATACAGTAGTGGTATCTTTCATGTTTTTACGCATGCCTTTTTTAAAGCACTTCTCTTTATGGGAGCAGGAGCCGTAATCATCTCACTTCATCATGAACAAAATATATTTAAAATGGGTGGATTGAAAAAAGATTTGAAACTAGTGTATATCACTATGCTCATCGCAACTCTTGCTATAAGCGGCATTCCACCATTTGCAGGTTTTTTCTCCAAAGATGCTATCTTGGTCACTGCATTTGCATCTGAACATTATGTACTCTGGGGGATGGGCTCACTCACTGCCGTGCTCACTGCATTTTATATGTTTAGACTGCTCTTTTCAGTATTTCATGCCAAAGGGAAAAAAATACATACACTTCAAAGCATTCCAAAATTAATGACCTACCCCTTGGTCTTTTTAGCATTTGGAAGTACAACAGCTGGTTTTTTAGGCGTCAATGGATCTTATGGCGGAAATGCATGGATCAACACATTTTTAGCTCTACCAGATCTTGAACTGCACATAGCACACTCCACAGAGTATATGCTTGGTGGATTAAATGTACTCCTGGCATTGACAGGTATAGGTTTAGCATACAAAATCTTTGCGAAAGAAGCCAAAGAAGTAAAAGCAGATAGGCTTTTTCAAAAAGTTGTGCTGAACAAGTTTTATATTGATGAAATATATGTATTTTTCATACTAAAACCATTACTTACTTTAAGTGACTTCATTGCAAAAGTCATAGAGCCTAAAATCTTTGATGGCTTTATCAATTTCAATGTATGGGGATATAGAAGATCTGCACTGTTTTTTGCCAAACTGCAAAATGGTAAGGTGAGATACTATGCACTCTATATTTTAATGGGTGTAAGTGCTATGTCATGCTATCTTATTTTTAAATTAGGGGTAATGTAATGATGGAATATATCCTTAGCTATATCATATTTTTACCACTTTTTATAGCTATTATTCTTGGTGTTTTTAGGGCAGAGATCAAGGTTTTAAAAATCGGAGCGATGTTCTCTTCTGTTGCAACCCTGTTTCTCGTTGCCTGGACTCTGTATTATTTCGATCCACATGGAGGCATGCAATTTACTCAAAATATCACATGGATTCAAAATGCGGGTATTCGCTATATTGTAGGTGTTGATTATCTATCTTTAATTCTTTTACTGCTTATTAGTCTTTTAATGCCCCCTCTATACATCTATATGTTTCATGAAAATAGAAAAGGGTACTGGTACAACATGATGTTACTTCAAACGGGTGTGACTGGTGCAGTTTTATCACTTGATCTGGTACTTTTTTATCTATTCTGGGAAACGATGCTCCTACCTATTTTTGTGATGATCGGTAAATATGGAAATGGATTACATCAGTATAACTCTATGAAAATAATACTCATGACGATCCTTGGTTCTATGAGTATGTTATTTTCAATCATGTATATTGGATATGTCTATTTCGATACAACAGGAATGTGGAGTTTCTCACTTACTGATTTAAGCACATTATCGTTTAATGCAAAAACTTCTATCTGGCTGGCTGCCGGATTCCTGCTCGCATTTGCTATAAAAATCCCCATTGTTGGTTTTCACACGTGGATGGCTCCGGCTTATGGTTCTTCTCCAACTCCCGCAGTTGTTATTATGTCATCGATTATGGCTAAACTTGGTATTTATGGTATTTGGAGATTTGGATTTGATCTTTTTGATACCACACTGGTCTATTATGCACCTACCATTATTGCACTTGCTTTAATAGGACTTCTTTACTATGCTATTAGAGCTATCACTGAAGATAATCTTCGTAAAATGTTTGCTTATTCTTCAGGCTCACACCTCTCTCTTATTGCTCTTGGTCTTTTTCTTACAAATGTCTATGCATGGGGTGGAAGCCTTTACTTTATCGCAACCCATGCCCTCGCATCTGCTGGTATATTTATCATGATAGGACTCACTTACAAACGCTTTAAAACCGTACAGATCTCTGCTTTGGGAGGCATCGCTTCAAGAGCTCCACTATTTACTTTTTTCTTTGCATTTTTTGCGCTAAGTATTGCAGGACTTCCGGGTACTGGTGGTTTTGTAGCTGAACTTCTTATCATAATCGGTGCATTTAAAGTAAATATGTGGATAGGTATTGTTACAGCTACAACCATATTATCGGCGATGTTATACATATTTTGGATGCTTCAAAGAACTCTTTTTGGTACCTCGAACAATGACGCTACATATGATGACCTCACACTAAGAGAAGTAATTATGCTGCTTCCATTAGTAATACTTTTACTCGTTACTGGTATAGCGCCTTCACTATTTACACCCATATTTGAACCACAATTAAATGCTGCACTGCATGATATTATGATTACAATAGAAGGCTTAAAATGATCACACAACTATTTATTGCACTGCCAATGACTATTATTGTTATAGGTGCACTTATTTTAATGCTATTAAGTCACTCCAAAAGATTTAATCTTGATAGATTAAATCTCATTGCAGTATTTTTTCTCGCTATCTCTTTTGCTCTTCAATATTCAAACATAGGTGATCATAGCAGCACATTTCTTTTCCCAAATATTTTTGGTGAGTCTTTTATACTTGATGATTTTGCAAGAATTTTTGACCTTATGTTTACTGCTGGTGCCAGCTTAACCCTACTTATCAACCATGACTACTTTAAAAGTCGCAACTACTTTAACGGAGAATATTTTGCTCTCATTTTATTGAGTGTTTTTGGTATGATGATACTCTCTCACGCACATGAACTTGTCACGGCATTCATTGCCCTTGAGATTGCCTCACTCAGTATTTATGCCCTTGTGGGGTATCATAAAAAAAATAGAGTAAGTCCAGAAGCAATGATGAAATATATGATACTGGGTTCCATGACAGGTGTATTTTTCATACTTGGAACTGCGCTTATCTATGGCGCTGTAGGTTCTACATCACTGACAGAAATATCGCTATACGTTGCCAATAAAGAAGATCATGATATAACACTTCTCATAGTCGGGTCGAGCTTTATCATGATAACTATCATGTTTAAAATCGGTGCTGTACCTTTTCACTCATGGATAATGGATGTCTACCATGGCGCACCCTATCCTCTAACGATGTTTATGGCTTCAACATTTAAAATAGCCATATTTGCTATTGCACTTCGCCTGTACCTTGTAAGCTTCGCTCCCATCAACGCTTTTTGGTCAGAGTTGCTTCAAATCATCACTATAATCACACTTCTTGGTGGCTCTTGGCTAGCTATTAGTCAAACCCTTGTCAAAAGAATGCTTGCAGGTTCTTCCATTGTTCACAGTGGCTATCTACTTATTGCCATGTCATCTCTTGGCTTAGGCTCAGAAGTTGCTGCACCGGCTATTATGTTTTATTTGATTGCTTACTTTTTGAGTGCAGTAGGTGCATTTGGAATCCTCAGTTTTATAGCATCTCAAAATAAAAGACAGATGACCTATGATGACTTTAAAGGCTTTGCACAGAGACGACCTTATATGGCGTTAATGATGAGTATCTTTATGTTGTCACTTGCAGGATTCCCCTCAACTATTGGCTTCTTGGGTAAATTTTACATCTTTACCTCTGCCATCGAATCAGGCCAAATTTTATTGGCAGGACTTGGAATACTCACTGCCTTTATATCGGTTTACTACTACTTTAAACTTATAGCTATTATGTACTTCTATCCCTCTGACACCCCTCAGAAAAAACTTCCTATAGATATAAGTACTATTTTTATCGCAGTCATGGCTCTATTGGTTATTTGGGGTGGAATCGGAACATCACTTATACCATTTATTCCAGGTGCAGATGGGTTTATAGATATCGCTAAACAGACTATTAGTTCTTTAAAATAAGAGCCTATTTGTATCTAATCATACACTAACTTTTTTAGTTAATTTTCAACCTAATAAAAAATATTATGTGATCTAAAGCTATTCAAGTTATGGTATATTGGAGGGGTTTGTGAATAAATGGCGGAAAGTGAGAGGTTCGAAATCTGTTACCCTACTCTATACAAAGCCCTATATACGGGAAATCCCAATTTAAATAGTTAGCTGTTGGCATACAATTAAGGTGTATATTTTGGCAGATTCTGCCAAAATATGAAAATCTTATAAAGTTATATATTTTATAAGGTTTATCTAATTAGTGACATTTAAAAAGATGTCTAACTTTACTATATGCCTTCAGCGATCATGACATCAGCAACTTTTTTGAATCCTGCAATATTTGCACCATCCACATAGTTTCCTTCAACACCATACTCTTTAGCCGTAGCAGCAATATCTTTACAAATACCCTGCATTGTCATTTTTAGTTTGGCATCAGTATCTTCAAAACTCCATTTTATCATAGAAGCATTTTGACTCATTTCAAAACTACTTACAGCCACCCCGCCTGCATTGGCTGCTTTAGCTGGACCAAAACAGATTTTATTTTTTAAGAAGGTTGCTATGGCTTCCGGAGTAGATGGCATATTGGCCCCCTCGGTCACACTGATGCAACCATTTACAATCAGATTTTTAGCGTCGATCTCAGTTAACTCATTTTGCGTAGCGCAAGGAAAAGCAGCATAGCACTCTATGTTCCATACCGCATGTCCGCCTTCAGGATATTCTGACGCAGGAATATAGATCGCTTCAGGATGTTTTACAATATACTCATCCAAAGATCCTCTACGCTTGAATTTCAAGTCTTTCAAAAATTCTATATCTATACCTCTGGCATCATAAATCGTTCCTCTTGAGTCCGTACATGTAACAGGAATGGCACCAATTTGAAAAAGCTTTTCTATGGTGTAAAGTGCCACATTCCCTGCACCGCTTACAGTACATATTTTACCTTCCAGACTCTCTTTATTTTCTGTTTCCAGCATAGCTTCAGTAAAATAAACTGCGCCATAACCGGTTGCCTCTGTACGCGCGAGAGAACCCCCTGAGAAAAGTGGTTTACCAGTCAAAATACCATCAAAAGTTGAAGTGATCTTTTTGTATTCACCAAAAAGATATGATATTTCTCTTGATCCCACTCCTATATCCCCCGCAGGAACATCCATACGCGGACCGATGTATTTGTGCAGCTCTCTCATGAATGCCCTACAGAATTTCATCACTTCAAAGTCGCTTTTACCTTTTGGATCAAAGTCACTTCCACCTTTAGCCCCACCTATCGGAAGTCCGGTTAATGCATTTTTAAGAATCTGTTCAAACCCTAAAAATTTCAAAATTCCTTCATTCACCGATGGGTGAAAACGAAGACCACCCTTGTATGGACCCATTGAATTATTAAATTGAACTCTGTATCCGGTATTGACACGAATTTGGTTGTTATCATTCAACCATTCAACCTTAAACTTTATTATTCTGTCAGGAGTTGCCAATCTTCTTATAATATTATGGTTTGCATATTTTTCATCCGCAAGATATAGTGGTGCTATAGATAATAAAACCTCTTCGACTGCTTGATAAAAAACATCGTGTTCAAAACGATGACCTTCTACCATTTTGTGTATCTCTTTTTTAATGAACTTGTTAACTTCTACCATATCTGAATTTTTATCTAATTTCACTCTATCTCCTTAAAATATACTATACAATGAACAACGAATATTGCTCAAAAATCTACAACACACGAGTTTGATATTCCCTTATTTTAATTGTATCACTTATCCGTTAAAAAATTAGCTAGGGAGAGACTCGAAATCAAGTTGAAAATCCATGAATGTCCTATATACGGGCAATCTTAATTTAAATAGTTAGCTGGGCAGACAATTAACGTACAATTTTGGCAGAGTCTGCCAAATAATTCTTTAGACGCCCATTTTTTTCATTAGTCTTATTTTTGAATATACATGGAAATTTAAAGTAATTGAAAAGCAAACACTATGGTACTTAGCTAATTACCCTTTCAATTTTTTATGAACTTCATCAAACGTCGCCTTTGAGCTCTCACTCTCAATAGTGTACCTGCTTACTACAATAATAGCCACCCAAGCCACAACAAATCCAGGTAACAACTCATAGAGGTCAAATAACCCACCCTCAAGCTGTTTATATACAATTACAGTCAAAGCCCCAGAAACCATACCAGCGATAGCCCCCTGCTTGGTAATCCCTCTATGATATAAGCTTAAGATAATCAAGGGTCCAAACGCAGAACCAAACCCGGCCCAGGCATATGAAACCAACTCAAGGACACTTGAGTTCCTGTCTGTTGAGATATATAGAGCGATAAGCGCTATGAGTATCACCGTGATTCTCCCTATCCATACCAGTTCTTTATTGCTTGCATCTTTTCTAATAATAGCATGGTAGATATCGCGCGTCAATACAGAGGATGAGACCAAGAGCTGAGAGTCGATAGTACTCATAATAGCTGCTAATATCGCGGCCAATAAAAAGCCTGAAATCCAAGGGTTAAAAAGGAGTTGTGAGAGTAAAATAAATATCTTCTCACTGTCTTCAAGCGCTACACCATTAGCCACCACATAAGCAAACCCAAAAAACCCAACACTGAGTGAGCCAAGAATAGAGATCCCCATCCAGGTCATCCCGATCTGTTTTGCTCTCTGCATCTCATCTTCATGACGTATGGACATAAACCTTACCAAAATATGTGACTGACCAAAATACCCAAGCCCCCAAGCTAAAAGTGAAACAATAGCGATAAAGGAGCTTCCATGAAATAGACTTAGGTTTGCCTCTTTCACCTTCTCGATAATCAAGAGTGCTTCACTGATCCCACCAATATCACTGATAACAACAATAGGCGTCACCACAAGTGCCAACATCATCAATATCCCTTGGATAAAGTCTGTCCAACTCACAGCATTGTATCCGCCTAAGAATGTATATGAGACAATAATTACACTCCCAATTAAGAGTGCATCTGTGTAATCAAGCCCGAAGGTAGCTTCAAACAGCTTCGCCCCGCCAACAAGCCCAGAAGAGGTATAGAGTGTATAAAACACCAAAATAACAACAGCTGTAACCACCCTAAGAGAATGTCCACTCTCATCAAATCTATTTGAAAAATAGTCGGGGATCGTAATAGAGTCATTGAGATGGTGTGTATAGACTCTTAGTGGTTTAGCTACATAGTGCCAATTTAAGTATGCCCCTATCAAAAGCCCAACCGCTATCCAAGCCCCGACTATCCCTTGTGCGTACATCATTCCCGGCAGTCCAAGCAAAAGCCAACCACTCATATCTGATGCTCCAGCACTCAGTGCCGTCACTCCAGGTCCAAGTCCTCGACCACCTAAGACATAGTCACACAAGTTATCTGTTTTAAAATAGAAGTAAAAACCTATCCCCACCATTAAAACCATATATAAACTAAAAGATATTAATACAGGTATTTCCATTATTTCTCCTCTTCTTTTTTTAATCCATGTTCACCAAGATTACCATATCTGTGGTAGCTGTCTGAGATACTCTGTTCAATATAGTAGTGCATAAGTTCAATACGACCATGTGATATAAATGGATCTGAAGCGATATAGAGTGCTTGATCTGCAACAGCTTCATATATGTTTTCAGATACATTTTTCGGCTGTAAGAAACGGATACGCTCAACATGTGACATAGATTTAATAAGTGCTGTTTCATCTTCTCTTACGATAACGTCACCATCGTTTTCTTGATCCATCAATAGGGATGCTTTCACCTCAAGCCAAAGTAGCTCAGCACTCTCAAATGTTTCAGGTAATGATAGGTGCAGTTTCGCTCCAACCATTTTAATGGCCATAACAGAAGGAAGGATTTGAGATAAATTATCATTCTCTTCCACACGTAAAAGTACACTCTTTACAGGCAAATATCGAATAATATTGCTTTCACCACGTATACCTGCATAATCATGTTCATGTTTAAACTCCATATCTAACCATAGTGAGAAGTGACAGGCTTTTCTAAGTGAGAGTTCAATGGCATCATAATGTTCATTTTCATTGGACAGAAGTGTATCAAGTTTATTCAGGTACTCCACAGAACAGGTCTCATAAATATTTGTTTCATCATAAGTGATATGCATAAACTGTGTGACATAGTTAAATCCACCTGCTTTTTTACCCGAACCGATAGCAGACTTACGCATACCTCCAAAAGGCTGTCTGATCACAATTGCCCCTGTAGTAGAACGGTTGATGTAGAGGTTTCCTGCCAGTAATTTCTCCCTCCATATCTCTTGTTCACGCTTATCAAGACTCTCCAGTCCAGAGGTGAGTCCATAACCTGTTGCATTGACGATCTCTATGGCATCATTAAGGTCATTGGCACACATGACACTCAGTACTGGTCCAAAAAGTTCTTTCATGTGACAGAAGTCACCCTTTTGTGTTCCCCATCTAATAGAGGGTTTGAGCATATAAGGGTTTTCATTGTCTGCATACGAAGGTGCAATAGCCCAAGTCTCATTTTTATCAAGATAGCTAAGTGATTTTTTTAACTCATCAGCAGGTAAGTTCACTAGTGTACCGATACGATTTTTAAAATCCCATACAGAACCAACTTCAAGTGACTGCGCTGCATCTATCAGTGCTTGTTTAAAGTTTTCATCTTCATAAAGCTCTTTTTCAAGTACCAAAAGTGAAGTGGCTGAACATTTTTGACCAGAGTTACTAAATGCTGAAGTGATCACATTCTTTACTGCCTGATCACGGTCTGCCATTGCTGTTACGATAGTTGCATCCTTCCCCCCAGTTTCTCCACTTAGCGCAATGCTTGGTCTTGCTTTTATCATATCGTATGCTGTTTGATCGCCCCCGGTAAAAATGACAAAGTCGATGTCTGGATTTGAGACAAGGTGTTTGCCGACCAGAGAACCACCTGTTGATACAAACTGAAGTGTGTTTTTGCTTATGCCGGCATCCCAGAAACATTGACAAATTCTGTATCCGCATAATATAGCATCTGAAGAGGGTTTAAGAATAACGGTATTACCTGCTGCCAATGCAGCAGCCACACCACCTGCAGGGATAGCAATAGGGAAATTCCAGGGGCTGATAACCAGTCCAACCCCTTTAGCTTCAATATTTACACCACTTAAATTCGATATTCTATCAACACTGTAGGGGTAAAAATTGAGAAAATCTATAGCTTCAGATACTTCTATGTCTGTCTCTGTAAATACTTTTCCCACTTCAGCAGCCGCAATACCAATAAGGTCTGCTCTTGCTTTTCTAAATTCATCTGAGACATCCATTAGAATACTTTGACGGCTTTTAACATCCAGATCTCTCCATCCATCCGGATCTTCTTTTGCTGTCTGACGTGCCAGTTCCAAGTCATCCGCGGCTGCTTTGTGGTAGTACCCTACTTTGATTTTTTCATGGTATTGAGATTTGTCTATGATCTCTATTTTCTCACCTGTACGTATCTCTTGTCCTCCGATGACAGGAGCAGCATTAAAACCACCATTTTCACCTACATCTTTCCATTTGTCACGAATAGAAGCAGCCCATGTTTTATTTTGAGGTAAAGCAAAATCAGTATCCGGCTCGCTTTTATACTGATAGGTTTGAAGATTAACTTCAGATTTTATGATGGCATCATTTCTATCTTGTGTACGGTTTGGTCTAAGTGTGAGTTTAGGAATCATCTTCACAGAGTCGTCATAGCTTTTTAGCAGTTTTTTCCATGCCTTACTGTCTATTTCAAGTCCAAAGCTATGTCTTAAAAAGTTTTGTTCTGCTGTATTTTCATCAAACCTTCTTACCAGGTAAGCAATGGCATTGGTAAAAGTTTCATGTGTCGCAGTAGGTGCATAAAGTATAACATTCACATGGTCATCTTTAAGTATCTTGTATGCAGATTCACTCATCCCCTCTAGCATTTCAGCTGTATGAAATGCTTCAACGCCACGTTCTTTGGCTATAAGTACTCCGAGTGCCTGATCAAAAAGATTATGTGATGCTATACCCACATGTACTGATGGTGCTATTTCTTTAGAAAGAAGATAGTCCATAAGCACTTTATAGTTTGCATCACTTTCAACCTTAGATGAAAATGTGACATTTTCCCAGCCCCTTAAACTTGCTTCAGTAAGCTCCATCTCTTGGTTTGCACCTTTGACCAAACGTATCTTGATAGGTGCACCACCGTTTTTCACACGCTCTTTTGCCCACATAGCAAGCTTTTGTACATGTTCAAATGTATCTGGAAGGTATGTCTGCACCACAATACCGGCATGATAATTGTGAAACTCTTCAAGTTCAAGTGTTTTTTTGAAAACATCGATGGTAAGTTCCAGATCACGATATTCTTCCATATCCAAGTTGACAAATTTATGCTGTTTTTTATTTTGATGATCCACAAAAGTATTTTGCATGGCTGCACTATAAATGGGTACAAGCCTCTGGCTTATCTCATCTACACTCCACTGATGTGCATGGGGTATAATTTGAGAAAATAGTGTTGATATTTTGATAGAAAGGTAGTCAATATCAGGGTTTTTTAAAGCTGAAATATACTTATTTATACGGTTTTGTCCTTCTTTCTCTCCCAGTACAATCTCACCAATGATATTGATATTTACTCTCGTGCCTTCTTTTCTTCTGTGTTTAATATGTTTTATGAGAGGATTATTTTCTCCTTTGATAATAATACTGGAGACATCATTTCTCAAATATTGAATAAACAAAGGGATGGAAATTGAACTTACGTAAATACCCACATGCCTAAACAGCCAAATGAGTATTTGTTCAAAAGAAGAGAAAAACTCAGTGTTCTCATGTTTTGCAAAAATATACGCTAATTGGTCAGCTACACGAGCAGTATCTTTCGAACGGAAACTCTGATCCAGCAACTCTATAAGAAAGATTTTGTTCATAGAATCTTCAAGCATTTTATTCATCATGTCATGAAAACGCTCCTCTTCACTTTCCCGGCTTTCTTGGATTAGACTCTGCCATCTATGAGCAACACTTTTTACTTCATTAAATGTTTCGTTTGATATATTCATATAATCTAATTCCTTTATATCTATTTTCTAGATGTGTTTATATCTTGATACCTTGCAGATTTTTATGTTAATAGTTTGATAAAATTTTTATTTTTACTCAATACATCAAATGAATTTTCATTTCTTAATTCCTCTTGTAAGCTTGGAACTATTTCAATAGCAAGTTTAATATCTGAAATTGCTTCATCTATATCTTCTAATTTAGCATTGGCACGGGCTCTCTGCCAGTAGGACAAGGCATAATTATCATCAAGTATTATGGCTTGATCACACAGGGATAGTGCCCATCTTGTTTCATTTAGATCTAATAGAGTATGTGCTTTATAGGTCAGGGCTTCCACACATGTTGGAGATATTTTCAAAATTTCATCATAAATGTTTAATTTCTCTTGTGTACTCTCTTCAACTTCTACTCTTCTCCAAAGTGAATTCACTTTTTCTGTCTGCTCAAGGTGCTCTTGTGTTTGCACAATAAGTTCAAACCGTTGTTTTGCTTTAGACTCAATATGAACTAGTCTTTCTTCAAAATCTTTAGAAAGTTCCAATATTTTTGTTTCTACTAACTGTTTGTTATTCTCTTTTAGCTCTTTAAGAGATTTGAGACCAACAATAAGAAGTATAGAACTCGCAGCTGCAATAATATAAAATATATTGTTGATGGTATCCGTTGCGTAAGCGATGGCTCTGTCACTGACCGAAAGCTCACTTATGGTAATCTGCTTTGTCACATCTTCTCTTAGCTTTTGCTGGTCAGTTCTAAGTGCTTTTAGTTCATCGAAGACATAACGTTCTATAAGTGGCTTTTTTATAAGTGTATTGGTAGAAGGCTTTATATCTTCCAATGCATAAGAGACATTACAAAGAATAAGACTTATCAATAATAGTTTGGTTATAAACTTTATTCCCGTCATCTAAGCTCTAACCTGGCCACTGCCATATATTTTAAACTTATAAGTCGTAAGCCCTTCGATTCCCATTGGGCCTCGTGCATGAAGTTTATTTGTACTGATCCCTACTTCAGCGCCAAAGCCAAAAGAACCACCATCAGTAAATCTAGTACTTGCATTCACGTACACTGCTGCTGCATCTATAGCATTCAAAAAGTTCTCAGCAGTGCTAATATTTTCAGTTATAATTGATTCAGAGTGTCCCGAGGTAAATCTAACGATATGTTCAATAGCTCCTTCCACTCCATCAACTACTTTTATATTTAAGATATTTGCCAAATACTCCGTATCAAAATCTTCATCAGTAGCATTAGCTACATCAATAATTTTTTGTGTATTATTACAGCCTTTTAGCTCAGTATGTTCCTTATCAAATGCACTTTTGAGTTTGGGAAGTGCATTTTGCGCAATAGCCCTATCGACAAGCAATGTCTCCATGGCATTACAAACACCAGGACGTTGTACTTTTGCGTTTATGGCGATAGCAATAGCATTGTCAAGTTTTGCATCTTTATCTATGTAGGTATGACACTGACCTTTATCATGTTTAACAACGCTTACGGTTGCATTCTCACTTACATGCTTTATAAGCCCTGCTCCACCTCTTGGAATGATCAGGTCAACATACTTATCCATCTTTATCAGCTTATCTACGCCTGCTCTTGAAGAGTCTGGTATGAGTGACACTAAAGCTTTTGGCAAAGCATTTTTCTCTAGAACATCTTGTAATATCTTTGCAATTGCTCTGTTGGAATGTTCTGCCTCTTTACCCCCTTTTAAGATACAGACATTTGAACTTTTAAAACACAAAGCTGCTGTATCACTTGTAACATTTGGACGAGACTCATAGATAATACCTATCACACCTATAGGGATAGATACTTTTTCTATCTTTAGCCCATCTTCTGTTACCCACCCGTCAAGTACTTTTCCAACAGGCTCTTTTAATGCAGCGATCTCTTCAATGGCAACTGCCATAGCATCTATTCTGCTTTCATCTAGAAAGAGTCTATCCATAAGTGAAGAAGAGAGGTTGTTTTTCTCTCCATCTTCCATATCTTTTTTATTTTGATTAACTAAGCGCTCACTGTTAGATCTTAGAGCTTGAGCCATCTCTCTTAAAATTCTATTTTTTTCACGACCACTTAAAGTAGATAATATCCTGCTGGATTCTTTGGCCTCTTGTAAAAATTTTTCCATTATATAACTCCTAATTTATGCTTCTATATAACTACAGCAATAATCTGTAACAGTTTTTATTTTCAGATCAAAAGATGAATTAGCTGTACCTCTATCTAATAATTTTCGACTAAGCCCTCAATAAGAGATTTAGCCATCTAATAATTAGTTATCTTTCTTCTTGTCTGTTTTAGTTGTAAATAAAGTACCTTTATTATGTATACCCTCTAGTAAAAACTCTCTAGCAGATGTCAGATCATAACCATTACATAAAAACATCTCTTTGCCTTTACTCATAATATGCTCAGCTGCTTTGAGTTTAGTAACTATGCCACCTGTTGCAAATTGAGAGTTTGGAGTATGTTTCTGCTCTAGCTCTTCTTTTTTTATCTCAGTGACAATTTTTCTGATTTTTGCTTTTGGATTGTCTTTAGGATTAGAATCATAATATCCATCAATATCACTTAAAATCACAAGCAGATCAGCACCGGTATGATACGTAATATGAGCAGATAGCTGGTCGTTGTCTCCAAAGAGTTGATCTGGAGTTGTTGAGATATCATTTTCATTTACTATGGGTAAAATATCATTTCTCAATGTTCTATCTATAATATCTTGAAAGATTTGTGTATGTACTCTTGAATCAAAATCTTCTTCAGTCAAAAGTATCTGAGAAATAGGAACATCATAAATATCAAACTTATTTTTATAAGAACTCATAAGGATAGGCTGTCCAACAGAAGCTAAAACTTTTTTACTTGTAGGAACACTTCTGTTTAATTGAACTGCTGTATATCCTGCAGCAACTGCCCCAGATGTCACAAGAATAACCTCATACTTTTTTCTAGCTTCAACAATCAAAGAGACTAGGTTTAACATCCTCTCTTTTGCAATACTTGTTGTATCTGTTAAGACGCTGCTTCCTACTTTAAAAACTATTCTTTTCATTTTATATTTCCTTTTATCTTATCGATTCTTTTTTATCATTTTATCATTTTATCATAGTGAAATAAATCTCTATACTCTGTTTCGTTCTACACTTAGTTTTTTGTTAGTAAATTCCAAGATAAAGTTATTCTTTAATGAGAGAGTAAAGATTTTAATATATGTAACAGTAGAGTCCAGGAGACTCTGTTAAATCTTAGATATTGGTAGATTTTTCTTCTATTATTTTGAGGTTGAGTCAAGATGGTGGATTATAAAAGTTAAGTTCACTTTGGTTCCAGCCACCTCTTTCACTATAGCGAGTGTGCAACTTGGCATTGATCAGAGTGTAACTATAACCCTGTGATGCTACTTATGAGATCTTACCTTCACGTAATGCTTCTAAACAGATTCTTTACTTTTCATAGGTTTCCTTTAAGCGGCTCTGAAAAAGACCCTATTGGTCTCTTTATAAAACTGTTTAAAATATGGACAGATCACTCTGTCCATTAGATGGTCTTAAAGACCAGTAACGTTTTCAGCTTGTAAGCCTTTTTCGCCTTTACCTATCTCAAAAGTCACTTTTTGACCGTCATTAAGGGAAACACGGTCGTAACCGTTACTATTAATTTGACGATAATGTACAAATACATCATCTCCGCCAATTTCTTGTTCGATAAAACCGAAACCTTTTTCACTGTTGAACCATTTTACTGTTCCGTTTACTAAATTTGCCATTGCAATTCCTTTGGTTGTGTATACACATCATTTCTGAAGTGCTGAAAATATAAAGTGGAGTGTTCTTAAGGGAAGATATTACTGCAAACAAAGGTTATTAATAAAAGTCAAGCCAAAGATGAACTCTAAATCATCTTTCAATGTATAATTGTACCTGAATATTTTAATAATAGCAAATTATACATAGTAATAACTATTTTTTATGACTATTTTTAAAGTCTTGAATAAATGATGTAATGAAAAGTATCAAAGATAATTTCTCCTTCCTTTATCATGGGATTAGACTAATGAATTAAAGTTTATGTGCACATGAAATACACACTTGAGTGATAGCATAGATAAAACTTTTCAAAGGAATATAATGAAAGATGTCGTATGTGGTATGGATGTTTTAGAGGAGTCTAAATTTCAAAGTATACATCATCATGAAAGATACTATTTTTGCAGTGGACAGTGCAAAATGAAGTTTGATACTTCACCAGATACCTTCCTCCATACAAAAGATACATCAAGTACAGTGACTTGCCCTGACGGTAGCTGTGACATTAACACATCTTTTATCAACAAAAATGTCCAATACACTTGTCCAATGCACCCAGAGATCATTAAGGATGAACCGGGAAGCTGTCCAATCTGTGGTATGGCACTAGAACCTCTCATGGCTACAGCAGAAGAAGACAAGAGTGAACTCATAGCAATGACACAGCGCTTTTGGTTCTCTTTGGCTTTGGCACTTCCTCTTTTTTTCTTAGCCATGATAGCGGATATGATGCCTTCTTTGTTACCGGAAAATGTATCTATGAAAACTTTATTCTGGATAGAGTTTTCTCTGTCAACACCAGTAGTACTTTGGGGTGGATGGCCATTTTTTGTAAGAGCTTGGCAATCCCTAAAAACATGGAATCTCAATATGTTTACGCTCATTGCTCTTGGAGTGTCAGTTGCATGGGTATACAGTGTGGTTGCTTTACTCTTCCCTGCTATTTTCCCGCCTCAGATGCAAGGCAGTGATGGCACGGTACATGTCTACTTTGAATCTGCAGCTGTGATTGTGGCTTTGGTACTGATGGGACAGGTATTGGAGCTTAGAGCTCGTTCTAATACCAATGAGGCGATTAAAACACTACTTGGTCTTGCTCCTAACACGGCTACGCTTATTCATCCTGACGGATCAGAAACAGAGATCTCCATTGAAGAGGTTAAATTGGATGATGCACTGCATATTCGTCCCGGAGAGAAGATCCCGGTTGATGGAGTGGTTTTAAAAGGTGAAAGCCATGTAGATGAATCTATGGTCACGGGTGAACCTCTGGCTGTCAAAAAAACTTCAGGGACAACACTCATCGGTGCGACGATTAACGGAACAGGTACCCTTGTTATGAAAGCAGAAAAAATAGGTGCAGACACCCTCCTCTCCCAAATCATCGATATGGTAGCCCAGGCACAACGTTCACGTGCACCCATACAAAAACTGGCTGACCTTGTCTCTTTTTATTTTGTACCTCTTGTTGTACTTATTTCTTTGATTACCTTTGTGATATGGTATCTTGTTGGACCAGAACCTAAACTTGCTTATGCACTTGTTTCTGCTGTATCTGTTCTGATCATCGCATGCCCTTGTGCATTGGGTCTTGCAACGCCTATCTCCATTATGGTCGGTACTGGGAAAGGTGCTTCTAATGGTGTACTCATCAAAAATGCAGAAGCACTGGAAATACTGGAAAAAGTGACCACGCTCATTGTCGATAAAACCGGTACATTAACAGAAGGGAAACCAAAACTTGTTGCAGTAGAAACTGTAGGTCAACTAGAAACAAATAACTTGCTTCAGATTGCAGCCTCACTCGAATACTCCAGTGAGCATCCCATCGCTCAGGCGATCGTTAAAGAAGTAGAAAGTCAAAACATTCAACTACTTGCTATTAAAGAGTTTAATTCTGTTACAGGTCAAGGAATTACGGGTAGTGTTAATAACCATACTGTTGCCATAGGAAATATAAAACTACTTGAATCTTTAAATGTGGAGACAATATTACTCAAAAAAAGAGCTCAAAGATTAAGAGCAGAAGGTGCCACGGTCATCTTAGTTGCTATCGATAATGAACCTGCAGGACTCATCGCTGTAGCAGACCCGATCAAAGAGACAACAAACGATGCAATTAAAACACTCCATGAAGAGGGATTAAAAGTTGTCATGCTCACAGGAGACAATGCTACAACGGCAAATGCAGTAGCCAAAAATCTTAACATAGATAAAGTTCATGCTGATGTACTCCCTAACGAAAAAGCTAAAGTAGTTAAAATGCTTCAGGAACAAGGTGAAATCGTAGCTATGGCAGGAGACGGAATTAATGATGCTCCTGCACTGGCTCAAGCTCATGTTGGTATCGCTATGGGTACAGGTACAGATGTGGCTATGCAGAGTTCAGGAGTCACGCTCATCAAAGGTGATCTTAGAGGCATCGTTAAGGCAAGACGTCTTAGTCGTGCTACAATGAAGAACATCAGACAAAACCGCTTTTTTGCCTTTATTTACAATAGCTTTGGTGTTCCCATAGCAGCAGGTGTACTCTACCCTTTCTTTGGAATCTTACTCTCTCCTATGATCGCTGCTACAGCTATGAGTTTTTCTTCTGTCTCAGTGATACTCAATGCTTTACGATTGAAAAAAGAGACACTTTAGTACTGAGCAAAATAAATACACACACATTACACACATTCTACCTAATATAGAGTAATAATACGTATTATTTAATGAGTAGAAAGAGGATGTAGAGTGGCACATATATTAATGAATTTACCCTTTGATTAGAATGCTTTGGAACCGTATATCTCAAAAGAAACACTGCAGTATCATCACGGAAAACACCATGCTTCATATATTAAAAACTTAAATAGATTGATTGAAGGTACAACGTATGCAGATATGAACCTTGAAGCCATTATCATATCAGCTAGTGGTGGTATATTTAACAACGCTGCACAAGTATATAACCATGACTTTTATTTTAAAGGAATGAGCAGAAAAATTACTGCTCCTTCTAAAAACCTATTGGCTATATTTAACAAAGACTTTGGTTCTTTTGAAGCGTTTAAAAAGATTTTTTTTGAGACTGCTGCAGGTTTCTTTGGGTCAGGATGGATATGGCTGAGTGTTGATGATTCTGGCTCTTTGGTTCTTGAATCATTCTCCAATGCCGGTAATCCCCTACTCTCAGGACATACACCTTTAATGACTTGTGATGTATGGGAACATGCTTACTACATTGACTATAGAAATGCGAGAGCAGCCTATCTTGAAAAGTGGTGGGGTTTGGTCGATTGGAATTTTGTTTCACAAAACCTTGAAGCATTTACAGAAACGCGTCAAAGAAGTTAAGATGAAAACATCAAGAAGACGTTCTTTCACTTAGGATTTAGCCAATGTCTTTAGAAAATTGAAGCAGTATAATGGAAAAAATGAAGGAAAAGCCTATATTGCTTATAAAAGGAAATATATATGATGTTAGCTCTAGTCCTTTATGGAAAGATGGTATACATCAAAACCAATACCTATAAATGGTTCAAAGACAATACCTATGAATTAGAGAGTAGCCATGACATCAGCAACCTCCCCCTCTTCGATGATAAAAGCACTTGAAAATAATCCTATACCAAGAGGTATTTTTTATCAAGCGGAAGGTATTACCTTTGAAGAGCATCTCAGAGGAGATGAGAAAAGAGCACTTTTCAGTCTTACGCATGATCTTAAAAATATACAAGAATTGTTTAATGAATATTGAAATAAAAAGATAAATAAGATAAATTTACTCCTAATTTATGAAAAGACTTGAATATTACAGTATTTTTGTGCTATAACTATGGAAAGAATGAAAGAATGAAAGAATAAAATACTCTATATAAGGATTTTAAATGGCAAATGAAGGATTAGATAAAGCTGTCTCCGGCGAGTATGCACTCGGCTTTGAGATAGATATCGAAACTGAAGTAGTACCACCGGGACTTGATGAGAGTACCATCGCATTCATCTCAAATAAAAAGGAAGAACCTGAATGGATGCTAGAGCTTCGTCTCAAAGCATTAAAAAAATGGGAAACGATGACTGAACCACATTGGGCGAAACTGGACTATGAACCTATAGACTATCAGTCTATCTCCTACTATGCAGCCCCCAAAGAAGGTATAGATAGTTTAGACGAAGTTGACCCTAAAATCTTGGAAGCCTATGAAAAGCTTGGTATCTCTTTAGAAGAGCAAAAGCAGCTTGCAGGAGTAAAAGTAGCTGTTGATGCCGTAGTCGATTCAGTTTCAGTTAAAACAACCTACTCTGAAGAGCTTGAGAAACATGGTGTCATATTCTGTTCCATCTCTGAAGCGATACGTGATTATCCTGAACTCGTTAAAAAATATATGTTCTCTGTTGTGCCTATGGCAGATAACTACTTTGCAGCACTTAACTCAGCTGTGTTTACCGATGGTACTTTTGTTTATATTCCAAAAGGTGTACGATGTCCTATGGAACTTTCTACATACTTTAGAATTAACGCTATAAATACTGGACAGTTTGAACGTACCCTCATCATTGCAGATGAAGGAAGTCATGTAAGTTACAATGAAGGGTGTTCAGCACCAACACGTGATGAACATCAGCTTCACGCTGCTGTAGTGGAACTTATCATCTTAAAAGATGCAGAGATAAAATACTCTACCATCCAAAACTGGTATCCAGGAGATGAAACAGGTAAAGGAGGGATCTACAACTTCGTAACCAAGCGTGCCATCTGTGAAGGTGATAACGCTAAGGTTTCATGGACACAGGTAGAGACAGGCTCTGCTATTACATGGAAGTATCCTAGCTGTATTTTAAAAGGTGACAATTCTGTGGGTGAATTTTACTCTGTTGCTGTCACCACCCTGGCCCAACAAGCAGACACAGGTACAAAGATGATACATATTGGTAAGAACACACGTTCTACCATCATCTCAAAAGGTATCTCCGCTATGAAAGGTCAAAATACGTATAGAGGACTGGTCAAGATAAATTCTTCAGCGGTAGGTGCAAGAAACTACTCTGAGTGTGATTCACTACTCATAGGTTCTGAATGTGGAGCACATACCTTCCCTTATCTTGAGTCTAAAGACACACAAGGGCAAGTAGAACATGAGGCAACCACCTCAAAAATCAGTGATGAACAACTCTTTTACTTACGGCAAAGAGGTATAACAGAGGAAGATGCCGTGTCTATGATAGTCCACGGTTTTTGTAAACAAGTTTTTAGCCAACTCCCTATGGAATACGCAGTTGAAGCCAAAGCATTATTAGAATTAACATTAGAAGGAAGTGTAGGATGAGTACAGTGATGAAAATAGAGAATTTACAAGCAAAGATAGGTGACAAGCAGATACTTAAAGGACTTAACCTAGAGTTAGAAGCTGGAAAAGTACATGCCATCATGGGGCCAAATGGTGCAGGTAAATCAACACTTTCTAAAACAATCGTAGGTCACTATGATGTAGAAGTACTTGGTGGAGACATTACCTATAAAGGTAAAAGTATTGTAGATATGGATGCAGAAGAGAGAGCTTTGGAAGGCATATTCCTAAGTTTTCAACATCCTGTAGAAATTCCTGGTGTTAACAATGCTTATTTCCTTAGAACTGCACTCAATGCAAAGCGTAAACATGAAGGCAAAGATGAGCTCAATGCTGCTGAGTTTTTACGTCTTATGAAAAGCCACTTGGAGATGCTGGGTATGAAGTCTGACATGATAAGCCGTTCGCTTAACGAAGGGTTCTCTGGTGGAGAAAAAAAACGTAATGAAATACTTCAAATGCTTATTTTAGAGCCTGAAGTGATCATCCTAGATGAGATTGACTCTGGTCTTGACATCGATGCACTTAGAGCTGTATCAGAAGGAATTAACAAGATGAAAGATGGTAAACGTACTTTCCTTGTAATTACTCACTACTCAAGAATTCTTGACTACATTGAACCGGATTACATCCATGTACTTAAAGATGGAAAAGTCATCAAAACAGCAGGTCCTGAACTTGTTGCACAACTAGAAGAAAATGGTTATGACGCTATAGAGGAAGAATAATGAATCTCTCAAACCTAAAAAACTGCAACGCAGAAGAAGTAGCGACTGTATTAGAAGTAGAAGGGCGTGAACTCCTTGTTGAGAAGTTTGCTTCTCTTGGACTACCTCACAAAATGACAGAAGAGTACCACTACTTTGATGTAGAAAAACTACTTGATGTAGAGTATAAAACCCTTAACTATATCCCCAAGACTATTGAGCTTGGGGATAAGATAGAGATAGTAGATGGAGTAGTCACCAAAGCACCCAAAGGGATGCGTGTCTACTCTGAACCATGTGAGATAATAGACATGGAACATTTTGATGCACTCTATTACCTGGGTCACCTACTTTCACCTCATATCATAAGGATAGAGGTAGATGGAGATTGCCACGTAGAAATACTGCACAAGTACACACAGAGTGATGCACTCATAAACTATAGGATTGTTATTAGTAACCAAGCAAACCGTCATACAACAATGTATGAGAACTTTGAAGCTGAAGACATACGAAATACACTTGTACTATATGGTTATGACATGCACATAGCTCAAGACTCAACACTTCGTATGGTAAGGCTACAAACCATGAGTGACAAAAAATACAGTATGGTAGCTTCACATAAAGTGAGTATCGCTAAAAATGCTAATGCCTTACTCAAAAACTTTGACTTTGGTGGAGGTCAAGCCTTACAAGTACTTAAAGTAGAATTATCAGAGCGTGCACACGTTGACGCAGGTCACCTACTCTACCTTAACGATGATTCTAAACGTGGTACGGCTTCACAGATCATTCACAGAGGTGAACATTCTACTTCTAAGCAAGAGGCTAAAAACATTTTAGATGGTCAGGCTAGAGGTATTTTTGATGCACTTATCCGTGTAGAACACTCTGCCAAGTTTACCAAAGCAGAGCAAAATGCAAAGTCTATATTGCTTCATGAAAAAGCATACATGGCATCTAAACCACAGCTTGAGATTTATATAGATGAACTAGAAGCAAGCCATGGTGCTACCACGGGCCAGCTAGATGAAAAACAACTTTTCTACCTGCAAAGTCGTGGAATTAGCTACGTAGAAGCTAGAAAAATACTTGTCATCGCCTTTGCCAATACGCTTATAGAGCAAGTCAAAGACACAAGACACCAAGAACGCATAAAAACTGCTTTTGAAGAAGTGTTTTATGCTTCAAATAAAGGATAAACTATGAATAAGCAAAATACAATGCTGGAAACAGTAGCCAATTTTAAAGAAGATTTTGATCTTTTTCCTACTGCAAATGACAAACTAGAATATATCTTTGACTTAGGTAAAAGACATACCACACTAGCAGATGAAGAAAAAAACGAGAGCACGTATGTGGTAGGTTGTGCATCTGATGCTTGGCTTGTGGGTGAGTGCAAGGATGGCATACTGCTTCTTCGTGGAGAAGGTACTTCCGAGATGGCAAAAGGTATGTTGACACTTTTACTAGATATCTTTGCAAATCGACCAGTGGATGAAGTCTTAAATTTTGATCCAGCCAAATTACATGATATGGGAGTTGTAGAACTCCTCTCTCCCGTGCGCCAACAGAGCTTGGAAGCATTCTTGAAAATGGTCTATGGCTATGCTCACAAATGTAAAGAACAAGGAGCATAATATGCCTACAGATGTAACTAACAGTATAAATGAAAAAATGGCAAAAGAGCGTCAAAAATTCATAGATAGTCAACCCACAGATGATGAGATGACAGAAAAAATTATTGCTCATCTTAAAGAGATCTATGACCCTGAACTTCCAGTAAACATCTACGACTTAGGGCTGATCTACAACATAGACACTTGGACAGATGAAGTCTCTATGATGAAAAAATGTAAGATAACTATGACACTCACTTCTGCTACATGTTCATTTTCACAAGTGATCATTGACTTGGTTAAAAGCATTGCTGCTCGTCAGGAAGGTCTTGAAGATATCGATGTAGAGATTGTATTTGACCCACCATGGGGACAAGATAGTATGACAGATGAAGCAAAATTGGCGATGGGATTACTCTAAAACTTTCTTTTTTCTTCTCATACATATAACAAATTGTTTTAAAAAGCATAAGAAATAGATATAATCTTGGCTTTTTCTTTTTTATTTGTCTATAACTCCGAACTTTCTGCAAGAGAGTATCAAACTCCTTATTTTGATACACAAAATGTGTCTTCTATTTTCCACGTATAGATGATAAAACAACCTAAACTATAGACCAAGAAATATACTTGAGTGCAAAACACTGGTAGAAATATTTTATGATATAATTTATATAAAAGAGTCTGGCTCATATGCATTGCATTGGTGTGTTTAAGTCAGTATATAAATTACTAACAGCCCATAACAAATAAAAGAGTTTAAAATGGATGTACCCGTGTTGGAAATTACCGATCTTCATGTTTCTGTAGAAATGAAAGAGATTATAAAAGGGATGAACCTGAGCGTAGGAAAAGGTGAGATTCACGTTATATTTGGTCCGAATGGTTCTGGAAAATCTACGATGCTCAATGCTATTTTAAAACTTCCTGGCTATAGCATTGATGAGGGAGAGATTAGGATAAAATCCAAAAACATACAGGATATGACAACAGATGAAATCGCTAATATGGGTATCGGTATGTCTTTTCAGCATCCTCCAAAGATCAAAGGGGTGACACTCCGAAACTTTCTTTATGCGATCAACCGCTCCGAGGACCTTGATGATGAGATTCGGGCGCTCAGTATGGAAAACTTTCTGGAAAGAGAGCTCAATGTCGGTTTTTCTGGCGGAGAGCTAAAAAGGGCTGAAGTGCTGAAACTCTATGCGCAAAACCCTGATCTGCTTTTGTTAGACGAACCGGAATCGGGGGTCGACATTGAAAATATTGCCGTCATCTCAAAATCGATCAATAAGATCCTTCAAAAAGAGACGCCGATGAAACTGCGTGAACGTTCTGCGATAATTATCACGCATACGGGTCATATTCTCAACTATATCGACGCTGATATTGGACACGTATTCATGGACGGTAAAATCGTCTGCACCGGTAATCCAAAATCGATCATGGAAGATATTAAGAAGCTCGGTTTTGCTGGATGTGTAGCAGCATGTATCAAGGAATCAAAGGATACCACATGAATCAACTCGATGACACTACAAAAGGAACACTGAAAAAGGTTGCATTTGATGAAAAACAGGAGCGCTCCGCAAGCTTTCTAGCCACAGACTGGGATGTTCTTGATGCACACTCTGCTGCAGAAGGACTTGAGATTCTTCCCATCGAAACTGCATTGCAAAAATATGAATGGCTAAAAGACCTCTTCTTTACTCTTGTAGAAAAAGACAAAGACACATATGTCGAACAGGTAGCTTCCAGTGATGTTCTGCTAGGCTACTTTATTCGTATTAAGGCTGGAGTGAAAATTACACTCCCCGTCTATACATGCTATATGATCAACAGCAACAAATTCACTCAATGCACCCATAACATTGTGATCGCTGAAGAAGATTCGGAGCTTCACCTTATCAACGGCTGTACAGCCAATGCACATATTTTATCCGGACGCCATCTTGGTGTAACTGAATACTTTATCAAAGAAGATGCCACCCTCACCAGTACCATGATTCACAGCTGGGGCAAAGAGGTTGAAGTCTACCCAAGAAGCGCTGCCCATGTTGGTAAAAATGCAAAATTTATCTCAAACTATGTAGCGATGTGCAGTGTCAAAAACCTGCAGATGAATCCGCTTGCAGTTATCGAAGAATCTGGACTCGGGGAGTTTTACTCGGTCATATACGCACCTGAAAACTCTCGGTTTGATATTGGATCGACTGTTATCCTAAATGGTGATGGTGCATCATCTGAGATTATCAACCGCGTCGTTTCTAACGGTGGTGAAGTAACGACTCGGGGAAAGATTATCGGTAAACACCCCAACGGCAGGGGCGCGATGTCCTGCAACGGGTTGTTGTTGAGCAAAAAAGGCTACATTCACGCGATCCCTGAACTGCTTGGGCAGGACCCACGCCTTGAACTCTCCCATGAAGCGAGTGTGGGCATGATCTCCAAAGATGAGCTTGCATACTTGATGGCATCAGGTATCGAAGAGGAGAAGGCAAAATCTTTGATCATCGAA
The DNA here is from genome assembly GCA_023955225.1 of Sulfurovum sp. Classification (GTDB taxonomy): domain Bacteria; phylum Campylobacterota; class Campylobacteria; order Campylobacterales; family Sulfurovaceae; genus Sulfurovum. Next base: position 34,373 of record JAGSGJ010000005.1, read on the forward strand.
GGCTTTTTGGACCTGAAAATACCCTCTCTTCCTGAATATTTGCAACGACAGATTAATAATATTATCAAAGAGACAAAAGATTTTGAAACTATGTAAATAAGATTTGTCTGTGGTGTAGAACCCATAATTTTGTCAAAGTTCTAAAGTGGTGATTTGTCACGTGAGCAACTTCTTTTATCTTGTGTATATGTGTATTTCCTTTAGTATAAGGTTCTCTATTCTCTCTAAGTATACTACGAAATGAAGCATTTTCCACGCATAAACTATATATATTCATCTTGGGTATTGCTTATTTTGTATTATCCTGCTATAATTCCGAACTTTTCTGCAAGAGAGTATCAAACTCCTTATTTAGATACATCATGAATGTATCACCTATTTTCCACGGTTTAACGTGGCATCTGATAGTTTGGTATCAAGTTGCATAAAACAGGGTGCACCCCACTTTCGCTTAAGCGATGGGGGCTATCGGCATATAGTGCCAGATAACATGCTTGTAACTTTAGAACCGTTCTATCGCCAAGACCTTACCACCTCACCATAACAACATAAAAGAAAACAATATATGAAATTTACTGATTTTAATTTAAAAGACACTATTCAATCGGCTATAACAGACGCAGGATTTACAGAGCCAAGCCCAATTCAAAAAGACGCTATACCTTTAGTATTAGAAGGTCACGACATCGTTGCACAAGCACAAACAGGTACAGGTAAAACTGCAGCGTTTGGTCTTCCTATCATGAACATGATGAAAGCTGACGGTTCTGTAGAAGGACTTGTTATCGTTCCTACACGTGAGCTTGCAATGCAAGTATCTGATGAGCTTTTCCGTTTTGGTCAAAAATCTGGTCTTAAAACAGCAACTGTTTATGGTGGTACTCCGTATGGTAAACAAATTGACCGTATTAAACAAGCTTCTATAGTAGTAGCAACACCAGGTAGACTCCAAGACCTTCTTATGAGCGGTAAAATCAAGATCAACCCTCAGTTTGTTGTACTGGATGAAGCGGATGAAATGCTTGATATGGGTTTCCTGGATGAGATCAAAAACATCTTTTCATACCTACCAAAAGAACGCCAAACATTAATGTTCTCAGCAACTATGCCAAGTGCTATCAGAAAACTTGCAGAGCAGATTTTAAAAACACCTAAGACAATTTCTATTACAAAGGCAGAGAGTACAAATACTTCTATCACTCAACTTTACTATGTAGTACAGGAGAGAGAAAGAGATGATGCACTTGTAAGACTTATTGACTACAAGAATCCTACAAAATGTATCATTTTCTGTCGTATGAAAAAAGAGGTAGATAGACTTGTAGCTCACATGACGGCACAAGGGTTTAAAGTATCTGGTCTTCACGGAGATATGGAGCAAAAGCAAAGAGAAGTAACGATTAGAGCATTTAAACAAGGCGGTATCGATATCTTCATCGCTACTGATGTTGCTGCACGTGGTCTTGATGTGAATGACGTTACACACGTATTTAACTACCATATTCCTTTTGACTCTGAGTCTTATGTTCACCGTATCGGTAGAACAGGTCGTGCCGGTAAAAAAGGTGAAGCTATTACTTTAGTAAGTCCTAATGAACTTAGAACAATCAAGCGTATCGAAAAAGATGTAGGTACAACAATGGCTTCACAAGTGATCCCTACACGTATGGAAGTACAAAACAACCGTGCAGATGCGCTCATCGCTAAAATAGCTGAGACTACAGTAACTGAAAATGCCATTGAACTTGTTAAGACACTTCAGCATGATCTGGACATCGTAACTATTGCTCACTTACTTGCTTCTTTAGTACAAGAAGAAAGCTTTGTAAAAGGAAAAGACAACATTGGTCTTGGTCTTGAAGAGATAGAACTTCTTATCCAGCGCGCTAAGCAAGGCGGCGGTGGAGGCGGTGGTGGTCGCAACCGTGGTGGTTACCGTGGAGGTAACAGAAGTGGTGGAGGCGGCGGTGGTAGACACGGCCGTAACGGACGTTCTGGTGGCGGTGATCGTTCTGGTGGACGAAGCAGCGGTGGTCGTGACAGCCGTAACGGTGGTCAAGGTAGCAGAAGCTAATCCAACCTCCTCTCAGTACATCTTTTCAGGTGTACTGCATACTAAATCCAAAATCCCATATAAATCTCACTTTATTCAATTTCACACTATCAGAGCTATGATATAATGTATTATATTTATAATAAGGATAACAATGATAACAACTAAATACAAAGCTATACTGCTTGCAATGCTCATAGGATTTTCGACATTTTCCATGGCTAAATCTGCTAAGACTCTGGATCATGATGCAAATATGGCGATTAACAAGTTCATTGATGAGACAAAGGGTGGAGATCAGTTTTTGGTTAATGCTAAAGCATTTCTTGTATTTCCAGATATTAAAGAAGGTGGATTCTTTGTAGGTGGCAAGTACGGTGAAGGCGTATTAAGACATAAGCGAAAAACATTAGGATACTACGAAATAATATCTGCATCTGTTGGGTTTCAAATGGGTATACAAGAATATTCTATGATCATCGCTTTCACATCTGATGCAGCAATTGAAAGATTTCTCAACGATGATGATGAATGGGATACAGATGTTGATGGTAAGATAGCTGTTGCAGAGTGGAACTCAAAAGAAGAACTTGATGATGTCGAATTTAAAGACGATATGGTCGCTTTTATCTTTGATTCAAATGGTCTTATGGGTAGCTTCACAATGGAAGGTACAAAATTTAAGAAGATCAATCCTAAGTGATCATCTACTCGTTACATTTTCTACAAATGTAACGAGAAAATATTCTATTCTCTATCTCAAAATCCCATTGTTCTTATTCATATATAACACTTTATTTTCTCCTAAGCTTATTTTATTATAATTAATATAAATAATAATTATAATATATGGAGAATTAATGAATTTTAAGAAAACATTTACACTTGAATTATGGATCTCTATTCAATTAGTCATTTTATTGGTGGCAGCATATTACATATTTACTTGTAATCATGAAAATGTAGAAGTACTCTTTATAGGAGTTGAGAGTCTTTTAGTGTTTCCAGGAGGTCTCATCACACTTTATCTTAATGATATATTTCATGCTCATGATTATTTTTTAACGCATGAAACATTCTTTTTATATATTTTATTTAATTGGATCCTTTTTTCTATTATTGGGTATTTTCAATGGTTTGTTGTTCTCCCTAAAATAATACATAAATGTAAACATCATGGATGTTTAATTTAACGCGGATTTTAATTATGCTCAACAAGAAGAGAGTATATCTATAAGAGCATATCCTTATTTTAAATACTCCAAACTAAGGCAATAACTTCTTTCTTGCTCTGAATCAATTTACTTCACCCTGTTTTTTTGCTATTATAACTATCTAAAGGAGATAGTTATGCATATGCAATTTAGTGAGAATCCAAAGAATAGATACTTCTTCTCTCAACCCCATCAGCCTTTTTTTGTTTTAGCTTTTATCAATGCTATCGTTACTATGCTGGTATTCTTACTTTCATATAAAGGTGTGCTACATCTTGCCATAACGCCTTCAAGTTTTCATGCATATGGCATTACCTACCTTATGTTTACCCCTGCTTTTTTAGCTTTTTTATTTACTACTTTCCCACGCTTTACTTCTACTGAACCTATCGAGGTAAAGAGTTATATGAGTGTATTTTCACTCTATTATCTTGGGGCTATACTGTATTTGCTTGGAAGTATCGTAACATCTGTTTTCTCTGGTGCTGCGATGTTACTCATTTTTGTGGGTCACTTTAAGGGTATGCTTCTGCTCAGAAAATTCTATCTAACCACAAGTATGGAAGACAAACAGGATATTTACTGGATACTGCTTGCAATGAAATTGGGATTGTTCTCTCATCTCTTGTTTATCATTGCAGAACTGTTTTATATGCCTTTAATGGGACTTTCAATTGAGATCTCGATCTATCTGTATCTTTTTTTACTTACTTTTACTGTGGCTCAGCGCATGATTCCTTTTTTCTCTCACAGCATGATAGAGAAAAATGAGAAGTTATTTGTCATTGTTTTTTCTCTTTTAGTACTTCACATCATACTTGAGGGTATTGTTACACATAGTTCATTTATTGTTGATCTTGTATTGGCTTACATCATAGGAAAAGAACTTTTACGCTGGAAGTTACTATTTCCCAATCCAAATCCTATGCTTTTTATCTTGCATATTGCTATGTATTGGATCCCTATAGCTTTTATATTGGCTGCTTTGAGTAATCTTTTGACACTGATTACAGGAGCAAACTTCCTCTTTCTTGACATCCATGTTCTTATGCTTGGATTTGTATTTACAATACTTATTGGTTTTGGTACCCGTGTGACCATTGGGCATTCAGGTAACATCATGCAGGCAGACAACTGGGTCAAAGTTCTTTTTATCTGGACACAGGTCGTGGTTATTGTACGTATACTTACCTCTTTTGTCTCTGCATTAGGATGGAATTTTATGGTACTTTTTGATATCTCAGCCACGGTGTGGATGGTGATGTTCATAGTATGGGCTATAAGGTTCTTTGCTGTACTTATTAACGGTAAAAAATTAACACAATAATTACATCAAGGTATCTATCGACATGAACTATTACCTGCTGCTGATACAATTTCTTTTTAGCTTAGTCGGACTCTTCCTTCTTTTGCAAGGCATAGGGTACTTTCATCGAATCTGGCAGTATAAAAAACTCAAGTCATTACCTTTTCCAAACTCCTATGAAGAGATACTTCAAAATATACACCAATACAAAGTTTTATCACCTCGGAATAAAGAAAAACTTCGACTTTTAATTCTGCTCTTTATAGATAATAAAGAGTTTGTTGGCGCAAAAATGACCATCAACGATGAAATCAAAGTGATTATTGCATTTTATGCCTGTTTGATGCGGCTTGGATTTGATCTGGGGGATAAAGACGATGTAAGTACAGTCATCGTCTATCCAAAACATTTCATAGTAAACGAAACACACTCAAGTGGTGGCATTAACCGTAGTGAAAGATCTGTTTTAGAAGGGCAATCAGCGAATGGTACGGTAGTCATATCATGGCAGGATATTAAATATGATATAGCACAGCAAGAAAAAGACAATGTCATCATCCATGAATTTGCACATGAATTGGACTTTGAAGACGGTTTTGCAGATGGTACACCAGTCCTTGAAGATTCGAACTATCGTAGATGGTCTGAAGTCTTTTCTAAAGCCTTTGATATATTACGTGAACAAAGAGATAAGGGGAAAAGTTCAGACAGAGTAGTGCTTTTAGGGACCTATGCATTGAAAAACGAAGCAGAGTTTTTTGCTGTTTGCAGTGAACGATTTTTTGAAACACCTAAAATATTTAAAGCGTATTTTCCAGATATCTATCAAGAACTACAACGCTTTTATAGACTTGATACAGAAGTGTTATTTAAAGATCTATCAGAGATTTGATCTCATCTGCATACATTAGCTCTTTTTCTACCAACCTGTCTGAAAGTGCAATGATCTCTTTCTTATGTTTTTCAAAAAGTTTCATTACATCTTCTTCTTTTTGGGTGATGATCTTTCGGACTTCATCATCTATGAGTTTTGCAGTTGCTTCACTGAAGTCTTTTGGCATCGCCATATCACGTCCCAAGAAGACATGATCTTCACCTTTTTGATAATAGACCGGTCCGAGTAATTCACTCATGCCCCATTGGCTGACCATATGGGTTGCTAAAGAGGTTGCTTCTTTGAGATCATTGGCAGCCCCTGAAGAGAGATCTCCGAGCAGTGTACGCTCAGAAGCCCTTCCCCCAAGCATTACGCCTATCTTGTCAAGTAGATAGTCCTGAGGGAAATTTTTGATATCTTTCAGTGGAAGTTGCTCTGTCATTCCCAGTGCCTGTCCTCTAGGTATGATACTCACCTTTTCTATAGGGTCTGCATGTTTCAGTAGGAGTGCTGCTAAAACATGACCGCTCTCATGAATGGCTACTCTTTTTTTATCTTTTTCATCCAAAATAAACTCTTGCTCAACACCCATAATGATGCGATCACGTGCATACATAAAATCATCTTGTGTAACATACTCCTGGCTTTCCCTGGCTGCATGCATCGCTGCTTCATTAACAAGGTTTGCAAGGTCAGCACCGGAAAAACCAATGGATATTTTGGCTATCTTTACCAGATCTACAGAGTCGTCTATACGTACTTTACGTATGTGAATGTTTAAGATCTTTTCTCTGGCATGTACATCGGGTAAACTCAAAGTTATCTTACGATCAAATCTTCCCGGTCTTAAAAGGGCAAAATCAAGAACATCCGGACGATTGGTGGCTGCGAGGACTACCACCTGTTCATCTGTCTCAAACCCATCCATCTCAGCCAAAATCTGATTAAGTGTTTGTTCTTTTTCATCATGTCCACCACCGACCCCTGCCCCTCTGGCACGTCCTACAGAGTCTATCTCATCTATAAATATGATAGCAGGTGCTTCACTTTTAGCCTTTTTAAACAGATCACGTACCCTGGATGCTCCCACACCTACAAACATCTCCACAAATTCAGAACCGCTGATAGAAAAGAAAGGCACCTCCGCTTCTCCTGCCACTGCTTTGGCTAAAAGAGTTTTCCCTGTACCTGGAGATCCCATTAGTAAAATACCTCTGGGGATCTTGGCACCTATCTTTTTATATTTATCAGGATTTTTGAGAAAATCCACCACTTCATAGAGTTCTATCTTTGCATTTTCTACACCAGCTACATCATCAAAGGTGACAGATACCTGTTCTTTTTCATATTTTTTTGCAGTGGATTGCATAAAATCAAATACCCCACCGCCCATACCGCCTAACTGCTTTTTGATACGTTGTGAACTGTAAAATATAAATCCTAAAAAGACAAAAAGCGGTAATAACATAAGAAAGGAAAGCCAAAAGCTTGACTCTTTCTGTGACTTGACATGTATCTCAACCTGGTTTTTTTCGAGTAATTCTAAAAATGTTTTGTCTTCAAATGGAGGAAGTGTAGTCCTTAAATAAGTTGGCTTCCTACCCATAGTATCTTTCAATGTGGCTACAACCTGATCTCCATTGACGCTGACCTCTTTCATGATATTTTGTTCGATCTTACTTTTAAATTGATTGTAAGAGAGTGTTTCACTCTGTTCTTGAGACATAATATAGTTAGAGAGTTGTAATCCAAGCATCATGACAATAATGAGTACCCATATATTAGAAAAAGGATTGAATTTAGTATCGTCTGTCGGCTCTTTTTTCATCTGTTCTTCCTTTAGGAAACTATGTAGAATAGTATTATTGTACCAAAATATAGAGAGTCATCTTATATCAATCATAAGTCCGATAAGCAGAATTGACACTTATTGGCTATAATACGAAAATAATCACTATGAAAGAAAGCACTTATTGCTCTCTTAAAGCATTAAGAAGGTAACCCCATGAGCAAACTTGACCTTAGAGAAGCAAAACGTTTTTTACCTACAACCAGAGCAGAGATGGATGCACTGGGATGGAAACAGTGTGATGTCATACTTGTTTCTGGAGATGCCTACATAGACTCTCCTTTCATTGGCGTTGCCACTGTTGGACGTATGCTTGAAAAACTGGGTTACAAGGTTGGTATCATCGGTCAGCCTGATGTGAAGAGTGATAAAGATATCAAACGTTTAGGTGAGCCTCGTTTATATTGGGGTGTGAGTGGTGGAAGCATCGACTCAATGGTCGCTAACTACACTGCAACCAAAAAGTTTAGAAACTCAGATGACTACACACCAGGTGGCAAAAATACCAAACGTCCTGACAGAGCAGTACTAGTATATACGAACCTCATAAGACAGAATTTCAAAAACACTGTACCTGTAGTTCTTGGCGGTATAGAAGCTTCTCTTAGACGTGTGACACACTATGACTACTGGACTAACAAGCTAAGAAAACCCATACTCTTTGACTCTAAAGCAGATATACTTATCTACGGTATGGGAGAACAAGCTATCCGTGATCTCACGCGTGCTCTGGACAAAGGATACGACTGGAAAGATGTACGTGGTATATGTTACATAAACAAAGAACCTGTAGAGAGTTACCACCAACTTCCTTCACACCAGGAGTGTCTAGATGAAAAAGAAAAGTACATAGACCTCTTTGATCTTTTTTATGACAATAACGACCCCATCGCAGCAAAAGGACTTTCTCAGAAAGTAGATACACGCTACTCCATACAAAATCCTCCATGCGATTATCTGAATGAACCGGAAATGGATGAAGTCTCTGCTCTGCCTTTTACAAGAGAGCTTCACCCTTACCATCGTCCCGAAGGTAAAGTAAAGTGCTTGGAGACCATCAAGTTTTCCATCATGACACACCAGGGATGCTGGGGAGAGTGTAACTTCTGTGCCATAGGGGTACACCAGGGGCGTACCATCCGTACACGTTCCGAACAGTCCATCGTTAAAGAAGCCAACCAGTTTAAAGAGTACAAAGACTTTAAAGGCATCATATCAGACCTTGGAGGTCCTACGGCAAACATGTATGGTTATGAGTGCAATAAAAAGCTCAAACTCGGTACCTGTGACCATCAACGATGTGTGGACTCCACACATCTGTGCAAATCAATGAAACCAGACCATACACGTGTTATAGGAATGATGAAACAGGTGCGTAACATAGACGGCATTAAAAAAGCATTTGTGGCTTCAGGTATACGTTATGACCTCATAACAGAAGACAAACGTAAGGGGTATTCTTACCTTAAAGAGCTGGTAGAACACCATATATCAGGTCAGATGAAAGTCGCACCGGAACATACAGAACAACATGTACTTGACCTCATGGGGAAACCAGGAAAACAAACTCTGGTAGACTTTAAAAGGCTTTACGACAAACTGAACAAAGACATGGGAAAAAAACAGTTTCTTACCTACTACCTCATAGCAGCTCATCCGGGTTGTGAAGAGAAAGACATGCATGAACTTAAACGTTTTACTACCGATGAGCTCAAAATGAACCCTGAGCAGGCACAGGTCTTTACACCAACTCCAGGTACCTACTCTGCTGTAATGTACTATACAGAGATGGATCCTGTGACACGTAAAAAGATATTTGTTGAAAAAGACACACATAAAAAAGAGAAACAAAAAGCCATTGTACAGGCAAAAATGAATCATAGCAGCGGATTTTCAAGTTAATGCAAAAAAGGCCTTTTTTACAAGATAATTACTAATTATTTTTACCTAATACTTATTATCACTTAAGACAAATCGCTCTATAATAAAGGAGATAATAATTATAAGGAATAATGAATGAAAATATATAAATTATTGAGTGCATCTTTATTGGCATCTACTTTTTTATTGGCATCTGGTTCAACCTCTACAGTATCTTTAGCAGACAAAGCAAAACAAAACGGCCTTGTTGCTATACCACAAGATGAAACTGAACTTTCAAAGCTTACGGACCCTAATGGAACAGTAACACCTGAAAGAGTTGAGTTGGGTAAAAAACTTTATTTTGAACCTAGACTTTCAAAAAGTGGTATCATTTCATGTAATACCTGTCATAATCTTGGACTTGGTGGAGTGGACGGCGTTCCAGCTGCCGTTGGTCATCAATGGACTGCAAACCCACATCATTTAAATTCACCTACTGTTTATAATGCAATGTTCTTTCAAGCGCAATTTTGGGATGGAAGAAGTCCACATCTTGAAGATCAGGCACAAGGTCCTATGCAAGCAGCTCCTGAAATGGCAGCGGCTCCATCACTTGTTGTGCAAAGAGTTAATTCTATCCCTGCATATGTAGAAGAGTTCAAAGGTGCCTACGGTAAAAATGTATCTATTGATTTTGAAACGATCACATCAACGATTGGTATTTTTGAAAGAACATTGGTTACACCATCAAGATATGATGATTTCTTAAATGGAAAAGATGATGCACTTACTGCTGCGGAAAAAGAAGGTCTTAATACATTTATGGACAAAGGTTGTGCAAATTGTCATAACAGTGTAGCCCTTGGTGGTACGATGCAACCATTTGAAGTTGCAGGGAAATATAAATTTGCCAATGTAGGTGATTTCAAAGGTGATAAAAATGGTATGGTGAAAACACCTACACTGAGAAATATCACGGAAACTGCACCTTACTATCATAATGGTGCTATTTGGAGTCTTGCAGAAGCGGTTAAAGAGATGGGAAGTATTCAACTTGGTATCGAAATTTCCGATAAAGAAGCAGAGCAGATCGTTACTTTCTTTGGCGCCCTCAAAGGTAGAAAACCAGCGATTAGTTATCCACAACTTCCAGAGAGTACACTTAAAACAGCTCAACCTGATTTTAACTAAAACACAAAAGAGCCCTTTTGGGCTCTTTCTTCTTAACTCAATACTTCTTCCAACACTTTTAATCGTACTTTTGCTATGATGCACCTATGAAATTACCTATATATATTACCGACCTGGACCATACCTTTTTACGTACAGACCAGAGTGTCAGTGACTTTAGTACACAAGTTTGGAATGCAAAGAGTAAAGATGCCATACTTTCTGTGGCCACAGCCAGAAGCTTTCAAAAAACACATGACTTTCTAGACAAACTGCATCTCAATGCGCCTATGATACTCCTAGATGGTACGATGATAGTCTCTCCTGACAAAAAACTTATAGACTTAAAAACCATTAACAAGGCATTAGGGGACGCTGTGGTCGAAGTAGGATTTGAGTTTGATATTGACCCTTTCATCATAGGGCTAAAAGACATGAAGCTCAATGAAACTTTTTTATACCCTCGTAAACTCAACGAACATCAAAAGTTTGTCCTAAAAGGCTACAAAAAAGACCCTCGTATGCAGTTCAATCCTCAAAACAAAACGATGGATATGAACCTAAAAATCGTTTATTTCGGAGACTTTGAGACTCTAAAACCACTAACAGAAAAACTAAAAAATACATTTGAAGATGCTATAGAGTGTAAACTCTCTCCGGAAAAATACTCAGATGGCTATTTCCTCACCATACTCCACCCAGAAGGAGACAAAGCCCATGCACTGCAAAAAGTCATGGACTACATGGAACATGAACCTTCTGATGTCACTGTATTTGGTGACTCTGTGAATGACATAGGTATGTTTAAACTTGCAGGAACTTCTGTGGCTGTTTCTAATGCTTTGGATGAAGTCAAAGCTGTAGCGGATGTGATACTTCCTCACTCTAATGATGAGGATGGGGTTGCGAAATATTTGAAGAATATACAATGAGATATTTTACATTTCAAAGAATTATTACTTTTCTTTTTGGAGTATTAGCATTATTCATATGTTATTTTACAGTTCAAAGTGATAATCCTGTGATTCGTTATGGACTAACAACATTTATTTTTCTGTATGGTGTATATGTAATTATCGCTTCTGTTATTCCTGATAAAAAAGCAACACAAAAAATTTCAGATAATGTTCTTGGAGAATTGTTCTATAGAATTGTTTTTGAAATACCTTTTCGTGTTATTATTAATTTATTTACTCACTAAACTAATACCGATTCATCAACTGTGCATTTAAAAGTTCCAGTCTCTCTGGTGTTCCTATATCCAACCATTCACCTTCATACCGTTCACCTGTCACCTTTCCCTCTTTCATCGCTGCTCTAAGTAAAGGAGCTAAAGCAGATTTACCATAGGGAACCCCATCAAAGAGTTTTGGTGAATAGTAGCCTATGCCTGAAAAGGTATAGGCTTTTGCATCTACCACTTTGTTGTCTATGAGAGCGAAATCTCCATCAGGGTTATGCTCTGGGTTAGGAACGAGTACTAAATGGGCTAGAATGCCGTCTGCTAGCTTTCTATGGTCTTGGAAATCATAGTCAGACCAGATGTCTCCGTTTACGACTAAAAATGGTTCATCACCCAGCAAAGGCAAGGCTTTGACTATGCCCCCTGCACTTTCCAATGCTCCCTCTTCTTGTTCGTCAGAGTAAGTGATGTTCACACCCCACTCTGAACCGTCACCAAGAGCTTCTTGTATTTGGTAGCCTAAGTGGGCTATGTTGATGACTATGTCAGTGAAGCCATCGTGTGCTAGGCGTTCTATATGCCAAAGAATAAGCGGTATGCCTCCTACTTTAAGTAAAGGTTTTGGTGTTGTGTCAGTCAGTGGCCTCATTCTTGTTCCCAATCCTGCGGCAAGTATCATACATTTCATAGTACAGTATCCTTTTTAGTGTTATGAGTGCACTCAATACGTGTTAAGCAGTGAAGCAATTAAAATATCCTCATCGTTGCAGGTGCATCTTTAAACTCGCCATACTGCGACTTCAATAGTGAGATCAATCCATCCAATTCTGGATACTTATAGCCCACCTCCAGGATATACTTCAATGTCATAGGAATATCTTTCAAGTACTCCTTTTTACCATCTCTTATGGCAAGTCTGGCAAAAATCCCAAGTATCTTGATGTGACGCTGTAACCCTGTAAAATCAAACCAACGCATAAATGTTTCATCATCTACATTGAGACCTTTTAAGTCTCTAAAAAGCAAGATGAGTCTTCGAAGTTCTCTTGCATCAAGTTTCACATATGCATCACGAAGCAATGAGACTAAGTCATATGTTAAAGCACCTTCTCTTGCATCTTGAAAGTCTATAACTACTATCTCGTCATTGCTGTCTACCATCAAGTTTCGTGCGTGGTAGTCTCGATGCACAAAAATACCTTGTGGCTGACTCAACACCTCTTTGGCTATCAAAGAAAGACTCTCCAAAAGTATACGTCCTTCGAGACATTCAAGCGTAGTACCCATATACTCCTTGAGGTACCACTGTGACATGAGATTCATCTCTTCAAGTAAAAAACTCTTATCATAAGGTTCTAAGCCTTTAGAAGGAGTGCTTTGCATTTTAACCAAAGTTTCTATGGCTTTGTCATAGAAAGGTCTTGCATCGACACCTTCAACACACTTATCGAGCAAATGTGTTGAGCCTATGTCCTCTAAGAAGATGAAGCCCTTGTTCAGATCATAGGACTTTATGGTTGGTATACGTACTTTTGCATCCATGAGCCTCGAGCCCACACCAATAAAGGTGGGTATACTCTCTTTACTCTGTGAAGCATCCATAACGATACCCCCATCATTATTTTCAAGACGGTAATAGCTTCTAGAGCTTGCATCTCCATGTAGTGCGTGAAGGTCTGGCTCTTCCATACCTAACGACTCTAGCCATCCTTTTAACTCTTTATGCATATATGCCTCCTAAAACTGCGTTGTCACTCGCTCCAGTGACATCTTTTAAATTTACTTTTTCTTTATGTACACGTTTGTATGCCAACCATGCAAAGGTCATAGCCTCTATCTGATCTGCATTCGTAGCTATAGCTACTTCTATGTTTGGCATCAGTGCTTTGATACGTTCAACAAGGAAGCTGTTCTTAGCACCCCCACCACAAAGCAATGTTACATCTGGATTAAATTTCAGAACTTCATTGCTTATGCTCAGAGCAGTCAGTTCTAGCAGTGTTCTTTGTACATCTTCAGGATTATGCGTATGTCCAGAAAGATATCCCTGTAGCCATATTTTATTGAATTTCTCTCTCCCTGTACTTTTAGGATAGGACTCTTGGAAAAAATCATCAGATAGCATACGATCTAAAAGGCTATAGTCTACAGTTCCTGTTCTAGCCCACTCTCCATCGTTATCATAAGTTTTTCCTTGATGTTCAGATATCCACATGTCTAGAAGTACATTTCCACAGCCTATATCATACCCTATGAGTTTTTCACCCAAAACGGTAATATTTGCCATACCACCAATATTTACAATAGAGAGAGCTTCTTTAATATTACTAAATATAAACTCATGAAATGCAGGAGAAAAAGGTGCGCCCTGCCCACCCAATGCAATATCTTTACGTCTGAAGTCTGCTACAACTGCTATACCAGTTTTAGCTGCCAAGATATTCGGATCACCAAGCTGCATAGTAAATCCATCTTCAGGCTGATGCCATAAAGTTTGACCGTGTAAACCTATAGCTGTGATGCTTGAAGCATCTATGTTGTCACGTATAAGTAGCGCACCTACAGCCTGAGTAAACAAAAGACCTAAGCGATGATCTAACTGCCCTACTTGTGATAAAGTACTTTTACCCTCTATCATATTCAAAATGTCTGTTTTAAGTTCTAATGATATCGGATACTCTAAACTATCAACGAGCGTACATGTACTCTTATCTATCTCACAAAGTACAACATCTACACCATCTAGTGATGTCCCTGACATAATGCCAATATATTTTTCTTTTTTCATAATACCAGTTAATCTAAATAATTATGGTCTTTTAATTTTTTCTCACTACCATATTCTTTTATAGCCAATGCAATAAGTATGGTCGCAACAACAATGATGCCCAAAGTAATAGAGACTTTTACATAGATTGTACTGTCAAGTACATCTGTCCACATCATCACCATCGTAAGAATTACCCAAACCACTAAAAGTACCGATGAAATTATAGATGCTATTTTCATTTTGTATCCCTTATCATTAAAATTACATATGCTTCTCTTTTAAAAAAGAGTAACATTCTTCGAATATCTTTCTCCATTGTCACAACACGCCATCCATTTTGGGCATTCTTATTGAGAAAGTTACTTAACTTGACTGGATCAACCTTCGCTCCACCTAATAATAAAGAGCCTAACATACTCTCCTGATAGACTATCGCTTTGTATTCGACATCACATTTTTCTTGCACGATTGTTCCTTTGAGTTTAGTCATTTATTATATCACAATGACAATAGTATTAATATACTTTAGCTTTCCCACTCATCATCATCCCAAATGCTACTGCGGTCCCACAAAGTATCTGCCAAGCGAATCCAAGTTTAAAATCAAGTAATTCTCCAAGATTATCACCCAACACATAAGGCTGAAGCAGTAAAACTGTCATAAACCCACCAAGAAGTGCCAACGGTACAGTGGTGGCTGAACCTCTGTTGGTAAATATAGCCGCTCCAAAGACACCAAGTAGACCTGTATAAGCAAAAGCCATCACGCCAAGGGCAAAGCTTAGCAATGGCAGTTCTGTGTAACGTTGCCAGTAAAATGAGAGCATAGCCATAAGTGAAAGTGCTACGGCGAAAAAGAGTACAGCATTACGCCCTGCTTTAACGAAATGCATCTCCTCTACATTAGATCTCTTTTGCTTCCAGGGTTTATAGAGGTCTTCTATGGCTACAGATGACATGGCACCCAGAACAGAGTTAGAACTAGACAAGGCAGCGGCTACAGCTCCTACGGTCACTAACCCTCTCATACCTTCAGGCATCTCATTTAAAATGTAGTACATAAAAATGGTTATCTTCTCACCTTCAAACTTTTGTACCACTTCTGTACTCAACCCTGATAGTTCAGGATGTTGGTAAAAGAGATAAAGCAGCAAACCGATCATTAAAAAGAGTATAGCTACGGGAATCGTCAAATAAATACTCAACATCAGTGAATTTTGAGCTTCTTTGGTACTTTTGCATGTCAAAGCTCTTTGTGTCATGTCCTGGTCTAGTCCATAGGCAGCGATATTAAGCAGTAACCAGCCGCCGATCAATGCCCAGACAGAAAAACCGCCAGACATTGACCAGTCAAGCAATTTAAGCTTGTTATCTGTCTGCAGTGTGGAAACTATAGTGGAGAAGTCAGTGTTGATTGTTACATAAAGGTAGATGAGTACCGCGATCCCTGCTCCAATGTAGGTAATGGCTTGAATAATGTCAGAAAAGATAACAGACTTCACTCCGCCAAAGTACGCATATGCCAATGCACCAAGCATCAAAATAGTGATAGAGATAGCCACATGTGTTGGGGTGATATCTAAGAAGAGTATCATGGAAATGGCTAATGCTCCTATGTAGAGCCTTGCACCAGAGGCAAAGAGGCGACCTATGAGGAACATAATACCTGCTTGTTTTTTGGCTGACTCACCGTAACGCTTTTCAAGCAGTTCATATACTGTTACGGCTTTAATAGCATAAAAACGAGGGATAAGTACTTTGGCTACAAAGATAACTGCCAAGAAAGCAGAAAAATAAAAACCTAGGAAAGTGAGATCCTTGCCATAAGAGTATTCAGGTCCACCAAGAAAGGTAGCTGCAGACTGAGAGGTAGCCAGCACAGACATAGCCACGGCAAACATAGGGACACTGTTCCCACCTACAAAATAATCACGTGTACTCTTTACCTTCACTTGACTTAAAAGTACCGATGTAACGGTTAATACTAAAAAATATGCAAAAAATATTCCCCAGTCAAGCGTACTAAATGCTGAGTTCATTATTTCACTTTATGTGGTGCTTTGAGATTAAGGCATTTTACACCATCTCGAATGTCAAACATAAACTTTTCTCCAGGATCAGACTTCACTGTTCTATACCCTTTGTCTTTTTCCAACCACAAAGAAGTACTCTCCATCTGCTTATACTCATGATGTCCTACAAGATACTCAATAGTAGGGTATTTAGCTTTGAGGTATAGCACCAAATCAATATTTGCTTGACGCTGTGCCGGTGTAAGGTCATCTATCTTGTTACCCTTCCCTCCTATGTTTTCTACACCTATGCTTGAGTAGTTCAGTCCTATAACGTGACGAGCCATCCAGTTTTCAGGCATTAAACGGTAGATAGTCCCGTCACGTGCTACCATAAACTGAGAAGATACATTTAAGGCTGAAGCTTTCATGATGTCTTTTCTGTCAGAAAGAAGTCTCTCAGGCTGCAAGCGTTTAAAGGACTTATCAAAATCCATCTCCGCTGTCCAATGGAGCATGATGATCTTAGGGGTAATTTCAATATTCTCTACACTCATGCCATAATGAGACTTGATGTACTCTTTGGTCATAGCAATACGCTCTGGACCAAAGTCTATGGGTTTGTCAATGATTTGAAGTGGTTGTATGGGCTTTGTGGTACAGACTGCGGGTTTTGCTTCTTCTTTTCCACATGCAGTGAATGTAAGTAGCGCAATAGATAGTAGTAGGGTTCTTGTCATAAAATAAGTCCTAGGTTCTGATTAGACTTATTTTATCTAATATTAACTATGGGTTTCTTTTTCTTTTAAAAGCAAAGTAACAATAATCACAGAAGGAATCCCCAACGCTATAATATAACCAGGAATATGCAACAAACTCTGTCTGTTTAGATATAAAAAACCTAAGATAAGCAGTGCATATGCGCCTAGTCGGTAAATGGATAGTGCTGCTTTTGTGTCTTTGAGTGTTTGGTAAAGTGTGCGTCTGTTCTCTTTGAGCTTTTTTTTCTCTTCTTTTACCGTCTCAACAAAGTCTTTTTCTTCCTCTTCTACTGCATCTTCACTATAGAGGTCATAAGGGTCTTCAAGTTTGTCTATAACATCTTTACTGTCATCCATAGTTATTATGTTATGTTCAACTCGTGCATTTACCATGCGTCTATAACTAACGATAGAAGCCACCATGACAAGTGTTGAAGTGATATAGCCTATTTGTGTGCTGTAGAGTACTTTGATATCAAAAAATATGATAGAGATCAATAGAAGTAAAACATCAACCACTACGAGTGTTATGAGGATCTTACGATTTGTACTACTCATCGTCATCTTCGGCGTCATATTTATCTTGTTGCTCTTTTTTGTACGTATATCTTGGGTCTTTTGCCAGCTCATCTAATGACTTTTTCTGCTTGGCATAGGCTTTATAGACATTAGAGATAGCTGCACCCACACCTATGAATACACCTATCCAAAGTGTCCACCAAGCTCCTGTAAGCTTTTGTAGTCCTATTCCTATACCTACACCCATAAGTACAGCAACAACCATAGAGATACCAAGACTGAGACCGTCTGCGGCATTCACTAGTTTTTTAAATTTTGGTTCTTCTTGTGCCATCATTATCCCTTAATCTCAGCCATAACTTCATAGGCTGCTTTGATCGTCTCTTCTATCATCTCATCTGTTGTAGCTGCACAGATGAAACCTGTCTCATACGAAGAACACGCGAGATAGACACCTTTGTCCAACATACCTTTATGAAACTTGGCAAACATCGCTGTATCATTTGCGAGTGCATCATCAAAGTTTTTTACCGGTTTATCTGAGAAAAAGAAACCAAACATACTTCCTCTTACATCAGTCACCAAAGGTATATCTACTGCTTCTGCAGCTTTTTTGAAACCATCCATAAGCTTTTTAGCTTTGTTCCCCAATAATACATATAAAGAAGGGTTTGATTTGAGTTTTTTAAGACTTGTAAGTCCTGCTGACATAGCAACAGGGTTACCAGAAAGTGTTCCTGCCTGATAAACCGGACCTTCAGGAGAAAGGAAAGCCATGATCTCTGCAGATGCACCAAATGCACCTACAGGCATACCTGCACCGATTACTTTACCTAGTGTTACCATATCTGGTTTTATCATTGAGATACCCTGAGCACCTCTAAGTGATGCTCTAAACCCACTCATGACTTCATCAAAGATTAGCAGCGCACCATGATTAGTACATAGACATCTAAGCTCTTCCAAGAATGCTTCATCAGCAGGAACAAGACCCATGTTTCCAGCGATAGGCTCGATAATAACACAAGCGATACCGTCTGGTGATTCTTGAAAACATGCATGTACTGATGCAATGTCATTATAGGTCGCCAATAGTGTATGTTTCGTAAGATCAGCCGGTACACCTGGACTTGATGGGCTGCCAAAAGTAGCTAGACCAGAACCTGCCTGCACAAGAAGTGAGTCAGAGTGACCATGATAACATCCTGTAAATTTCACAATATTATCTCTACCTGTAACACCACGAGCCAAACGGATAGCAGACATAACTGCTTCAGTTCCGGAACTAACAAAACGTACTTTATCGATACTGTCAAAAAGTGTAACGATCTCATTGGCTAGCTCTGTCTCTACTGTAGTAGGCGCACCAAAACTCAGACCTCTTTTAACTGCTTCAATCACTGATGTTTCTATCTCTGCATCTGCATGACCAAAGATAAGTGGTCCCCAACTTTGTACATAGTCTATATATCTGTTTCCATCGATGTCAAAAAGGTATCCGCCCTCTCCTCTTTCTATAAATGGTGGTGTACCCTCTACTCCTGAAAATGCACGTACCGGTGAGTCAACGCCCCCAGGTATCACTTTATATGCTTCTTCAAATGCTGCTATACTTTTGTCATATGCCATGTTATTAATCCTCATTATGTATAATTGCAAAGATTATACACTAACGCCACTTAGGGCTCTATACAAGGAGAGTATCATCAGAACGCTGAACGGATTATTGCTCTCTTTATTGTTGCATTTACTTATTTTATTACTCTTTATCAAAAACTGGCAAGAGATCACCTTGTTACCTCCTAAGGGACAAGAAAAGAAAATAAGCCTTAATCTACAGCAAATGGTTACACCTCCTGCACCAAAGCCGAAACCTGTTGTTCCACCTCAAAAACCAGTACCTGTGCCTCAGCCCGTAGTCACTCCGACAATACCCAAGCCTATCGTTGAAAAACCAATAGAACCGCAAGTGCAATCTATAAAGAAAAAAGTTTTAGATGAGAGTAAAAAGGTTTTTGCACAGCAGAGTACGGAAGAGAACAATGTCACCAAAATAGAACCAAAACCTGTTAAAAAGGTCGTTAAAAAAGAAAAGAAGAAGAAAGCTGTTAAAAAGGTACAGAAAAAGACTGTGGTGAAAAAAACAAAGCAATATAGACAACCTAAAAAACGTTCAAGTGATCCTCTTGCCAATCTGCTTATGGGTGCAGGTACTTCCGTTAATCCAGCACAACGAAGACGACCATCCTCCTCAGGTAGCTATGGTGCAAGAATGATCAATCAGCTTTATGGTGAGGAGTTTAATACCTACAGTGAAACCCAAAAGAAGTTCATTAAAAATAATCTGGGGACGATTCACAGTATCACCCAACGTACACTTACGCGAAATGGCTACCCGGATGTTGCAGTACGTACCAGACAGCAAGGAACCAACGTCGTCTCTTTTAATCTGCATCCAAATGGGGATATCTCAGATCTTAAACTACAAAGACATATAGGCCATCAGGCTTTAGATCAAAATACTTTAGATGTGATACGCATTGCGTATAAAAACTACCCTTTACCAAATAAGAAAACTAAAATAAAATTTTATGTAAAGTATAGTATCTACTAAAAATATTTTTACCTATACATTCACTTTAAAATTCATTCATCACTGCATGAAGCATAGCCATTGCTTCATTTTTTTAAGGGAAATTAAGAGTGTTTTGGGTGTAACCTGCTTCTTGAAAGCAAAATTTATATACTAACTTTGCTTTTCAATATTTCGACGCCATAAAAAAACCAGCAATGCTGTTATGGCCATCAGGGACCCCATGCTGAAAACAGCATTCAATGTGCCACTTGCCCCTTCAGTAAAAGGCAGACCACTTGTATTCATACCAAAAAACCCGACAACCAAATTAAGCGGAAGAAAAATAGCTGAAATGATAGTTAGAAAAAAAATCAAGCGATTCATTTTTTCATTGGTGCGTGTGTTGTAAAAACTATACAGATAATCAAGTTTTGAAAGCTGCAGCGCTGCAGAACGTACAATTCGTTCACAATGTTCATGTATATCTACATAATGATTCATTGGAAAATCATCGGCTGCTTCATAATAATCAATCATATGCTTCATTACGGTCGAAGTACGGGACATGACACGTTCTATTCTCAATATATCTCTTTTAAGTTCTAACCAATGTGTCATAAAACTCTTTTGTGCACTATCTTCATATAGAGACTCTTCCATGTCTCCAATCCTATCTTCATATGCATTAAAC
This sequence comes from Sulfurovum sp., assembly GCA_023955225.1. Classification (GTDB taxonomy): domain Bacteria; phylum Campylobacterota; class Campylobacteria; order Campylobacterales; family Sulfurovaceae; genus Sulfurovum. Next base: position 55,216 of record JAGSGJ010000005.1, read on the forward strand.
GATGTGAGTAATTTGTCTAGCAATCTATCTATAGTCCTATAAGGTCCATCAAAACGGTTCGAAAATGCTTCAAAACTATTATCTGTAGAATTATAAAAATAACTCTCTCTTTGGGTAATTATAAAACCTAACGATTTTCTCTCAAGTACATCCTTAATGACAGGAAGACGAACAATAAGCATATCATAATCATCATTTTCATCAAATACAGAGGGGTGCGATCCATTACGTAAGTCCTCTAAATGTAGCGAGTCAAGCTGCTCTTCGATATGTTCCATACTTGTGCCTTTATTCTTAATCAAATATTATATCAAAATAGTGGGTGAAGGGATGCTATACTTCATCCTTATCTCACCCCTTTTACAACATTTCATTTCTGATTTAAATTTTGTGTATCATATCATTATATTTTAGTGTTAATATTTCGATGTTTATACTATGCTATAATTCAAAAAAAGTAGAACTTTATGAAATCCTTATTTTTATTATTAATTCTCTCCCTCTCTTTATACTCAGCTGATATAGATACAAGACTTTATGAGGGCAATAACACCATAGCCCATTATGAAGAAGTTAGAAAACTCATTGACCAGGAAAAACCTCAAGAACAAGCTGATATAGAACGTATTGCCACAGAACGTATGATTTTAGCGAAACTTGCAAATATGATCTCCTTTACACCAAAAATTCATTCTCTTCCTGATTCACTTTTGCCTGATGATCAAAATATCAGCACGGAGAACTATCTCTCTTATCTTAATGCGCTGACCGACACCTATGCAATAATGGATACCCTAAAAGAACAAGCAAGCAGTATGCAATTAAAACGAAAGTCTTTAAGTGAAAGTATCCATAGTATGACGATTGAAGATAAAAAAAACTTACTGCTTTACCAATTACAATATGCGTTCTATAAACTTAAAGGGAAAAACCAGGAACTATCTATAGAGGCATATGAACCAATAGTGGAAAAAGGAGAAAATCGTTTTAAGAACGCCTTAAAACGAGTTACCTTTAATATTCCGGATTTAGAGCAAGAACTTGCTGCCACAAACAAAATATTCCCTTCCATAGAGCAAGAAGCCATTGCGCTAAAATTGGCCAAAGACCGTGAACTTATGCACCATGAAACTGTCTCAAAGACATTAAATAACAATCTACTTGCAAACACTTCAAGCAGAATGGAAGCAATCACTACAAAAATAGATCAAACCATACTTCTTTCTCTTGCTTATCTGCAAATAAAAGAAAATCAAAAAACGCTTGATCTGTTCAATGCGAGTAAACAAGATATCGATGCACTTACACCAGAACTTAATGAGCATTATACTTTTAAACGTACTATACTCAAGGAAGTATTCAAAGACGTCGCTGGTAATATAGTGCTAGCACTCTCAAGTGTCGAGCAAAGCGCTGAAAGTCTTTATGAATATACTTACAAGAAGCTCACGGAATCCCTTTTTGTATTTAATGAGCGAGGCATTTCTGTCATTGATATCCTCAAAGTAATTTTGGTTTTAATACTTGGGTTTATGCTTGCTGCATTTTATAAACGAAAAATCATGAATCTGGTTACACGAGAGAAACTTTCTTATTCTTCGGCCAAGATGATCTCAAGTGCAGGATACTATGCTCTCGTATTTATTACTCTACTTGTAGCACTTAAAACCATAGGTCTTGACCTTTCAAATCTAGGATTGATTGCAGGAGCACTCTCTATCGGTATTGGTTTTGGTTTGCAGACGGTCGTCTCTAACCTTGCGGCAGGTATCATCCTGATGTTTGAGCGGACTATTCGTATAGGGGACTACATAGAGGTCACGGATACGATCCGAGGTACGGTAAGTGATATGAAAATGCGCTCGACTACTGTCACTACCAATGACAATATTGACGTCATTATCCCTAACTCTTCTTTCATTCAAAATAATGTTATCAACTGGACTCTAGAGAATGATATCAGACGTATACATATCCCCTTTTCTGTTGCGTATGGAACACCTAATGAAAAGGTGGAGGAAGTCATTAAGGAGGAACTTAAACACTCAAATATCCCCTATGTTTCAAGACCTCCAAAATACACTACTGCTATCTGGATGACAGCTATGGGGTCTAGCTCTGTGGACTATGAATTAATCGTATGGGTTAAAGGACCGTCTACCCTTAAACCTTCAGGAACAAAATCAGATTTTTTAAAATTTATCTATGCTGCGCTCAATAAGCACCATATTCAAATACCTTTCCCTCAGTTGGATTTGCATGTCAAACAAACGAAACCGAATAAAGAGCATAATGAATCACAGATCATGTAGTTTTGACATTCATAAACAGCCTAATGAGAATTAAGTCTTATCAAAAATATCTACAGTAAGGGCAGAGTTTTTCACATACAAACCTGCCGGAGCAGAAGGTACCTCAATATTATTTATCAACGTAATAGTTCAGCCTCAACAGAGACTAAAATATTCTCATCAGCCTTCAGATAAACAGTCGAATCTTGTTCCTCAAAATCAAGTTCTCTCAATATCAATTTCATAGCTTCTATCCGTGCTTTATGTTTATCATCTGACCGAATAATATGCCATGGAGATTCCGGTGTATGTGTTCTCTCCAGCATAATTCTCTTTTTTTGACTAAACTCACTCCACATTGCCTGTGCCTGCATATCTATTTCGCTAAGTTTCCACTGTCTCAAAGGGTCAGTTCGACGTTTTTCAAAACGTTCGTTTTGTACCTCTTTTGAAACACTCAGATAAATCTTTATTAAATGTGTACCATGCCTAGTAAGGGAGTCTTCAAAGTTGGTCACCGTCTCCAAAAAAAGTTCATACTCATTTTGGGTACAAAATCCAAATACCGGTTCAACCATCGCCCGATTATACCAACTACGATCAAAAAGTACCAATTCTCCTCCACGCGGAAAATGTTTAATGTATTTTTGGAAATACCATTGTGACTTTTCTTCCTCTGTAGGTCTACCAAGAGCAACCGTACGACAGTGTTTTGGGTTCAAGTATTGGGCTATACTCCCTATAAGGCTTCCTTTACCTGCTGCATCTCTTCCGTCAAAGAGCACAACAACTTTCTGGGACTTTTCCTCTATTTTAGTGAGTAGTCTGACCAATTTAGCCTGATATATTTCCAACTCTTTCATCTTGGCATAATACTGTTCAGCATCAGTATGATATTTACGTAAAGCATCATTCTCTTTACGCAGGTATTCCAGTATTTCTTTCTCCAACACACACTCCTTCATATTACTGTGTATATTTTTATACGATTGTTTGATCTTCTATAGAAATCTCAGTCAGTCTCTCATCCTGATGGAAAGGTTCCATACGTTCTTCAGCTATTTTAAGATCATTCAGTGCTGCAATATGAAAAGCTGCATCACCCTCATGAATAAGAGGAATTTGCGTTTTTCCTATAATGATGCCATCAAACGGAGTCGTTAATTCGTATTCCTGGTCATCAAAAAGTGAATGAATTCTTGCAATCACTTCTCCTTCTTCAACTACATCACCTAATTTTTTTAGTGTTTGTATCATTCCACTTTCTTGCGCACGAATCCATGTACTCGATTTTGTAAGCATCGTTTTAATTTGAGTGCTTTTTTTTCTCTGTAATTGTGGCAGCATTTCGTTGGCTCTAAGTACATTGATAATGCCTTTAACCCCGATTTTGATTGACTTCTCGTCAAGTCTTAGTGCCTCTCCTGCTTCATAGAGTAAAATAGGGATACCCTTATCTTGGGCTACAGCACGTAAAGACCCATCCCGTAACTCTGAATGAAGTACAACAGGTGCTTCAAATGCACGGGCTAACATCAAAGTGTATTCATTATTTGTATTGGTCCGTATCTGAGGAAGATTGTCTTTGTGTATACTGGCTGTATGCAAGTCGATGCCTAAATCACATTTCGATACTATCTCATCAAAAAAAGTCTTGGCTACACGTGAAGCGAGTGCTCCTTTCGAATGGCCGGGAAAACTTCTGTTGAGATCACGTCTATCAGGTAGATACCTAGAAAGGTTTATAGCTCCATAAATATTGACTATAGGCACAAGTATTAGTGTCCCTCTGAGCTTGGAAAGCAGATGAAGCTGTCTCAGACGACGGATAATCTCTATACCATTGAGTTCATCTCCATGAATTGCTGCAGAGATAAAAACAATGGGACCCTCTTTTTTACCACGTATCACATAGGTGGTGAGAGTGGTTGGAGTACCATAAAAACTTGGTAATTCTATTTCTAATTGTTGCTTGGTACCTTTGGGTATTTCTACCCCACCCAAAATAAAAGGTTCAGCTTGCATTTATGCTCCAATATTATCTTTTTTACGACGAGGTTTTTTATTATCAGTAATGGTAATATTGGCTTCAATATAATCCATGATCTTACCTGCAATATTCTCTTCAGTAGCCTTCTCAATTCCTTCAAGTCCAGGAGAAGAATTAACCTCCATCACTAGTGGACCACGATCAGAAGGTATCATGTCTACTCCACACACACCAAGTCCCATTGCCTTTGCGGCAGCAATTGCCATAGATTTTTCCTTACGACTCAGTTTATGTATAGTGGCACTTCCTCCCTGATGTAAATTAGAGCGAAAATCACCTTCTGCTCCTTGACGCTTCATTGCACCAACTACTTGTCCACCGACAACCAATGCTCTAATATCTGCTCCACCTGCTTCTTTGATGAATTCTTGAACCAAGAGACTGACGTCCATTCCATAAAATGCATCTAAAACTGATTGTGCAGCTTTTTGTGTCTCGGCAAGTACTACACCGACACCTTGTGTTCCTTCAAGGATCTTAAGTACCAAAGGTGTCCCTCCAATGAGTTTGATCACATCTTTGGCATTGGCTTTGTTTGATGCAAAAACCGTTTTTGGCATATCTACATCATGAGTAGATAAAACCTGAAGACTTCTTAACTTGTCTCTAGAACGTGCAATAGCAAGATTACCAGCAACAGAAAATGCCCCCATTATTTCAAAGTGGCGCACCATTGCCGTCCCGTAAAAAGTTCGGCTCGCTCCAATACGAGGGATAATCGCGTCAGGTACTGGTAGCGTTTCACCATCGTAAACGACTATCAACTCCCCCTTCATGATCTCAATAGTACACATCAAATAATCTATGATACGCACATTCCAACCTTTTGATTCAGCCTCTTCTACTAACCTTTGTGTTGAGTAGAGTTTTGTACTTCTGGAGAGTATGTAAACAGTCATTATTTTTCCTTTGTTATATATTTATGAGAAACGTCTATCAGATAATGATGTGATAGGAAACGTCTTCCTATGAGCATTGGATACTTCATATTTTCTCTATTTGTCAGCGAGATCTCTGCTTCATACGTTTTACAACCTAATTTCAACATTGATTTTACAAACACTCTTTCTTCGCTTTTTCCGTTGGAACTTTTTACGTTCTTAATTTTAAATATCGGTAACGTGAGCCTTTTCCCATGATAAGCAGGATGTACTTCATCATGTAGGGTAAATATGACTTTTTCACCTTTAATTTCAATGTCATCACAGTGCATGGAACAAGAGTCCGCTCCTGTATCTATCTTGGCATCCAAACCAAAAAGCTCTAAGCCTGGAAGATCTACTCTTTCAATATATCCTATAACTTCCATATTCTTTCCTTTTCTTTATATTTTTAGATAAAGTGTTTCTAACACTTTTAATGCATTCTCAAGTGACGCCAGAGACACTGTCTCAGCTGTTGTATGATAACCAGTAGTCGGAAGCTGAAATGTCGTTCCCTGTATCGACCCCTCACTGGCATTTGTTAAACGTCCCATCTCTGTACTCCCTAGAGAATAAAGCGGTTTACCTTCTAGGATAAATTCCTTATTGAGATTCTCTATGTATGCATCTTTATATCCATAACTTATCGAGAGTTCATCACAAATAGATTCTATTTCTTTTGTTAATGGTGAGATAAAATCTGCATTCGCATCTTTGTTTCGTAGTACTATATGCTGTGAATTAGCATCTTCTCTACTACGAAATGGGCTGGTATCAAGTACCAAAAGTGAATCTGTAGTAACATCTTTCCCTCTGAACCATTCGAGTAAAAAACGCCAGCTTTTACCTACTTCTTCCTGTGCAGTGAAAAAAGCTCTGCCCTGATATCCTCTTTCATACAAAAATAGAATGATGGCAGCACTGAGTACGTTGTCCAATTGTGCAGAAAGATAACCATCTTCATAGGTAAGCGTATCCACATATGCTACAGGGGTCCCCGCATGTAAATGCTCCAAACCTCTTACATTGAAGAGGAGGTTTGATCTGCGTTCACACAAATATGCATTGTCAATGGTTCCCAAACCCAAGTATGCCCCAGACCAGGGATCATAGGCTTGAACACGCTGATTGATGAATCGTCCCATGATATCCTTATAGGTCTTTTCTGCTACAGAATCTCCTGTCAGGTCTCCTCTGTTTTGTGCGATAAAAGCGGCATACTGAAATTCATTTGGTCCAGTACATACAAGGCCATGTCTGTCTATATGTGCAGAGATCATGCCACTATCGGGGTCATCTCCATCTGCCACAAGTAGACCTTCATAAAGGGTTGCCTTGATACCTATTTCTTCCAACTCTCTTTTTAGTGAGAGAAAAAATGAATGTTCAGCACCTACAACAGAAGGTGTCCGTATCAGCTGTTTTAGTATGTCTAGGAAACGATTTATTTCTTCCGAATTTCCTGCGATTTCTTGCATATGCTTTAAAAAAAAATTCTTTATCATGTCCCTCGCTTCCTTTCATAATATAATAAAATTTATATCATATATTACCTTCTTTAAAGGCACTAATAAGAAGGTAAAAAAAGCTTTTATTTACAAAGTTTTTTTGCTTTCTGTCTACTATTTAAATAAAATACAATTTAGACTGCTTTTAAGGGATAGCATAATTCCTTATTCTTTGAAAATAAAAACCTTATAATCTAACATAGAATATAACGTTTGTCGCTATAGCGTCATATAGGAATTCTAAAACAGCAATGAAAACGTTATAAAGTTATATATTTTATAAGGTTTTGATTTCTTCTCTTAATTTATTTAAAGATTCAGCCATTTCAATAACTCTAATCATATCATTGACAGCATAGTCTAGCTTCCTATCTTCCCAAATCTTTTTTTCCATATTCGCATATTGAATTACTAGTTCAAGTTCTAAGTTTTTCCAATGTATTCGCTCGCATTCATTAAGTAAAGTGTGAAATTCTCGTTCAAGTGTTTCTAGCATAGACATCTTTTCTCCTCTTCATTAGACACTTTTGATAATCCGAATATAGCTACTCAGAAAGCACGATGGTTGCACTTATGATTTGGACAAGGTATAAGTTTTTTAGTAAAGGAATACTCATCAACTATCGTGCTATATGAATAGCTATTATTAGAATATTAGGTGCTAAAACTAACAGACTTAATGTTTTCGTCTTTGTTTATTTCATTTTATAAAATAATAATATTGTTTTTCTGATAGTGTAACCAGGCAATCTTTTCATTTACTATAGAAGTTATAGTATCTAAGACCATGGCTTTCTGACCCTATTTCACAATAGGTGTAGCATTTAACTATATAACATTTTGATTATACTATACATAATGTCACATTTCTGTCATATTTATCTCTGAATTTTTATAAGTAATTTATTATACACAAAGAAAAACCTCATAAAGTTATATATTTTATAAGGTTTCTAGAACAAGACATTAGTAATTGTTATAATAATGTGCTTATCTAGCAAGAACATAACAACATTGTATATTTACGTCAATATCAAGACACTTTTGATATACTTATAATACGGAAATAAGGTAGTAATAGGACATAGTGTTCCACTAATAAATGGTTATGTATATAAAGGCAAATATTGATTAAAAAGAAAAAAATATAAGTTTGTGCAATGAATATTACATTACTCAATAATGCCTTTAGCACTCTAATAATTGTTCTTGCAAGCATCCTAACTTCTTGTTCTGTTTCACCATCATATGTGTCAGTTATGGGCGCAGATGAAAACAATCCTGATAAGGTCGCTTATGTCGTAGACTATGGTATACCCAATCAATATCGTTTAAATCTTTATGCTGTAGATGGACAAAAAGTTTTAGATGCAGCATGGAGTGCGCACTATGCGATACACCCAGGTACTCATAAATTGTGGGTTTTAGCACCGGCTGCCATCGGCGGGCCTTTTGGACTGGGAGTTCGTGTAAGTCCCAATCGTTGTTTTGTTTTTGAAATTGAATTAATTGCAGGTAAGACATATTACCTAAAATCTTTTAATAAGGGTAAGGGAGCAAGATTAGAGATTGATGGTTCAGGAGCTAGTTATATTACAGGGAAATTAGTAGACGAATCAAGATGGACTTGTTACTGGGACAAATAAATCAATAGTTACATGAATGTCTACTTCTGGCCGTAAACAGACATTGAGGTTTTTCTATATAATATGGCGAAATTAAAACATACTTTCTCAATCCCCTGAAAAACCAAAACCTTATAATCTAACATATTTCATAACGTTTATCGCTGTAGCGACGTTTGTAGACCATAAATATGCAACCTCCTATAGAAAACATTATAAAATGTGCTATATAGGAGATTTTATAATGTTATTCAGAGAGTTTAATTCTTTTCCAGAAACTTGTTACTATAGCTTCAGTCCCCTGAACCAAAAGAGGTTCAGCCCTTGGATCTAACCAAAGTAACACTTCTTTTATCTCACTCTCCGACATTACTGTACATCCAGCTGTAGGTACACTCTTTATATGGATAAAGATGCATGATCCTGCACCTTTTTTAGACTTTGCACCCTCTGTAATACCATTATGATCAACAACAATGCCATACTTGTAGTAGTCCTTAGGAAACTTCATGCGTTCATGACTTTTATAGTCTCTTTCTATTTTAGTGCTATCTACTATCTTGTTGTAATATTTAGAATTGACATCATCTACACAATGATCTGTCTCTTTGTAGACTTCATACGGGTAAGCTATGTTAAAAGGTGTGTATCCAAAGGCTTGCTTGAGCTTGAAGATACCTGCGGGTGCTTTTCCGTCACCTTCTTTTTTCATGATCCCTGCATCTTTGGGTACTTCATGTAGACCTAACCCCCATCCTAAACCATTTCTACCCAGTTTGATATTTATCTTATTACCTACTTTTTGCCAACTTGTATCATGTAGTTCATAGCGTTGCAGATTACCTGTAGGTGTAGACCAATTTTTTGTCGTGACCACCAAAAGTTGTTTTGTTTGTGCCTGTAGTGTAATCAGTGTTAGACATAGTGCAAGTACAATCTTCATGTGGTATAATCCTTCTATGGAATATGGAATATTATCAATAGCAATCCCGTTGCTGACAATCATTTTAGCTATTATAACAAAAGATGTGATCGTTTCACTCATGAGCGGTATATTTGCAGGTTTCTTAGTACTCAATGCTTATAACCCTATAGATGCTTTCATCGCACTTTTTGATGGTGTCATTGCGCTTTTTTCAGAAGGATGGATAGCAAAAATGCTTCTGTTTGTCGTCATGGTCGGTTCTATTATCAGGCTATTGTCACTTAGCGGAGCTGTAGATAGCTTTGTCGTATATTTGAGTCAAAAAGCAAAAAAGATCGACTCTCCAACAGGTGCTATGATGCTTGCATATATTGTGGGGGTGATCATTTTTATAGAGTCTTCAATCACCGCACTTGTAGCTGGAACCGTAGCCAAACCTCTCTGTGATAAAAACGGTGTCAGTAGAGAAAAACTTGCTTACATTTGTGACTCTACTTCTGCCCCTATCTGCTCACTCATTCCACTCAATGCCTGGGGTGCGTTGCTTTTAGGCCTCATCGTTACGGCCATTGACTCTCAAGTGATCTCAGGAGATGGTATTTCTCTACTCATCTCTTCTATCCCTTATAACTTCTATTCATTCTTTACTTTAGCCATAGTTCTAGGTGTTATATTTTTAAATATTAACATTGGCCCTATGAAGTACTCTACCCCTGTACCCTACGTTGTACAGCATGATGAAGCAGATATTAAAGCAACACCATACAAAATGCTTTTACCTATTTTGGTGATGGTGATCATGGTACCTGTAGGGCTTTATTTTACAGGTGAAGGAGACATTTTTAAAGGTTCTGGCTCTACTTCAGTATACTATGCAGTGATCGTGACACTATTCTTTATGTACCTCTATTTTGTACCGACTAAAGCACTCACTCACAAAAATTATTTTAAAGGATTCTATGAAGGAATAGGAGATATGATACCTGTAGGTATGATCATGCTTTTTGCTCTCCTCATTGGAAAAGTCATTGGTGACCTGGGCACAGCCAAATACTTGGCACATATGCTAAGCGGAAACATCTCCCCTATGCTCATTCCTCTTCTCATCTTTTTAGTCGCGAGTATCACAGCGTTTTCTACAGGAACAAGCTGGGGAACATTTTCCATTATGATGCCGATAGGTTTGGCGTTGGGTGCAACTATGGATCTGCATATACCTTTGGTCATTGCTGCTGTCATCTCTGGAGGTATATTCGGTGACCACTCCTCACCTATCTCTGACACGACGATCATTTCATCCATGGCTGCGGGGTGTGATCATGTAGAACACGTGAGAACACAACTGCCTTATGCACTGTTTGGCGGTGTATTGGCATCAGGCGCATTTTTAGCCGCTGGGTGGTTAACACTATGAATCTCTTAAAGTTTCTCTTTGGTATCATTATTGCTCAGGTAGCCACTTATGTATTGATTGTGTTGGCTCCTACTGAGTTAAATGTGCCTGGGTTTTTACGTTTAGTTATGCCTTTACTGATTATTTCCCTTGTTGTTGCTTTTTGGTTTAGTTCTATCGCTGGACATCACAGTAAAGATGCTATTGGTAAAGTGAAAGATGATTTTGCGAATGAACGTGATAAGTTGCGAGTCAATGCACAACGTGCAAAAGACCGTGTCATAAAAGAAGCCCATAAGAACATTGCAAAAGAAACCCAAAAAGCCCATGCAAAAGCTAACTTCAAAGTCGGTGCTGCTTTTGCAGCTGCTTTGGGTGTTGGAGCATTATTTATTTTTGCGCAAATGGTCACTGCTGGCCTCTTGGCTATCACAGGAGCCGGTGGGGTGATGGGTGGGTATTATTGGCGTGGAAGAAGGCTGGAGAATGAGAGACTTGCTGAGCTTGAAACTCCTAAGAACAAGAAAGTAATAGATTCAAAGTCATCACAGATTAAATTTTTGAAAGAAGACAAATCATGAGTTATACAAAAGGAAGCATTAAATGAAACTTCTCGTCTCAGCCCTCGAACCCTCATCAAATCTACATTTAAAAGAGGTTCTCAAGCATACATATGATGTTGATCTACTAGGTATCTTCGACAAAGGTATAAAAGAAGGCACAGCGCTTTATGACATCAGCGAAATGGCGATCATGGGTGTGGTAGATGCCATCAAAAAGTTACGCTGGTTCTTTAAAGTGGCAGACGAGATGGTAGAATTGGCTAAAGATGCAGATAAAGTACTTTTGATGGACTCTTCAGGGTTTAACCTCCCTTTGGCTAAAAAACTAAAAGAGAAATATCCTGATAAAGAGATCATATACTACATACTACCTCAAGTATGGGCAAGTCGTCCTAAACGTGTGAAGAAATTGGAACAGTATTGTGACAAATTGCTTGGCATACTCCCTTTTGAGATGGACTACTATAGCTCTAAAGCACAGTATGTTGGACATCCGCTACTGGATGAGGTAAACGTACATAGAAATGAAGAAGAGACCAAAGGATGCATTGCCTTTATGCCTGGGTCTCGTAAAAGTGAGATAAGCCGTCTTATGCCCATCTTTCTGGAACTGCGTAGAAAATTTCCAGAGATTCGCCCTCTGCTTGTCATTCCCCCTTCGTTTGATAGAAACAAGATAGCCAAACTCTACAGAGGAAACCGTGAATTTGAGATTGTACGTAACACACATGAAGCCCTCCGACGTGCAGAGTTCGCCTTCATATGTTCAGGTACTGCCACACTTGAAGCGGCTCTCATAGGTACACCTTTTACACTGGCTTACATTGCTAAAAAAGTAGACTTTTTTATAGGGACAAAACTTCTGGGTATCAAGCAAGTAGGCTTGGCAAACATCATTCTCACACATTATAATAATACGACTTTGCATAACGAGATACTCCAAGAAGAAGTTACAGTTGACAACTTGCTCAAAGAGTACTACAATACCGACCGTAAAATCTTCGCTCAAAAAGCAGAAGAGTTAAAAACATATCTTTCTCACGGAAGTTCTGAGAATGTTGCAAAAATCATAATGGAGTAACCATGTTAGTACACATCTGCTGTTCAGTCGACAGTCACTACTTTTTACAAAAACTCCAAACAGAGTATCCCGAAGAAAAGCTTACAGGATTTTTTTATGATCCCAACATTCATCCCTACTCTGAATACTACTTACGACTCTTAGATGTTAAGCGCAGCTGCAAAATGCTTGGTATTGACCTTATAGAGGGTGAGTACGATGTAGAGAACTGGCTTGAAGCAGTCCGCGGATTGGAACATGAACCTGAAAAAGGCTCCCGTTGCGGTGTCTGTTTTGACCGACGCTTTGAGGTCTCTGCTAAAAAAGCTTCCCAAATGGGTGAAAGTACTTTTACCTCTACTCTTCTTACAAGTCCTAAAAAATCACTAGAACAACTCAAAGTTGCCGGTGATGCCTTGGCAGAACGCGAGGGCATAGCCTTTGTGGCTCCGGACTATAGAAAAGCTTCAGGTACACAAGAACAAAATATCTTAGCCAAAGAAGATGCACTCTACCGTCAAGACTACTGTGGATGTATGTTTGCTTTAAATATACAACGAGATCAACAAGACAAACTTGCCGATGAACTTTTTGTACCCCTTTCAGGGCAAATACAGCCAGAGTCCATCGAAGAACGTATTGAAATGTATGAAAAACGTTGGAATATGGAAGAAGAGAACATCCCTCACAAGATCATCAAACAACGTTTTTTAAACTGGCGTTTAAACATGGGCTTACTTCGTGTACGCAAGGAAGTGATCCCTGCACACTTTTTACCCTACTCCACAATCAAAGGTGAGTACACCAGGGGAAAGATAGAGTACAGCATTGGTGAAGTACATCACATGAACCGTGATGAAGTACGTTTCATCACACTCAAACACTACAATGATCTGGCAGATACTGACTATCAAAGCGTCACTGAACTCATCTACTCTCCTCCAGTATTTTCTAAAGAAGTAGAACTGCGTGCAAAATTGGGTGTTACAGCTTATGATATCTCTATCATCATGGTCGTAGAAGAGATACCCACAAACAAGATAGAAATCCTTTGTCAAAGTAAAACCTACAGCGACGTTAAAGAAGTATTGATCAAGTTATAAACCGATTTTTACCAAATTTTCGATAAAATAAGAGAATTTTTAAACAAAGGTTTCCCCATGCTTTATAACGTTGTAGATATACAAAATATATTACCACATAGATATCCATTCTTGCTAGTAGACAGAATTACGGAACTAACTCCAGGTGAATATATAGAAGGTCTTAAAAATGTTTCTATTTCTGAACCTGTCTTCCAAGGTCATTTTCCTGGTCACCCTATTTATCCTGGTGTGATGATCATCGAAGGTATGGCTCAAGCTGGTGGTGTACTTGCATTTAAAAGTATGGACAATGTTAGCCAAGAAGACATCCAAAATAAAGTGGTTTACTTTATGAGTATAGATAAAGCGAAGTTCCGTGCCCCCGTAACACCGGGTGACCAACTTATTTACAAAATAAATGTGATCAAGAACAAAGGTGCCGTATGGCAACTTGATGCAAAAGCATATGTAGATGACAAAGTAGTTGCGCAAGCTGAACTTAAAGCAATGATCGTGGACAAATAGGTTTTCTGATGTCTTTAATTCATGTCTCAGCAGTTATAGAAGATGGTGCTATCTTAGGGAGTAACGTCTCTGTAGGGCCTTTTGCTTACATTGGACCTAATGTTAAGATAGGTGACAATACTACTGTAGCATCTCATGCTGTTATCGAAGGCCATACAACTATCGGTAAAAATAACCGTATCTTTTCTCACTCTGCAGTGGGAACGATACCGCAAGACTTGAAGTTTGCCGGTGAACATGTGGAACTCATCATAGGTGACAACAATACCATCAGAGAGTTTACCCTTCTTAATCCGGGAACTAAAGGTGGAGGTGCTATTACCAAGATAGGCAACGGTAACTTGCTTATGGGGTATGTGCACCTTGGACATGATGTGATCATTGGAAATAACTGTATCCTGGCAAATGGTGCAACACTCGCAGGTCACGTTGAGTTAGGTAATCATGTCGTTATCGGCGGTCTTACACCTGTGCATCAGTTTGTACATATCGGTGATTTTGCGATGGTAGGTGGAGCCAGTGCTTTGTCACAGGATATACCTCCTTTCTGTTTAGCTGAGGGTAACCGTGCAAACTTGAGAGGACTTAACCTTACTGGCTTGCGTAGAACTATGCCAAGAGAAGAGATAAATGCTCTCAAAGCAGCTTATAGAGAACTTTTCGAAGAAGGTAATCCCCTACAAGAAGTGGCAGAAAAAATTTATGAGAATACAAGCTCGAAAAACGTAAAAAAACTTTGTGAATTTATTAAGACCTCCAAAAGAGGCATTCCATTTACACGAACAAAAACTAATGAGGATAAGAAATGACAATTAAAGCATGTAGCTTTTGTGAAGCCCAAGAGACTGAAGAGAATCCTCTCATCGCTGGTGAAAGTGCCTATATCTGTTCAAACTGTGTGATATCTGCATACAAAATTCTCTTTGGAGAAGAAGAGCAGGAAGAAGCACAAGCAGATTTAGGTACACAAACTCTCTATACACCAAAAGAGATAAATGCCCTACTTGATGACTATGTCATTGGTCAAGAAAAAGCGAAAAAAACACTTTCCGTTGCTGTGTATAACCACTATAAACGTATTTTCAAAGACAACGTTGAAGATGATACACAGATCGCTAAATCAAATGTACTGCTCATTGGGCCGACAGGTTCAGGAAAAACACTTTTGGCACAAACCATTGCCAGATTTTTAAATGTACCTATCGCTATAGCAGATGCAACCAATC
>JAGSGJ010000051.1 GCA_023955225.1 Sulfurovum sp.
AACAGCAACTCCAAATCGTTGATACATTAATAATCCACTATGAACTATGGTATGATTTACAAAGATAATACTTTTAGATCGGAAAGAATTGACGATGAATTTTAAACAATTAGATGCCTATATACTTGCGAAGCAAGGTGTTACATTTGACTATCCTTTTGATGAAAAAGTACGTGTGTATCGCATCGCTGAAAAAATGTTTGCTTTAACTTCAGAGGATAGACCTGTTTCTGTCAGCTTGAAATGTGATCCTATCTACTCCATCGAACTTCGGTCCCTTTATGAAGGTATCATAGCAGGGTATCATATGAATAAAAAGCATTGGAATACTGTGACGGTAGAAGAATCTGATGTCGATGAGGAAACAGTGAAAGAACTGATAGACCACTCCTATGATCTAGTGTATGAGAAGTTGACAAAGAAACAGAAAATGTTACTTGGTTAAAGATGAATAAGATCAGTATACAATACTTCAAAACACCTGTCGGAGAAATGATCTTAGGATCATACGACAATAAACTCTGCATGGCAGACTGGCGATACAGAAAGAACAGAGAGAGTATAGACAAGCGTGTACAAAAGGGTCTTAATGCTACTTTTGTAGAAGGAGAGAGCTCTGTGTTGAAGTTCGCAAAAGAAGAGCTTGAAGCGTATTTTAAAGGCTTGCGTATAACATTTGATATTCCTTTGTTACTGGTTGGTACTGAGTTTCAAAAATCTGTATGGCAAGGACTTCTTCAACTCCCTTTTGGAGCAACCGCTTCTTATAGGGAATTGGCTCAAAATATTGATAACAAAACAGCTGTAAGAGCTGTAGCCTCTGCCACTGGTGCCAATGCCATTTCTATTTTCATTCCTTGTCATCGTATCATCGGTTCTGATGGCTCTTTGACAGGTTATACTGGTGGCTTGGAAGCGAAGAAGAAGCTATTGGCACTTGAGAAAAATATGTTTACGATATAATCATTTTATATTTTTTAAGTAGGTAAAAATGGAAAAGAAAAACTTTTTTGAATCAGTGTATGAAAATGCAAACCATGATGATCTCTCTACTATCCCATGGGCTACACTTGCCCCGAATGTGTATCTGGAAAAACACTTAAGCATACAAGAATCTGTCTCAGATAAAAAGGCACTTGTCATTGGCTGTGGGTTAGGTGATGATGCGCTGATCTTGGAAAAGCATGGCTATGAGGTAGAGGCTCTAGATATCTCTCCTTCAGCTATAGCACTGGCCAAGAAGCGGCATCCTAATAGCAAGGTGGATTTTCATGTAGGTGATATTTATAATATGCCTGAATCTTCTATCGGAAAATATGACTTTGTCTATGAAGGGCTTACGATCCAGTCATTACCTCCGGCAGATAGAGAAAAATTGGTGGGTATCATCGTTTCTCTTGTTGCTCATGATGGAGAACTGTTGGTCTATGCACATACACAAGATGATGCAGACGATTATGGTGGACCACCATGGCCGTTGTATGAAGATGAGTTTATGCTTTTTGAAAAAGAGGGTTTAGAGAAAGTCTCTACTGATAAAGAAGATGAAAGTAAACCTGTAGCACCTTATAAATGTTGTGCTCTGTATAGAAAATAGGATCAACCATGTCAATACAAACAATCATTATTATCATATTAGTCGGAGTACTGAGTTTTACTACGGGTAGCTCAAAAAAAGTATATGATACGGTGATGATGTATGAACGTTACAGCACAGGGTTGGAGAAAAAGTCTATCACTTTGGATTTTGGAGAGATCGTTTATCTTGAAAATAATGTGAAGAGTAATGCTACGCTAGTGTTCCTTCATGGATTTGGAGGAAATAAGGACACATGGGTTAGAACAATAGCTGAGTGGGATGACAGATATCATGTCATTGTGATTGATCTGCCTGGACATGGGGAAAGTGTTTCTAAGAATACTTTAGGTTATACGATTACAGATCAAGCAGAAAGATTACATACATTTTTAGAAGCTACAAAAATTAAGAACTTTTATCTATTCGGACATTCTATGGGAGGAGCCATTGCTTTACGCTATGCAGGAAGTCATGCAGAAAATCTCAAAGCGCTCATTCTTATTGATGCTATGGGACTGGAACAAACAAAAAGTGACGGAGTCAAACTGGTAGAAAGGTCTGATAAAAACCCACTCTATGATGTCTGTACAGAAGAAAGACTGAAAACACTTTTAAACTATTCTATGTATAAACCTCCCTATATCCCTGATATCATCAAAGATGCGCTTCTTCAGGAGAAGTGTTCAAGACGTGATTTAGAAAAAGTACTCTATGACGATATGTATAAAGACGTTTGTTGTTTAAATGATATCGCAAAAAGGATTCATATTCCAACACTCATACTATGGGGAGACAAAGATAGGATGACACATGTAGATAATGCGACACTCTTTCATGATACCATTAAGGGAAGTAAACTGGTTATATTTAAAGAAATAGGACACGTTCCGATACTTGAAGATTCTGAAAAAACGGCTGATGCGATTGATAAATTTATCAAACAAATGGAGAAATAGTTAAGGTTAAGAGCTTCCCTACATATGCTTCTTAGTCTTAGAAGTAGCTATAGCGGTGAGTGGATCGTCTGGCCAGTAATGCCTTTTGTATTTGCCTCTTAACTCTTTTTTTACTTCCTCGTACGTATTGTTCCAAAAGTTCTCTAGGTCTTGTGTGACTTGCATAGGGCGTGAGGCTGGAGAAAGTAAGTGGATCATCAGTTTAACTTTTCCTCCCAGTACCGTAGGTGTACTTTTGGTTCCAAACATCTCTTGGAGTCGTACCGCTAAGACGGGTTGCTCTATGTTAGTGTAATCTATGGCAATGTGTGAGCCACTGGCTACTTTTAACTTAGTAGGTGCAAGGGTGTCTAAAAGTTTTGTCTGTTCAAAACTCATTTGCCCTAAAAGGATGTTGTAAAAGTCTAAATTTTGACATGCTCTTAGTGTAGTAATACCTGAGAGGTAAGGCGCTAGCCATTCATCCATGTTTTCTAAAAGAGTGTCGTCAGAAAAGTCTGGAAATCCCACTTGGTGTGCATTGACAAAGTTTACTCTTTGTCTAAGTAAGAGGGCTTCTTTACTCCAGTTTAAAACACCTAGTCCAAGCTCTCCCAATGCTTCAAGAAGTACATCCAGTACTTCTTCATTTGATGTATTCATTCGTTGTGTTTCTCGTAAAGGTAGGGCACCTAAACGTTGAACTCTACGAACTTCAACTCTTTGCTGCTCATCGTTCCAATCGACTTCGTCACTTTGTTGTATCTGTGCTTGGAGGTGTTCTTCTATTTGTGTTTGTGTGACTTCTATGGCTTTATAGATGGTAGCATCTTTGCTGCGGGCATCCAAATCAGATATAACTAAAAAACGGGCATGAAAAAGTTCATCACTTTTATGTAATGATGCACCTTTTGCGTTAGAGAGTAGGTAGCTGTTGTTTTTTTCATAACGTTGTTTTGCTATGCGGTCAGGGTAGGCAAAGGCCATGAGTATACCAAGCATCTCTAGATCTATGGTTTCTTTTTGTACTTTTTCTATGCGTTTGGCATTGGCAAGTAAGTACTGGCATTGTTTGAGGTTGATAAACTGTGTATCTACAGCTACTTTCCTGGCAACATCATGCAGTACAGAGACACGCTCACGCATGTCTGATGAACCAAAAGCATTACGGTAGATGTCTTTTTCTGAAACCAAAACTGCTAACAGGGAAGCTTCATACGCAAGGCCCAGTGTTTGAGCCTTTAGCATCATGTGTGCCAGTCTCGGGTGAAGTCCATAACGACTCATCGCTATACCATGCGTTGTTATGTCTTCTTTTTCATCTAGAGCACCTAGCTGTTGCAGAAGCTTCTTGGCATGGTTTATGGCAGAACTGGGAGGACTGTCCATCCATGACAGTGTGTCTATCTCATCATTACCCCAGCATGCCAGTTCTAAAACCATTTGGCTAAGGTCGGCTAAGAGTATCTCAGGGACATCGTGTTTTAAAAGTATCTTGGACTTGTGCCAAAGGTGGTACGCTTTACCCTCTGACAAACGACCAGCTCGTCCCGCTCTTTGGGTGGCAGAATCTTGAGAGATGAAGTTACTTTCAAGCTTATTCATCCCTGAAAAAGGGTTGAAAGTAGAGACATTTTGAAGCCCAGAGTCCACCACTACCGTAATGCCCTCTATGGTCAAAGAGGTTTGGGCGATGTTGGTACTAAGTACCACCTTTCTAAAGCCTTTAGGTGGTGCATTTATGGCTCTGTCTTGTGCTTCTTTGCTAAGGTTACCATAGAGTGTTGAGACAAAAACATCTTTGGGTTTAGTGTTGTTAAGAAGCTTTTCCACTGCCTTTATCTCTCTTACCCCTGCTAGAAAAACAAGTATGTTCCCTTCTTCTTTTTGTAAAATACCGTGTAGAAGCGTATGTACAAAAGAGGGTAGTTCTTTTTTGTTTGGTTGAGGTGTATGGGTGGGTAGATAGATGCTGTCTACAGGAAAAGCACGTCCCTCACTTTGCACAATAGGGGCATGATCCAATAGTTCTGAGATGGCAGAAGTATTCAGTGTCGCAGACATGATGAGTATCTTCAAGTCCTCTCGTAAAACTGCCTGGGACTCTAGAGCCAAAGCCAAAGACAAGTCCGCATGTAAAGAACGTTCATGAAACTCATCGAAGATGATGAGAGCCACATCTTCCAAGCTGGGGTCATGTTGCAGTTTACGCGTTAAAATACCCTCAGTAATGATGAGTATCTGTGTCTCTTTACTTTGTACAGATTCCATTTTTATCTGGTACCCGATACGTTTACCTACTTTTTCACCTAGAAGTTCAGCCATACGGGCAGCAGAAGAACGCACAGCCAAGCGACGCGGTTCAAGCATGATGATCTTCTTACCTTTTAGCCATGGTTCATCTAGCAGTGCTAAAGGAAGTGCCGTTGTTTTCCCTGCACCTGGTGGTGCTTGTAGTACTAAACGGTTATTGTTTAGAAGTTTCTCTTTAACTTCAGGTATGACTTGGGTGATGGGTAGGGTTTTCATGTTAGGATTATACCTTAACACGAGTTATGCAATAGAATCACAGAACTGGTATGTATCATTGCATCGAGGGTATTTATGAGAAAATCACAGATAACCGGGGTATGACTGTACTGACATTTTCATAAGGTGTTCTTGGATATTTGCACCCATACGCTACAATGCTCCCATGAAACAAAACACAGCATTAGACATACTAAAATCAGGCAAAAATGTATTTATCACCGGTTCAGCAGGGACAGGAAAGACGTACTTACTTAATCTTTATACGCAGTATCTAAAAGAGCGTAGAGTGTACCCGACCATTGTGGCACCTACGGGGATTGCCGCGTCACATTTGGGTGGGCAGACGATACATTCATTTTTTGCTTTGGGCATACGTGACAGCATAGATGAAGGGTATGTTGATTTTTTGCTAGACAAAAAGTACCTAAAATCTCGTTTTTCTAAACTCAAACTTCTCATTATCGATGAAGTCTCTATGATCTCACCCGAGATATTTTCTTCTATGGATCTCATCCTGCGTGGTTTTAAAGGTACAGATGCTCCTTTTGGTGGAGTGCAAGTAGTAATATCGGGAGATTTCTTTCAGTTACCTCCTGTGTCCAAAGTACCTAAAGAGAAGCGTTTTGCATGGCAGTCTCCTGCATGGAAAGCACTGGACTTGCATACCTGTTACCTGCAAGAGAAGTTTAGACAAGATGATGAAAGACTCATCGGCATACTTGATGACATACGTTCGGGTGAAATCTCGGCTTCATCCGAAGAGTTACTGGCAAGCAGACATGAAAAAGAACTGAGCATCACCACCCCTACCAAACTTTATACCCATAACGTAGATGTAGACCGCATAAATAAAGAGGAGTTAGATAAGCTCGAAGGTGAGCCTAAACTTTTTGTATGTGACCATAAAGGAAGTGAAAAGAACATAGAGAAGATCTTCAAATCTTCTTTGGTTTTAGAAGAGTTGGCGCTTAAAAAGGGTGCCGTTGTCATCTTCATAAAAAACAATGTAGAAGAAGGGTATGTTAACGGTACTACAGGAACGGTACTCAGCTTCAGCCCCATAGACAACATGCCCATTGTACGAACAACAGAGGGCAATAAAATAAAGTTGGAACCCGAAGACTGGTCACTTGAAAATGACAGTGGTAAGGTGACTGCAACTGTCTCACAAGTACCTTTACGTTTGGCATGGGCCATTACTATACATAAGTCACAAGGTATGACACTGGATGCCGCAGAGATAGACCTTTCTAAAACCTTTGAAACGGGGCAGGGGTATGTGGCACTTTCACGTATCAGAAACATAGAAGGTTTACGGCTTATGGGTTTAAACCCCATGGCTTTGCGTGTAGACCCTCTCATATTGCATATAGATGAACGCATTAAAATGGCATCTAAGAAGGCCGCTGACAGCATAGAAGCATTGACAAAAGAGAGCTTAGAAAATCTTTTTGAAACTCATATCTCACAGCTTGGTGGCATTGTAAGCAAAGAGAAGATAGATGAAGAGAGACAAAACATCAAAGAGGGTAAGCCCTCACACTCTGCGTATGTCACACCTACGTATACAAAGACAAAAAACCTCATAGAAAAGTCAGATACTCTGGTAAAATTAGCCATCAATAGAGGTTTGGGTAAAAGTACCATTGTGCAGCATCTTGCGCGTATCAAAGAGGAAAACCCTGAAATAGATATTAATAAATATAAACCTAAGGATGAACTTTTTGAACGTGTAGATGATGCAGTGTTAAAGCTCAAAACTAAGAACTTGCAAGAGAACTTTTCTGAAGAGGGTGCCTTGCGTTTAAAGCCTGTATTTGAAGCTTTAGATGGAGAAGTGAGTTATGATGACTTACGGGTTTGTATGTTGTTTTTAGACTAAGGCTTCTTTCTAGTCTTTAAAAAAAGTACTAAAGCAACTAACACAGAAACCCCAGAGATGATAAAAAACAACCCTTGTATACCATAAGCACTCACGATAGGCTCAAAGAGTATAGGTGAGGCAAACTGTCCTAAAAAGAAGCTAGAGGTGAGTACACCTGAGGCTTTCCCTCGTTTATGGGCAGGCACAAGTGAGAGAAACCATGAATTAGTATTGACCAAGAGTAGTCCAAAGCCCATACCTAGGGGAGCAGTGGCAAAATAGAGTCCAGCGATGCTATTAGCTTGAGAGATAATAAATAATCCCAACCCAAACAACGCAAAAGTAGCTGAGAAGATTTGCATGTAGGACAATCGTGCTTTTATCTTAGCGTACTGCATAGCGGTGAGGGCATTGAAGGTCATGGCTGTAGCGATGACAAAACCTATGCTTTGGGGTGTGCCTCCTAAGGTGTTGACTATGAGGTAGGGAAACTGTGTAGGTAACATATAAAAGAGTACCATCACAAAAAATGCAGTGAGGTAAACAGGTAAGAGTTTAACTTCTACTTCTAAGTCTTCAGTGTGTTTGTGTTTTTCAGGTTCATAGAGTGACTTCAACAAAAATGGTACAAAGAGTATAGGTATCAAATAGATAGCAAATGGGTAGGACCAGTGCATTTGTGCCAGTAACCCACCCGTAGTGATAAAAAGTATGCCACCAAAACCTACTATCATCCCTTGTTTAGCCATAAACTTGTGTCGTACTTCTGCAGAGAAATAGTCACCAATGAGTGCAGTACTAGAAGTCATAATGAGTGAAACACCTAGTCCCAGCGCTGCACGACCTACTAAAATGACATAAAAGTCATGCAGGTAAAACCCGGAACTCCCACCCGCTATAAAAAGAAATATACCTATATAGAGTGGCTTCAAACGCCCCCATCTATCGATTATATGCCCAGCAAAGGGTGAAAAAAGAGCGATGATAATGGAGGGTATGGTAAGCATAAGCTTGGAAAGGAACTCAATGTGTGGAATGTCGGAAAAAGTATGGCTGATCAGTGGTAATGATGAGACAACTGTGATGCCTGACATGACGCCAAGTGTGGCTATTAGGAGTAGGGATATTTGGATGCGTTTGGTGTTAGTATTTGCCATGGCCGTATGATAGCACTATTGGAGTTAGAGCCATCAATCTGCACTATACGTTATTTTAAATTAACTAACAACAGTAAAAAGATATCACATTATAAAACCTCCTATATAGCACATTTTATAAGGTTTTCTATGGGGGGTGCATATTTATGGTCTACAAACCTCGCTACCGCGACAAACGTTATAAAATATGTTAGATTATAAGGTTTCAACTTTTTCACTCAATAATTCTATACCATATCTTCAAACTCTACTATAGGTTCAATTACTTTAATTTGATGTATTGAGGGGTATGGAGAGAGCGGACTAAAAACTGTAGGTGAAGCTAATGCTTTAATTCAAAGTTTGATCGATAAATAAAAGCTGATTGCAAACTCCTTATCTTCATCAAGATAATGGTTTTTGTGATAGATTGCATAAGGTGGTTTCGTTGTTGTCTGATATTCACTTTTAGGCAGCCACTCATGATATACCCAGTGGATGAATTTCAGGAGATCACCTCTTGTACCTTCCAGATAAAACTTAGCATAGACACCCTCTGAGATATTAAATTTTGGTAAACGTTGATCTTTTAATTCTTTTTCTTCATTCGGTACCACGCATGCTACATAATGACACTCTTCTAACGGTGTGATGGTCGGATTATCGTGGAAAAGCGATATCTCTGTATAGTCCTTTAACTCATTCTGGTAGATCCAAGTTTGAATTTTTTGCCATGTGAGTTTTGATTTGTCGTACCCATAGCCTCTGTGACGGATATAATATGCTCTCATTTGTGGCATCTTCACAATTTGAGGTTGAATGACTCCAAAACTGGCTGTGGAAGCTTGTGCCTTTGGTGATTGCAAAAGAATTTTATGTGAATACAATTTATATCCACCCTTTCTCCACTTGTTAGGTGTCATAGAAAAACGTTCTTTAAATGCACGAATGAAAGATGTTTGAGAGCTGTAGCCACACTCATTGGCTACTTCTGAAATAGTCGAATATTTATTTGTCAACAAAAGGTTAGAAGCCTTTTGAAGACGTATTGACTTAATACTTTCATAAATATTTCGCCCAAACACTTCTTTAAAGATCTTATGCATATAAAATTTATTGATCTCGAAATGATCTGCCAGTTCATCAATGTTGATATCTGTCTCTATATGCGTATATATATAGAACATTAAATCATTGGAGATTTTTATCTTTTTATCTAAAGTTTCTTGTTTCATAACTTAATAATACCAATTTTAGATAATAATAATATTAAAAATAGATAATTTATAGAACAATAATAGTGTAGAAAAAATGTTTAAAAACCTTTACAATACACACAAAAAAATTGAAGGAAATGCAATGAGACAAAAAATATCAAAAATTTTAATAGCCAATCGCGGTGAAATTGCACTACGAATCATTAGAGCATGTAAAGAATTGGAGATTACTTCTGTGGTTGTCCACTCTAAAGTAGATGTAGATGGTGTATGGGTAAAAAAATCTGATAAAGCTATTGAAATGGAAGGTCATCCTGTAGAGGTTTATTTGGATTATGAAAACATTATCAAATTAGCTAGAGAGCATAAGTGTGATGCCATTCACCCTGGATATGGATTTCTTTCTGAAAGTGCAGATTTTGCCAAGGCATGTGAGAAAAGTGACATTATTTTCATCGGACCCAAAGCAGAGCATATAGAACTGTTTGGAGACAAAATTGCTTCTAAAAACGCGATGAGAGAGATAGGTGTACCTGTGATTGAAGGAACAGAATCCCCTATTGTTGACGTAAATGAAGCTCAAAAAATAGCAAAAGATATTGGTTTTCCTGTGATGATTAAGGCTGCCTTTGGTGGTGGTGGTCGTGGTATGAGAATTGTACGTGAAGAAAAAGAGTTTAAGAACCTTTTTGATGCAGCAGCCGCGGAATCTCAAAAATATTTTGGCAATGCAGATATGTTCATAGAGAAATTTGTAGAAAACCCTAGACATATAGAAGTACAAATCATAGCAGATAAATATGGTAACGTAGTACATCTTGGAGAGAGAGATTGTTCCATACAAAGACGTCACCAAAAAGTTATAGAGATTTCTCCTTCCCCTCTTTTAAGCCCTTCTGTAAGGAAAGAGATTTACCGTACTTCCATCAAAGCAGTGTATCGCTTAGGCTATGAGAGTGTAGGTACTATGGAGTTTCTAGTCGATGAGTCTGACGATATCTTTTTTATAGAGATGAATACTCGTGTACAAGTAGAACATCCAGTTACTGAAATCACCTCAGGTGTAGACATCATCCAGCGTATGATACAGCTAGCAGAAGGGGATAAACTACATTTTCTACAAGAAGAGATAAGTTTTAGAGGTTATGCCATCGAGTTTCGCATTAACGCAGAAGACCCATTGAACAACTTTATGCCATCATTTGGAACAGTTGGAGAGTACCTAACTCCAGGAGGACCAGGTGTACGTTTAGATACCAGTATTTACAGCGGATACACCATCCCCCCAAATTATGACTCTATGGTAGGTAAACTCATTGTATGGGCTCTAGATTGGGAGGGTGTGGTTAAAAAAGCCAGGCGTGCTTTAGATGAATACTATATTGAGGGGATTACCACCAATATTATATTACACAAAGATATCGTCAATGATGATGACTTTATTGCAGGTAAGTTC
>JAGSGJ010000082.1 GCA_023955225.1 Sulfurovum sp.
ATAGAGTACTCTACTTGGAGTCAATGGCAGAATATGAACGAGAAGAACTTGTCACTACGCTTGCGTTAGTGGTGATAGAAGGTGACAGGCTTTATGGTGCCAATGTAGGGGATAGTCGTATTTATCTACACAGAGATGGCGAACTTACCCAACTCTCCAATGATCACTCTATGGATGAAGAGGGTATGGAGAATGTCTTGACTGCTGCCATGGGTTTAGAAGAGAGTGTGGCACCGTATTATTTTGAAAATAATCTTTTGGCAGGAGATAGAATACTTCTGTGCAGTGATGGACTCTATAATGAACTCCCTAATGATGAACTTCTATCAGGACTAAAAATGGGTGCTTCGTATTTGGTCAAAAAAGCTTCGAAACTTCATGATCATGATCTTCCTGATGATACTACGGCAGTTGTCCTTGAAATCAAAGAAGTGGATCCCCGACTCAAGCTAAAACAATCGGATCTTTTAGTACAAGAGCATTACAAAGCAGGGGAAGTGATAGACGGTTATACGCTTACAAAATCACTCATACACAATAACCGTACTTGGCTTTGTGAAAAAAGAGGATTAAAGTATGTGATAAAGTTTATTCCGTATGAGGCGATCAA
Organism: Sulfurovum sp.; assembly: GCA_023955225.1. Classification (GTDB taxonomy): domain Bacteria; phylum Campylobacterota; class Campylobacteria; order Campylobacterales; family Sulfurovaceae; genus Sulfurovum. The sequence continues at coordinate 611 of JAGSGJ010000082.1, forward strand.
TGATGAGATGATACTTGATCTTTTTGTCAAAGAAGTATGGATGGCCAAAAGGCTTAAAGCAGGATTTTTTCCTAAAGCTGTCATACCTAAAAACCGTACACACCGTTATTACATAATGAGTTATTTAGAGGGGACAACACTTAAAGATTACACAAAAAAGAAACCAATTTCTGTTGATTTAAGTATTGAAATGGCGATTTTTTTACTTAAAATGTCTCAATTCCTCATAAAACATGATCTGGTACATGGCGACATAAAACCTGAAAATATTATGATTACTGAGCGAAAAGGTAAACTGGTTTTTAAGATGGTAGATTTTGGTAGTATTACTGAAGCATATTCAAATGTGACACGTGCAGGAACACCTTCCTACCTAGCACCAGAACGTTTTAAGCAGGCACCTGTTAATGAGCAAACAGAAGTGTATGCTATAGGGGTAACACTTTATGAAGCCCTCACACAGAAATTTCCTTTTGGAGAGATAGAACCTTTTCAAAATCCAAACTTTGAGAAAAGCATTAAAGCACCTTCTAAAATAAATCCGAAAATACCGTTCTGGCTAGAGAGTGTTATTTTAAGATCTTTAGATGTCAATACCGATAAACGTTACCACAATTACACAGAAATGCAGTATGAAGTGACAAATCCTGAGAAAGTAAAACCTTATTTTGACAAGAGTAAATCTTTTATAGAGAGGAATGAATTTATGGTCTATAAAGTAGGGTTTATAAGTATGTTTATCCTCAATGTCTGGCAGTTACTGTTTAGATAATTATCGCGCTTTTCTAACGTTTTTACGGTGTTTTTTAAAGGTATCTGTAAAGTCATGGACACCCCGTGCATTTTTCATAAAGTAAAGATAGTTTGTTTTGGCTGGCTTTATTGCTGCGATGATAGCATCAAAAGAAACGGCTCCTATAGGTGAGTGAGGCAGACCTTTATATTTGTATGTGTTAAACCTACTCGTGTCATTTTTAATGCGCTCAGGCGTTACTTTTATGTGTGAGTACTTTCCATAGTTCAAGGTCCCATCCATTTGAAGCGGCATTCCTTTTCTCAAACGGTTATAGATCACAGATGATACGAGAGG
>JAGSGJ010000048.1 GCA_023955225.1 Sulfurovum sp.
GATTGATAAGTTTCGCCGCACCTACTTTTCCTATGCCTTTTACACCAGGAATATTGTCTGAACTGTCCCCTAGTATGGCTTGAAAGTTGATGAAGTCTTTAGGGTATACACCAAATTTATCCACACATGCTTGTTCATCTACTTCTTGTTTTTTTACAGAATCATACATAACCACAACGCCATCATCGATCATCTGATAGAGATCTTTATCGTGGGAAACAATACGTACCTTTAAACCTTGTTCTCTAGCAAATTTTGTCACAGTAGTAATGACATCATCTGCTTCAAACCCTTCACGAGAAAGATTGGCAAAACCCATTTGTTCTATCCATTCTATGGCAACGGGGAGCTGTTTGACCAGATCATCAGGTGCCGGATCACGATGGGCTTTATACTCTGGGTAGAGGTCATTACGGAACGTTCTGCCTTTTGCATCCAAAGCAAAAACCAGATAATCAGTACTGTGGTCACGATGTAAAGAGTCTACTAGGTTCGCAAAACCGGTTAAAAGTCCTGTAGGAAATCCTTCAGAGTTACGTAGAGGAGGAAGTGCAAAATAAGAACGGAAGAAGAAGCCGAATGTGTCTATAATAGTAATGGTTTTCAAAGAATAAGCCTAGTTTTTTATGTATTCTAGCCTATTAAGAGTTAGAAGTTGCTCATATTTGGATTTTGATTTAATTTGACATAAATATGACATTTTTATAATATACTAACATAAATAAAGCCAAACTATTTGTGAAAATAGTACGGAAAGCTACGGATCTCTTGTAAGACCGCCGGGTTACTAAAAGCAAACACTCAAAACTTAATTGAGTTGTAATTAGGTAGGAATAGTTTATGACCGTTAATCGTACAATACATACAGGAGTATCAAATCAATCGACTGTGAATCATCTCCAGTCACCTAAAAAATTTTCCCAGAAAGAAGTTGATCTTACTCAAACACCTCTATTTTTCCCTGAAGGTTTTGAAAAGATATTCCTAGTTCTATACTTTACCACACTCCCCTACATTGCTGGTCTTCTTTTTCTTTTCTTTTACATTGCAGAAGGAAAGCCAGGAGTATTCTCATCTCTTTATAAAAACTCGTCTTTCATCTTAACCTGGGCCATAGGATACGAGATCATAGCAGGGCTTACCCTTCTTTGGATTGTAAAAATGTCTCTTGGTTTTGCAAATGAAAGTAGAAAACCAGGTCTCAAAAAGCAGTTTCGTAGACCATAAGTCTAGACGTACTATTTTATTTTAACTAACTCACTGTTAGAGTTCGCTCTTGTTCTAATCCCTAATTAACATGAGTATAGATACAATTTATAAAAAGAGTCAAATTATTGTGGAAATTTGATGGGAAAGCTATTAATGTTATTCAAAAAGATATCTGAATCAACATAATATAATCTCAAACTATCTGTCTAGATCGAAAAGAGAACATTATGCTTAATAAACCTAATTTATTACATGAAAAAATGGAACATTCACCTGCAGAAAAGCCTATACGATCATCTGATAAATTTTCAGAACAAGAAGTTGATCTGCAAAAGACCCCTTTTTTCTTTCCTAAAGGGTATGAAAACATATTTTTAACGCTATATTTTATATTTCTACCCTATATAGTTGGAATTTTATTCTTATTTCTTTATGCATCTAAAGGCAAGGTAGAATTTTTTCTATCTGTAAATGAGCTCTCTTCCGTAATTGTCACCTGGTCTATAGGATATGAGATCATTGCCGTACTGATTGTGCTTTATGTTATAAAAATGGCTTTCTCTTTTAATACTTCAAAGAAAAAAGAACCATTTCAACGTCCTTAACATTACTATTTCAACTCTTTAGCCAAATACTCACCTGTATAAGATCCTGTTTTTTTGTAGTCACTGGCCAATGCTTCAGGTGATCCCGTAGCAATGATGAGTCCACCTTTATTCCCACCCTCAGGTCCCATGTCTATGATGTAGTCTGCATTTTTAACCATGTCCAGATTATGTTCTATGACAACGACTGAATTTCCCAATTCTACTAAGTGGTGTAATACACCTGTAAGTCTGTCTACATCTGCAAAATGAAGCCCGGTAGTAGGTTCATCTAAGATGTAAAGTGTTTGACCTGTATCTTTACGACTCAGCTCTTTACTCAGCTTGATACGCTGAGCCTCTCCACCTGACAGGGTGGTAGCATTTTGTCCTAGAGTAATATAGTCAAGCCCTACATCTGTCAATGTTTTGAGCTTGACCGCTATGGCAGGAATCGCTTTAAAGAATACCAATGCCTCACCTACACTCATCCCAAGAACATCTGAAATAGACTTTCCTTTATACAACACTTCACGTGTTTGTGCATTGTAGCGTGTACCGTCACAGGCATCACAAGAGACGAGGACATCGGGCAAGAAGTGCATCTCTATCTTTATCTGTCCGTCTCCCTGACACTTCTCACAACGTCCGCCTTTCACATTAAATGAAAAACGTCCTATTTTATAACCGCGAAGTTCTGCCTCTTTTGTTTGGGCAAAAAGTTTACGTATCTCATCCATAATACCTGTATAGGTTGCAGGGTTTGAACGTGGTGTTCTTCCTATAGGACTTTGATCAAGGTAGATCACTTTATCAAGTTTTTCCAGCCCTGTGATCTCTACACCATCCACTTTATTGACCTTTTTGGCACGGTTGAGTAATTCTCTTGCCACAGGAAGTAAGGTTTGAAGTATGAGTGAACTTTTTCCACTACCACTGACTCCCGTAATACATACAAAATTTTGTAATGGTATTTTAGCATCAAGCTTTTCGATGTTATTGAGAGTAACATTTTTGATCTCTATCCACTCATTCTGAGGGTTATCATGAGAGTAAGAGATCTCTTTTTTACCATACATATAGTCTGCCGTCAAAGTCTTCGCTTTGGCCAGTTTCTTCGCATCACCGGCAAAAACCACTTCACCACCAAACTCCCCTGCTCCAGGACCAATATCTATGATGTAGTCTGCGGCTAAGATAGTCTCTTTGTCATGTTCTACAACGATAACAGAGTTCCCTTTTTCTCGTAAAGAGTTGAGCGTACGTATGAGTTTCATCGTATCACGTTCATGAAGTCCTATGCTTGGTTCATCCAGTACATACATCACCCCGGTCAGTCCAGAACCTATCTGCGAAGCAATACGTATACGCTGTGCTTCACCACCTGAGATACTTCTAGCATCACGACTCAAGGTAATGTACCCTAAACCTACATCATACAAGAAATAAAGTCTTTCATAAAGTTCTTTAAGTATGGACTCTGCTATCATCTTTTGCTGTTCACTTAAGTGAGAAAAACTATCTTTATCGGAAAAATAAGCATACGATTTTTCTATAGGCATATCGATTATCTCTGCGATATTTTTCCCCTCTATCTTCACAGCTAATGAACGAGGTCTCAATCTATGTCCATCACACTTATCACAAACTTTTTCAGTCATATATTCAGAAAGGTCTTTTTCCTCTTTAAACATATCATGTGCGAACTTGACCACACCTGGCCACTCACGTTTGAGTTTATGACGTTTCCATAAAAAGTCTACAGTAGTACCATTACCATAGAGTATGGCTTTTTGTTGATGTGATTCAAGTTCACCATAAGGGGTTTTAATATCTATATCGTTCTGTTCACAAAAAGCATTAAGGAATTTGGTGTAGTAACTCTTGTTAAAACCATACATGATCTTCACTGCACCCTTATCTATACAGAGTTCCGAGTCTATGACTTTCTTTAAGTCTATGGCATAACGGATACCAAGACCATCACAGGCAGGGCAGGCACCTTTAGGTGAATTAAAAGAAAAACTTACCGGTTCCAAAGGTTCAAAACTCAACTTACAATCAAAACAGGCCAAATGTTCAGAGTAATGGATGTGCTGTCTGTCAAGATCAAGCTCTTCGAAGTTGAGTACTTCTATCTCCATCTCACCGTAACTCTCTTTAAGTGCTTTCTCAACATCTTGTCCTATACGGTCACGACTCTCCTCTTTTACTACGACTCTGTCAACGACTACTTTAATGGTATGTTTTTTTGTTTTAGAAAGTTCTATCTCATCATCAAGACGTACCATTACACCATCTATCATTGCACGAATGTACCCTTTATGACGAAGAGACTCCAGCATATCTGAAAAGCTCCCTTTTTTCTCTTTCACCAGCGGTGCCATGATGACAAGTTTTGCTCCATCGGGTAGTGTTAACACCTCTTCTATAATGTCAGAAGCGGACATAGAAGAGATGGGTTTTCCACACTCATGACAGTGCTGCTCTCCTACACGTGAAAAAAGTAGTCTAAGGTAATCATATATTTCCGTAATCGTTCCCACAGTAGAGCGTGGATTTTTAGACGTTGTTTTCTGATCTATCGCGATGGCAGGGGTCAAACCCTCTATCTTATCGACATCAGGTTTACCAACACGTCCTAAGAACTGTCGTGCATAAGAGGAGAGTGACTCAATGTAACGTCTTTGTCCTTCGGCGTAAAGTGTTGAAAAGGCTAGCGTAGATTTACCAGACCCGGAGATACCGGTCACAACCACCAGTTTATTTTTAGGAATCTCTATATTTATATTTTTTAAATTGTTTTCTCTTGCACCGTACACTTTTATCATATCATTCTTCATTCTTTTATCCTAGTTATTAAAAACACATTTTTTTTATCAAGATAAGCAAAGCAAACATATAAAGTGCTAAAAGTGCCATCTTGTGATTTTTAGAGTTTACATGGTCTTTGAGCCAAATACCCAATGCCACACCTAGCAGTGAAGCTACTGCCACGATCAAGCCATTGCTAAAATCTATCGTTCCGGTAGTAAGTCGGCTTATCATTCCTGCGACTGAAGAGAATACCACAAAAAACAGTCCAGCACTCACTGCCTTTTTAATAGGGTAATGTAATAACCCCACTAAAAGCGGTGTGAGTAGGATAGACCCACCAATACCCAGTGTAATAGAAAAGATACCGATCCCCAGACCAATCCCCAAAAGCAATCCTTTATTCAGTGTCTTCGCCTTACCGTCATCTTCATGATGCTTAGAGAAAAAAAGTCTAAACAGAGCAAATATAAGTAGCCCTAAAAAGAGGAATTGCAGTACTATATCTGAGATATACTGTGTAACATATCCACCGATATATCCACCTACAAAGCCCCCAAAGCCTACAAATATCCCTTCACCGATGATGAGAGAGCCTTTCCTGTGGTTCAGGTATGAACCGTAAATAGAGCTAAATACCATTTGAATAATAGAAATACCAATCGCATCTTTAGTGTCAAAACCAAGTACCAAAAGTATCGGTACAAGAATCATACCACCTCCTATACCGAAAAAGCCCGACATCGTACCGATAAAGATACCCACAAGTCCAAGTTCTATGATCATTTCTACTACTCCAAAAATTAAGTTGGAATTATAACATTTTTCTTAAATGTTTACACTAATTTAGCTATACTCATAGTATATAAAACTAAAATTATGAAAATTAACCAAGGAAGTAAAGAGAATGGCATTTATTACACAGAACATTAAAAAAATATTTTCATATTGGTTAATAATCTTGAGTGTTCTACTACTCTCTTCCATGATTTATACGATAACACATCTTATCGAAACAGGTAAAGAAACAAAAATTTTAAAAGTAGATTATGAACAATTGCACAGCCTGCAGTATGGTCTACTCAATTCTAACGTATGGACAGAGAAAATCTCAGCTGTCTTTCGTCAAAAGATTGATGAATTTGATTTTACTTCAACAAGTCGTGAAGAGATCAAAAAATATGTAGAAACTGTTATAGATACACTCATTGTTGAAGCAGACAAAACAGTACGAAGAAAGAACGAAAGCAAAAGAGGTTTTTTTAAGAGCCTGTTAGGTGATACCAAACAAATGATCACCGATGAGCTTGTCGATATTAGAAACTTAAGAAAAAAAGTACCTCAATATACTGATGCTGTGATGAATGAACTTGAAAAACCTGCAAATCAAAAGATCCTCAAAGCGGTCATGAAAGACAAACTGCATCAATTCATGAAAACCAATCTTGCTCCCGTTGATATGAGTGGATACAATCAAATACTCGAAGTCTATCAATGTAATGACTTTGAAACATGCAGTACTCTTTTAGATGCACAACTCAAACAAAGATCAGAGGAGCTGAACCTCTATACTATAGCTATCTTATCTATGGCTGTTATCCTGATCATACTTATTTTACTTCAAGGAACCATACTAAAGTCTATTTCACTACTCTTACTTTCTGTGACAAGTATTGCCTTGTTAATTGCTGGTCTATTTCTACCTATGCTCGATATTGAAGCTAAAATAAATAAACTCTACTTCATCATACTGGAGAAACCCCTTACTTTTACAGATCAAGTCATTTTTTTTAAAAGTAAAAGCATCTCTGACCTGGCCCAATTATTGTTGGAATCTGATGAGATCAAGATGATATTTGTAGGAGTACTGTTGGTTATGTTCAGTATCATTTTTCCGACTTTAAAACTTATCTCTACTTATCTATACTTTTATAGTAGAAGTTTTATAGGGAACAATGCCATTGTACGTTTCTTCGCATTGCGTTCTACAAAATGGTCTATGGCGGATGTTATGGTTGTTTCCATATTTATGGCATATTTAGGACTTGACAGCATGATAGAAAATGAGTTAAAAAAACTGGTAGAACAAAGTGCACCTGTCAATGTTATTACGTCTAACGGTACCGACTTACAGGTAGGATTCTTCCTCTTTTTAGGCTTTGTATTTACCAGTTTTGTGCTCTCTATACTTGTAGAAAATTCTCGTAAATCTGATTAGTTTTTATATATACATAAACTGAGATAAAAAGAGTATCGTGACAACAAAAGCAAAGGGTAGCACATGGCTCTTAAATACCAAAGGTTGAATACCCAGATAGACCTGTGCAAAACCTCTTATCCCCAGCCATATCCCCAAGAAAGCTTTGAGTGAAAGCATCATTTGAAATGAGCTCATCCCCTCTTCACCAAACGTACCAAATACCTGTGTGATAAGATAAAGTCCTGTAAGTACTGCTACTAAAAGACTAGGAGGCACCACTTTACGCACATATTTCATAAATGATTCTCTGATCTTCTTGTGCTCTTGTGTATCATATGATTTTTGTATATGCACTAAAAAAAGATTATCAACGATGAGAAATCCACCGTAAATGAATGCTGCAAAAAGGTGGATGGTTTTAATAATAACAAAGGTCATGAGAGAATCCTGATTTTTGGGAGAGTATACTCTAATTGATCTCTAAGAGATTTGATGTGCATCAAACTTCATGCAAAAGAGGCTGAGAGAAAAATGCTTCTATCACTGCTCTCATTTCTTTTGGATCTTCTATTCGATTCACATCATTTCTAAATACAGAAGCCCCTTGATAGCCGGCTTTAGAGTATGAATGAAGGTTTTTTCTAAAGACAATCGCTCCATACTTGTCATAATGTTTTATCATTTGGTCAAAATGTTCCAAAACAACTTCTTTGATGAGTTCTGAGGTCGGTTCTTCCATCCCCTCTTTGATCTGTTTAAATATCCATGGCTTGCCTACCGCTGCACGTCCTATCATGATGCCATCTGCACCCGTATGTTCCAGTACCCATTTCGCTTTAGCAGGAGAGTCTATATCACCGTTAGCAAGGACTGGTATGGATACAGTTTGTTTTACCTCAGCTATCGCATCATAATCTACAGGTGCTTTGTATCTGCCTGCTCTTGTTCTTCCATGTACAGCGATGTAGTCTGCTCCAGATCCTTGGCATAGTCGTGCTATCTCTTCATGGTTTTTTTCGTTAAAGCCTAAACGAAACTTTACTGAAGTATATTCTTTGTTGGAGTATTTTTTAATCGTTTCTATCACCTTAGCCATTTGAGGAAGGTCTGTAAGCAAAGATGATCCCTGAAGATTATTCACTACTTTTGGTGCGGGACAGCCACAATTTAGATCTATCGTCGTAATACCATCTCTTTCATTGATAATTTCCACTGCACGCTTAATAACATCTAAGTCAGAACCCGCTATTTGGATAGCATATGGGTCTTCTATAGGACTTTTCTCCAGCATACGATATGTTTTCTTAGAGTTATGGACTAATGCATTAGAGCTTATCATCTCTGAAATGGTTAGATCAACACCAAATTTCTTAACAACGGAACGAAAAGGGAGGTCGGTAAAGCCCGCAAGAGGGGCTAAAGCATAAAGAGTTTTGGAAAAATCTAGTGTAGCCATTACATACCTTGTAATATACGACTAGTCGTATGAGCTAAGTGCTGAAGTTGTCCTAGTGACAACGCAATTTTTTTGGCTTTGCCTAAAAAATGTTCTATGTAGAAAGTCTTACTAAAGTCTAGTTTCATTACAAATGGAGTCTATATCGATAATATCTTCTAATTTATATTTACTGTGTTCTTGTTTCAATTGCCAAAGTGCTCTAAACTTTATAAATTCATTTTCTTCTTGTTCATTCAAATAGATTGCAACTTGTTCCAATAACTCATATTCAAATAGAAGATAAAGATAGGCATTTTGTGCCTTAGGATTTTCAAGCTGATAGCCTCTGAAAAGTGTCAGGTTTTCTTCCGGGTTAAAATATTTCTTAGTCACTGAAACAATTTTAATAAAGTCTTGGCAGCTAAGATCAAGTGCCTTTACAAAATCTGTAAGTATCTCAGGTGTAAGTTCGAGATTGTCTTCTTCAGTAACTCTTTCAAGCATAGTAAAAAAACTTTTAATATCAAAAACTTTCGCATATTTTTGGGCTTTTACAAAATTCTCTTTACGAGCAAAGGTCTCAAGTGCTTCTACCTTTACAATCTCAGTGTATTCTGAAGTAGACTTCAGCACATCTGAAACGAATTTATCATCAGATTCTAGACGGTTCAGTCTATTCTGTGTCAAAATTGGGTTACCTACATTAAAGACTTTAGTCATTTTTTCTTCTTTAAAGTCAACATAATCACCATTTTTTATTTTCTGTATGATATTGACAACACGAGTAAGTCTTGGTGTTAAACCTTCCATATTGTCAGAAATATTGAGAGATGCTTTTCCTAAAAGTGATGCAGAGTTTCCTACTACATCTATCCCATACTTTTGTTCTTTTGGTTCATTAACCAGTGACCAGTAGAGTGCATCTTCTAAAGTATTTGCGTCTTTTTGCCATTTTTTAAGTATGAAATAATTTTTTAAACCATAAAAAAACATATGTACCAATGTGAAGATGAGTAAAAGTAGCATAGGTAGAACGATCCATACAGCTACTGGAAAACTAAAATTAATCCCCATCAACTCTATCGTATAGTGGTCCGGGTTAACAGTGTAAGTAAACGCAGCAATAATTACCATCAGTGCAAAAGTAGCAAAAATATACAGAGCAAGTCTCATTTTATCCCCTTATTGTGTTAGCAACCCAAATAGAGTAAAGCTTCATATCTCTACGTAAACACTCTATTCCCTTCATCAGAGAATTCGCGTATTCTGTTGCTTTAAAATAGAAAATCTATTTGGTTTCTTTTTCAGTGATCTCTCGACATGTAATACAAAAACGTGCAAAGTTCTTCACTTCTAGACGTCGTCTGCCTATAGGCTCTTCACACATTTCACATATACCGAAAGTTCCTATTTTTATTTTATCTAAAGCAAGTTCAATTTCGTTTAATTCTTTACGCTGTTGTACCAAAATTGCACTATCTATAATAGTTTCTGCAGATGCAGCGGCATAATCACCTTCATCATTCAATTCAAGTTCTCTCATCCCTTCTAATTCAAGGGTAGTACCTCTAAGGTTTTTTTCTATCTGTACTCTTCTGTCTAGTAATTTATTTTGAAAATCATTTAACTCTGTTTCTGTTAACATTTAAGGTTTTCCTATTTATGATATGGATGATTATTGTTAATGGTCAGACCTCTAAAAATCTGTTCCATCAAAACAACTTTCACAAGTTTATGTGAAAGCGTTATTCTACCAAATGATATTGTATTATTACATTTAGCCAAAAAATCCCTCTCAAAGCCGTATGCACCGCCAATAAAGAGATTCACCTGAACGCTATCCTTAAGCAAATTTGCGAATTCATGACTATCCACTTCTTTAGAAGATGGATCTAACGCTATATTTATACCAGAATCCAAATACTTTTCTAATGCCTTAGTGTATGATTTTTGAGCAGCCTCTGGTGATATATCTTGTGCTTTGGCTATCTCTTTATCAAAAACTTCAATGACTTCGACTTTTCCAAAAGGTTTTGCTATCTTTTTATAATGTTCTATCAAACCGGCATATAAGTTATCTTTCCCTTTTTTATCGATAATAATTACATTGATTTTCATACTATTCCTCTTTCATCTTAGCTTCGATTTTTGTAGCCAATTGATGCACTGACATTGCATAATAAGCACTATGGTTATAACGTGTAATCACAAAAAAGTTTTTTGTACCATACCAGAGTTCATCATACATCTTTTTATTCAGTTTAATAAGACGTACTTTATCTTTATAGTCCCACTTCACTTTTGGTTTGATACCTTTGAGTTGGGAACGACTATAGGTTTTTCTGTACCCGGTTTCATAAGTTTTAAACCGCATCCCTTCATACCCGACTCTGGTCGCGACAGGTTCACCCTTTCGCCAACCATTTTGTTTCATATAGTTCGCAATACTTGCTATAGCATCTTCCGCTTTCTGAAGCGTAATTTTACCATCACCATTAAAATCCACACCATATGCTCCATAGTTGCTTGGCATAAACTGCCCTAACCCAATAGCACCGGCATAAGATCCATACACATTTTTAGGATTAAATTTTTCCGTTTTAGAAAGATGTATGAACTTCATCAATTCCTTTTTAAAAAAATTGTTTCTCCTATTCTTTTCAAAAGCTAAGGTACTCAGCGTATCAAATACCGGATATTTTCCAACATTCTTACCATATGCAGTTTCTATGCCTATAATAGCTGCTATGTACTCCTTAGGTACAGTATACTTTTTTTCCACATTATCAAATATCTTTTGATGCCGTTTTATGAATTCTACACCTTGTTGTACACGTGAATCACTTATTTTATATTTTGAGTAACGATCCCATGCACCATATTTGGGATAACGTTTTTTTAAGGCAGCGATCTGCTCAGGTGTTTGCTGCTTCTTTACTCTTGGACGGAAGGCACGAAGTGCTGAGTCCTGTACGTTTACATTTGAAAACAGTTTCTCGAGCTCATCTCTTTTAAAGCCATCCTTTTGAACCAATTCAGTCATAAAGGAGATAGTCTCTGGATTTTTTGTATAATCTTTGGCAGATAACATTAAAGTCATGATAAATAATAAAGTTATTACTCTTCTCATCAAATCATCCTAATATTTTTGCTATTGTACAATATAGTTATAAAAGAAAAATGATGAAAGGAAAATGATGAATCGTATATTATTCGTATGCTTGGGAAATATATGTCGTAGTCCTCTTGCTCATGGTGTAGCAGAGCAACTAGTCAACAAAAAGAACCTTGCACTTTTCATAGACTCGGCAGGAACAAGTAACTGGCATAAAGGTGAAGAACCTTGTCCCCACTCTATTAAGATCGCCGATCAGTATAATATTGACATTAGTCAACAACAATCTCGGCCCATCACAAAAGAGGATATTGCACTCTTTGAGTATGTTGTAGCCATGGACAAACAAAACAAAACCGATCTGGAAGCCTTTGGATTTAGCAACGTCCATCTTATAGGTGACTTTGGAAACTTTCAGGGGGAAGATGTACCTGATCCTTACTTCTTTGATGGCTTTGAAGGGTTTGAACATGTGTACAATATGGTTGCAGTTTGTGTAGAAGATTTTATAGAAAAGGTAGAGAATGGAAGCCTCTGATTACGGTGTCATCAGTACCACCACAGATTCAAAAGAAAATGCCAATGCCATCACACAACTGCTCCTGGAAAAAAAACTTATCGCCTGTGTACAATACACAACCATACAAAGTGCTTATCGCTGGCAAGGAAAAATCATAAAATCTGAAGAGATACTCCTTCAGATGAAAACAAAGAAGTCGCTCTTTGAGAAGGTTCAAACAGAGATCGAACAACTGCATACCTATGACGTACCAGAGATCATCATGGTGCCACTGACAGGTGCGAATGTACCCTACCTTCAATGGATAGAAGAGGAAACCATAAAGACTTAATCTCTTTGATAATAAGAGATCACAGAGGCTTTTTGAATGGTATTTTTGTTTATCATGAAGCCTACCACTGCACTCTTAGTCTCCGCCTTTACAGGTAAACTTTCCACATCCAATGCATGTACCGTAAATACATAGCGATGGGCTTTATCTCCCTGTGGAGGACATGCCCCACCAAAACCGGAACTCCCATAATCAGTCGTTGTTTCCAATGCACCTTTTGGCAGTGTCTTTTTTGCCGAAGCATCGGCAACTATCTTATTGGTGTCAGCAGGAATGTTCACTATCAGCCAATGCCACCATCCGCTACCTGTTGGTGCGTCAGGGTCATA
>JAGSGJ010000028.1 GCA_023955225.1 Sulfurovum sp.
ATAAACGTTAAGTTATATTTAACATAATATTTGATATTATACATTTATAAAAACTTATAAAAGGGAATACAAATGAAAAGAATGATTACAACTTCTGTGGCACTAGCTGCATTATTGTTAACAAGCGTACAAGCTGATTTTGACTTGAATGATATGTTCAAAGATATGAAAGAGGCTGCTGTCAGTATGAGTAAAGATGCAAAAGATTCTGTTACTACTATGAAAGACGGTGCAGTTGAAACGACACAAAGTGCGGAAAGAACTGTGACTAATGTAAGTACTGATGCTAAAGATACTTCAATGAAAGTGTCTGATGACATTAAAACAATGGAAGTAAATACAACTGCTGATATCAGCAAAGCAACTACTGATCTTTCAACTGATACTAAAGATTCACTTAGAACGACAACTTCTGATATGAAAGAGAGTGGTACAAATCTTAGTACAGATATGAAAGACTCTACAATTACTGTATCTAATGATGCTAAAGATTCTGTTAAGACTGTTTCTAATGATTCAAGAGATTCTGTACAAACTGTTTCTAATGATTCAAGAGATTCTGTACAAACTGTTTCTAATGATTCAAGAGATTCTGTTAAGACTGTTTCTAATGATATGAACAGGACAACAAGAACAATCTCTAATGACTCAAAAGATTCTATAGACAGAGTAGCGATAAATGCAAATGACTCTACAAAAACAATCTCTAGTGATTCAAGAGCTTCTGTTCAGTCAGTAAATGAAAATACAGCGGATTCAGTGAAAACTGCTTCTAACGATAATAGAGAATCAGTGAAATCTGTTTCTGAGAATATCAACGATTCTGTTAAAACAATAAACGATTAATTAATCATTGATTTTGCATAAGGGAGAAGGGGAAACCCTGCTTCTTTATCTCTCTAAATTACCAGTCACTTTTGGTAGCGTTTCACTCTTCATCAACAAAAATCATAACTTCTATTTATTATATATATAAATTCTATGATATCCTATAGATAATACTTGTCCAAAGGATTCATGTGAATACTGTTAAAAATCTAATACTCTATTTTACTCTACTTCTACCGGCTCTACTTTTCGCTACTTCCACACAAGAAAGCACTCCTACTACAGCTACGAATGAAGATGCACTGGCTGTCTTCTATACCATAGACGGTGATGTACAGGAACAGTATAATACGCTTGTAGAGAAGAAACTGAAAAGTATAGGTTTCCAACTTTCAGATCCACATAAAAGAGTCAATGACCAGTATGAAACAAAGTATGGTTCAACTGTACTCGATGTACTCAGTTTTATGCCTGTAGTCAATGATGAAGTGATTTTACCACTCCTTAACATTGATCCTCGTATAGCAGGTTTTGCACCATTCAATATGCTCATACACAAAAAACTTGATGAAAACAAAACACATGTCGGGCACCTAATGCCTAAAATAATGTTAGACATATTGGGCATAGAAGACAAAGAAGTCAGAGAGAAATTTACTGCTACATTTAAATCACTGGATGCATTAATAGCAGAAGAATTAGGCGGTCAAATATCGTATATGCCGTATAAAAAACTTCCTGAACAAAGAATGATCAACTTCGAATATGAATTTGAAGCACCCGAAGACATAGACGATTTTGTGGGTGAATTCCAAAATACATTTGAACTCGCTTTTATTGACAAAGGATATCTCATCGCTGGCTATCATGACTTTTTTGAATCTATGGATGATGCTGAAGATATACTCTCAGACTATGATGCTTTTTGGACCTATTCTCTTTGTCATCTAAAATTTTCATATAACATGTTTGACAATGAAGGCGCACGTCCAGAAGCTGGTTTATTTGCTCCTTGTACCATGTATATGTATATCAGAAAAGGAACCAATAAACTTGTCGTTGGAATGTTTAGACTACATAACTGGTCTGATACACTGGAGATTACCGATACACAGAGACTTGAACTTATAGAACAGCTTGACAAAGAAATACCTGAAATACTAACTACATTTGGTATGACAGCAGTCTCAAATGTAAATCCACTGACACACACACCAAAAGTACTTTCAGTGCCGGCATCAAATGTTAAAAAAGCCACAGTAGAAAGCAAGATAGTCCCTAAAGAAGGGCCTATAAAGATTGAGCCACTCATCGTGCAAGAAGTACCTGTTCCAAAGAATGCTTTAGCCGTGATATATACACTCCAAGGCAATGTAGAAAAACCATATAAGGGTATCATTGAAAAAGAGTTAGGAACAATTGACTACGAACTCACAGATCCGCACCATAGAGTCAATGACCAATATGAGGACAAGTATGGTTCAACCGTCTTAGATACACTCAGTTTTTTATCTGTGGTCAATGATAAGGAGATCTTGCCACTTCTTAATATAGATCCACGTATCGCATCTACTGCTCCATTTAATATGCTGATCTATAAAAAATTAGATGAAAATGTAACACATGTCGGCCATATCATGCCAACAGCATTTCTAGATATGATAGGGATCGAAGACAAAAAAGTAAGAGAAACATTTATAGCTTCCATTAAACCCCTTGATGCCAAAGTAGAAGCAGAATTCAGAGCTAAAGGGCTCAAATATACAAAATCATACCAGTCTTATAAAAAACTCCCAGAAAACCGTATGCATAACTTTGAATATGAATTTGATGCACCTGAAGACCTAGATGAATTTCTTGAAGAGTTCCAAAACACATTTGAACTCGCATTTATCGATAAACAATATCTTATCGCCGGATACCACAATTTCATGGAAGGCAGAGATGATGCTGAAGAGATCCTGGAAGGGTATGATGCTTTCTGGACCTATTCACTCTGTCACTTAGAGTTCTCATACAATGTGTTTGACACCAAAGGTGCCCACCCCGAAGCAGGTCTTTTTGCACCTTGTACCATGTACGTATACATCAAGAAAGGAACCAACAAACTTGTTGTAGGTATGCTAAGACTTGAGAACTGGTCAACTACCTTAAATATCTCTGATGAGAAAAGAGTAGGACTTGTCAATAAACTGGATAAAGAGATACCTGAGATCCTCACTGCATTGGGTATGAAAGCTACATCCAATACCAATACACTGCTTCAAACTGACACAAGCAATCCAGAAAAGAAGGCAGATACACCAGATGATGTATCTAAAGTACCAGAAGTTAAACCTGTACCAAAAGTTAAACCTCTACCAGGTACAAAAGCGAAAGCAGAAGAAGTACAAACGTTTAAAACTACGAGTGGTAATGTCAATATTATCATACCATCTGTGCCAGAAGTATGTACGGTTGTCCTCTCTGAAAAAAATCAAGATACTTTAGATCGAAGTATTAAATTCTCGAAGCGTATACCGCCAAATTACATACCTCATAAATTTGACAAACAAAAGAAAATGAAACAAAGCGCCAATACAAATATCGGAGAAGTGAACCATGGGAGAATAGCAGCGCATCTTCGTGGGAAATTTATGGATGTAAAAACGGTAGAAGAAAAACTCAAGGCGGCAGGGTTTGAAGTCTTGACATCTGTCCCAGTTGATAAAAAGGGTACACTCATCTCAGTAGTCTTTACAGATAAGTCCTTAGTCAGTATGGCAAGTAAAGTAAATAGAGGCTTTATAGCATCATTACGTGTACTTGTAGATACAAAAAAGAAAACGATCAGTATCACCAACCCTCTTTATATGGCAAAAGGATTTTTACAAAGTGACTTTGATGAAAAATCAGCCAAGAAAATCTTAGTCAAACTTATCGAGCATTTTCCTAGTTTGAAAAATTCAAAAGATGTACTCAAGTTCCAGCTCTTACCAAAATACCAATTTATGAACGGTATGCCTCATTATGAAGATATGATAGAAGTAGCTTCTGGAAATGATCTTTTAGAAAAGATCAAAGATAACAAGAAAGTGCTCTTCACACAAACGCTGGAAAATGGTTCAACACTTATTGGTATTCAACTTTCTAGAAGAACCGGTGGCTTTACAAGAAGGATTGGTAGAAAGAATGCCGCAATGCTTCCTTACCCAATCCTCATTGAGAATGGAAAAGCAAAAATACTTGATCCCAAGTACTACATTGCCTATATGTACCCGATGTTAAAAATGACTGAGTTCATGACCATTGCGAGTATACCTGATGCAATGATAAAAGATTGTGAAAAAGTATTTAAGAAGAAAAGGAAGTAATAGTTTATAAAAAGGTACATACGAAAGTCGTATGTACTATAAAATGAAATACCCTTTGAAATATGACTTCAATATCAGTCATATTTAATCTGGAAACGTCTTATTTAGCTTTCTCCAAATATTTACCCTCAACAGTATCCACTTTGATCATTTCACCTTCAAGAACATGGAAAGGTACTTGTACAACAGCACCACTTTCAAGTGTAGCCGGTTTTTTACCACCTTGTGAGTCACCCTTGAAGTTAGGTGGTGTTTCTACGATCTTAAGTACAACCGTTTGTGCTATCTCTACTGAAATAGCTTTGCCTCCGTGAAACAAAACTTCAGCTTCCATACCATCGATCATATAATCAAAAGTATCTTTGCCTACTTGCTCATGTGTAAGCCCTATTTGCTCAAAAGTAGTTGTATCCATAAACTGAAGCATTTCACCATCATCATAAAGGTATTGCATCGTTTTTTGTTCAAGTTCAGGTACTTCAAATTTATCACCTGCATGTACTGTTTTTTCAATCGTTTTCCCTGTAGAAAGGTTCTTGATCTTCATACGTACAAACGCTGCACCTTTACCTGGCTTTACATGCTGAAAGTCTGTAACCTTATAAGGGTTTCCTGTAATCTCGAGTCTCGTACCTTTTTTGATATCACCCATTCCAATTGTAGCCATTTTAGCTCCTTAAAAATTATGAGTGATTATAGCGAATGCTTGGTAAAAGGTTATAGGGGCACCCTTAATGGGTGCATAAAAGAAGATTATTTCGTGATAGAATGATTTTTACTATCACACTGGTCAACAATATCAAAATCCATCGCTTTTGAGTTATCCATTAGTACCGGGATAAAAAGTAATGAAACAAATACTGCCGCAACTGTACCGGAAATAAGTGCAACACCCAATCCACCAAATACTGGGTCACCAGCGAGTAATGCAGAGCCCAGAATGATTGCCACTGCAGTGAGAGCAATAGGTTTTGCTCTTGTGGCTGCAGCAACCGCAATAGCTCTACGTTTTTTCATACCTTCACACTCCATCAAAGACTTAGCAAAATCTATAAGAAGCAATGAGTTTCTTGAACTAATCCCTATCAGTGCAATAAATCCGATTAGGGAAGTCGCTGTCAAGAAGAAGGTCTCAGAGGTAAACCAATTGGCAACCCAGTGTCCCACAATAACGCCAATAAGTGAAAGGAATGAACCTAACAGTACGATACCACTTATAGCAAAACTCCTATAATAAATAACTAACAACAAGAAAATCAATATCAAGGCAGATATAAATGCAGCACCTAAGTCCCTAAAAGTATCAAGTGTCACTTTCATCTCACCATCCCAACGTATCAGAAATTTTTCATGTGAGATTTTATCTTCTAAAGTAAAGTCAAACATATAGGTTGAAAAGTCTGCTTTAGTAATAAAATAATCATTTTCAAATTTTTCAAGCATCACACCACGCGCGTGCAATAATGGATAAAGTTGAGAAACCATATCAGTCTCTGCAACGACATTTACCATACGTGAAAGATCTTTGTGCATAATCATAGGGTTTGACTTCACTTTACGAAGGCTTACAACTTCACTTAATGGTACCATCATCCCTCTCATATTCATTAAGTTAAGTGATGAAAGCTTACTTTGCAGTACCTCTTCATTTGCTGCAGCTAATTTTTTACTCTCCTTATCTAAAACCAAAAACATAGGTATCTGATCTGGAGAATTTTTAGAGTTTTTATGTGTAATAACCATACCTTCAAACGCAAGATACAGGATATTATTGACCTGTTCCACACTCAATCCGCTTCTAGGAATCTTCTCTTTGTCGGGTATGAGTTCAAACTTATCATAGATGTCATCAGCCATGATATCAATATCTACGAGACCTTCAGTTTCTGCTAAGATATTTGCTACTTTAGTAGAAATTTTTCTCACTGCTTCTAAGTTCTCTCCATGTATCTCAACAACTATAGAAGCCAAAGTAGGAGGACCTGAAGGCTGTTCAACAAACTTAATATTTGTACCTTCTGTCAAAGGTAAACATGCTTTTTTAATCTCAGGTCTTAAACGCTGTACCATAAGAAATGAGGGCTCGACACGATGATGTTTATCGGTAAGATTGACTGCAATTTCTGCAACATTTTCAGTACGTTTCATACTCGCACCTTTTACAAGCCCCGCATAATCAAGTGGAATACCCTGTCCTAAAAAGAGTTCGATATTCATTACTTCATTTTCTTTTTTCAAAAACTCGATTACACATGTACTTGCTTCTTTTGTTTGTTCTATCGATGACCCCGTAGGTGTATCGACATAGATAGAAAAGGTGTTATCACTTTTACCTGGTAACATTTTAGCCAAGACCAATTTGGTCGGAAACATCAAAAGTGAAAGGAAAAATGCAGCAGCAGTTAAAACAATAACCAGTTTTTTCTTTTTCTTACTATCAAGAATAGCATAAATAAAACTTTCAAGATTTTTCATTATTTTGATCCTTCTTCATCATGCGTTGCATGATCGTCACCATGCTCTGGCTTTTTCAATAGTTTTAAACTCAAATAAGGCGTAAAGATATAGGCTACAAACAATGAAGCGATCAACGCCACAGGCACATTATACGGGATAGGTTTCATAAATGATCCCATCATCCCTCCAACAAAAGCCATCGGAACCATAGTAAGGATAATGGCCAAAGTCGCAATGTTCGTTGGTGCACCTATCTCATCCGTGGCTTCAACAAGCAGTGCACCCATCTCTTTGTCTTCAACACCATGACTATGCAAGTGTCTATGTATATTTTCTATAACAATAATTGCAGCATCTACAAGTAAACCCAAAGAGAGTAGAAGTGCAAAAAGGGTGATCCTGTTCATTGTCTGACCCGTCATCCATGCAGTAAAAAGTGTGACTGCTAAAATCGCAGGTACTGTGAATGTAACAATGATAGATTCTCTCCAACCCAAAGCAAAAACCAACATCAAGGCAATAATAATAATCGTAATGATAAGGTGATGCATCAACTCATTTACCGCTTCATTTGCACGTTCACCATAGTTCCTGGTCACGATATAACCCATGCCCAGTCTTTCAAACTCTTTATTATGTGCAGTTAATACGGAAAGAACATCTTCTGAAACAAATACAGCATTCGTCCCTGCAAGTTTTGAAACAGTCAAGGTAATTTGACTTCTTTCACTACTTAATTTTGATTGAGTATGTGCTTTACTCCCATCTTTGACTGTATCTTTAAAGAGTATCTTCGCCGTTTGGAAGTTTTGTATATCAAGTCCCGCTTTAACAGAGGCAACATCTCTCAAGTAAATAGGTGATCCCATATACTGTGCAACAATAATATCACCTACATCTTCAACACTTTCGATAGCATTTTTCACACCAAAAATAACCAATTTGTTATCTATCGTTCTCCCTTTTACATCAGGTACATTTACCGCAACAGACTGAACTGCTTGCATAATCTGTCCCAATGAAAGATGATAGGCAGAAAGTTTTCCCATGTCAACTTCAATGTTATACTGTTCCTTGCGTGCACCTTTCAGTGTCGTTTTTGCTACATTATCTACACTATTGATCTTTTGTTGTATTCTTCTTACTACCTTAAAAAGTGCAACCTCATTCACCGTTACTTGATCCTTAGGATAAAAAGAGACTGTCACAATAGGAATATCAATATCAATATCAAATGGTTTAACACTGGGTTGCATAACCCCCTTAGGCATAGCATCCATATTTTGCATGACTTTGTCATAGAGTTTTAAATTTGAATCTTCTCTATCCTCACCAATATAATACATAACATTTACGACACCTACGTTATCCATAGCCATACCATATATATGTTCTATACCACGTACTTCACGAAGTTTACGTTCTAATGGTTTCACAATAATATTTTCTATCTCTTCAGGTGTAGCACCTGGCATAGCAACAATAATTGCTCCACCCGAAATAGCAATTTGAGGATCTTCTTCTCTTGGCATAGTATTCAGTGCAATATAGCCCACCAACAACAGAATTACTCCTAAAACAATGGTGAGAGGATTATGTAAAAAACCTTTAGCAAGTCTCCCTGCTACGTTTACGATTTCATATTCTTTTTTATGTTCCATACTACCTACTTAATAATAATTTTACTATACATTCCAGGATACACAGAGTGTCCTTGAAGATCAAACTTAATTTTGATCTTAAACTTATGTGTCATTGGATTTGAACTTGGAATAATTGAAACAATGATCCCCGTTGTTCTGAAACCGATAGAAGGCACTTCAATATACACTTTTTTCTTCAAATTAATATATTTGAGTTGTGATTCAGATATCTCAGCTATGATCTTTAGTCTACTGAGATCAGTGAGAACCAACGCTGGCATACCGGGAATGGCCATTTCCCCTTCATTAAGACGTTTATCTACAATCACACCGTCATTGGGTGCAAGTATTGTTAAATAATTATACTGATTTAACACTTCATCCTTTTTTGCTAACGCCTGATTTACTTGTTTTTCGGAGATAGTAACCATATCTTTAAGATTTTTTTCTGCCAACTGTAACATTTCGAACTCATATTTAGAAACCATTTTTTTCTTATAAAGTCTTTCATGTCTAGCAAGGTTGGTCAATACGTTATTATACTGGTTCTTATTCATTTGCAGTGCTAATCTCGCTTGAGAGATAGCCAAATCAACCTGTCTTTCTGCCGATTCAATTTCTTTTGAATCAATCTCATACAAAAGTTGGCCTTTTTTAACAATATCCCCTTCAGAGACTGCCATATTTTTTACATATCCCATATAACGGCTGGTGAGCATTTTTTGGTTATCTGACACGACTGAACCACTTAATTCTATAGTTGTTGCTGCCAGCTCATCCGACATTTTTTGCTTGGCTGAACCCGAAGGACCACTTACACTTACTTCTTGAGCCTCTACAGATAATGTCATCAACACTACTACAATAAATCCAACAAACTGATTCATACATTTCCTCCTGTGTTTAAAATACTGTTTAGTTCAAAGATCTTGGTATTGCGTTCATTTTTTGCAGTGAGCAACTTCAGTAATACTTCGAGTTCTCTAGATTGTTTGATCAAAACATCTGAAATAGAGACAATTCCCTCTTTATAACGGGAACGATAGTTCTCATATACTTTTTTTGCAAAACGTAATTGTTTTTGATAACTCTTTACATCTGCATTCTTACTTAGAATTTCTGTTTCAAGTTTTTTGACTTTCAAAGCAACCCCAGATTTAGCCAATGAGACTTGATTTTGCACTTTGAGGTGATTTACTTTTACTTTCTCAAGATTGGCAGCATCAATACCACCATTAAATACATTCCACTTCAACTGTACACCAACCGTATAGGCGTCTTTTTCTTCAAACTCATTCCAACGTGCATTGTCTGCACTTCCATACTCACCAAATGCACCAACAGTCGGTAAATAATTCGCTTTTTCAACCTTCATTGCCATTTCACTGATCTGTAATCCTAAAAGTGCTTTTTGTATATCTATATTGTTACTTTCTACTTCTGCAGTATCAACGCTTGGCATAGGTGCCATATCATTCACTTTTTTAATAGTACTAACCTCTTCATTCAATAAAAATGAAAGAAATTGATAGGCTAGATCCCTGTTGAGTTTAGCCTGATTATACATACTCTCTGCCTCAGCCTTACGAGCCTGTACTTCAAGAAGATCAATATCTTTTGCATATCCCTCTTCTCTCATGCTTTTGACGATCGATTCTAAATGATCAATATTTTTAATGATCTTAGAAAGATTCAAAATATAGTTGTCCACCAAGGAGATATCATAAAATGCTTTTTTTGTCTGAAATATTTTTTCGTTCAAAAGCTTTTGTGTATCCCACTGACTCATACCATGTAAAGCATCTGTAATACGTCCGTACTCTGATAACTTTCCACCGGTATAGAGAGGTAACATATAGGAAATTTTTGTCTGATAGTGGTTTCTTGCTTCTGGATAATTTAATGATGGTGGCGGTGTTATTGCATCAACACCGTCTGCAAATCCGAAATCTGTAAAAGTAGCTTCACGACTTTGTAATTTAAATCCAAACACATTTCCGGCATCATTTGAACGCATACCGGTCACAGACACATCTAACTTACCGTAATGATTCCCTTTCGCAGCAAGTGCTTCATAGGCTTTCATCTGTTCATTAAAATGGGATATTTTTAACTCTAAGTTATTCTTTTCCAGCATAGAAACAGCTTGATTGATTTCTAAGTTATTTAAGCCGGCAAATAATGGCCATCCCAAAAGGAAAATCAGATATTTTTTCATAAAATACACTCCCACTATTACTAAATTATATTATAGCTTAAGTAATACTTTTTTGCGATAAAGCCAATATATAGAAATAATTAAAAGTGATTAAACTTATCGTCAAAATAGATTAACTTTGAGTAATAAAAATGAAATGAACTATAAATGCTAAAAAGAGGTGAGAGATGAAACAATAAACTAAGTGGAAAATCCACTTAGTTTTTAGAGTGTCGCGTGAGAAACGCTAATACATGCTTCCAATGAAGCGAGTTCTTCAAGAAGTTCTTTTTTAATTTGACCATCTACGCGTACAACTGCAAGCGCTTGCTTCTTACTGTCACGTCCTAGTCTAAAGTCAGAGATGTTCAAACCGTTTTCAGCCATGATTCTACCTACATCACCGATTACACCCGGAGTATCTGTATTTCTAAAGAAGATCATCGTACCTTTTGGTTCAACGTCCAAGATATAATCATCTATTTCAATAATACGCTGTTCACTGTCATCAAACACAGTTCCTTCTATAGAGATAGTTCCCTCTGTAGTCGTCAGTTTTATACCAATTTTATTGGTAAATCCACTGTTATTTGGTTTTACTTCTTTTGTAATTTCTATACCGCGTTCATCAGCAACAAACTCAGCATTTACGTAGTTTACTTGATCACCCAAAGACTCTGTAAGTACACCTACAGTTGCAAAGGTACTCATAGATTCTAAATGTTCAGCCACAGGACCTGCTGCCGTTACTCTAATAGACTTCACAGCACTTTTCGTGACCTGTGCAGACATGTGACCTATCTTTTGTATAAGTTCCAGATATGGTCTTACAAAATCAGGCAATTCATTTTCTTTAATAGGTAAATTCAGTGCATTCGGGTATGAAATACCTTTTGCTGCTGCTATCGCATTTTCAGCTGCCTGAATTGCAATATTTTTTTGTGACTCTTTTGTGTTTGCCCCAAGGTGAGGTGTCACAGTGACATTATCAAGATCAAGAAGAGGATGATCTGTCGCTGGTTCTTTGTTAAATACATCGATACCAGCCATTGCGATCTTACCTGAAGTAAGGCCTTCTAACAGTGCATCTTCATCATAAAGACCACCTCTGGCACAGTTAATAAGAATCACACCATCTTTCATCTTTGCTATTTCGTCTTTACCTATTATACCGATCGTCTCAGAGTTTTTAGGTGTATGAATAGTAATGATATCACATGCTAAAATATCTTCAAAATTTTTGGTATAAGAAGCATCTACATCTGTTGCTTTACTTGGGTCAATGTACGGATCATAAGCAATAACATCCATTTCAAATGCTTTAGCTCTTTTTCCTACACGTGAACCAATATTACCAAAACCGATCACACCCAGTTTTTTATCTTTGAGTTCAGTACCATACCAGTCCTGTCTTCTCCATACACGATCGAGTTTGAGGTTGTTATGTGCATAAGGAAATTTCCTCACACATGAAAGTAAGTGAGTCATAGTAAGTTCAACCGCTGCGATAGTGTTCGCCGTAGGTACATTCATCACAACGATACCTTGCTTACTAGATCCAGGAATATCTACATTATCCACACCAACACCAGCACGTACAACAGCTGTTATTTTTTTGGCTGCTTCTAAAAATGCATCATCAACATCTGTAGATGAACGCGTAATAGCAACGTCTGCTAAAGGAATGAACTCAGCAAGAAGCTTATCTTTAGGCTCATCTGCTGCATTAATAAATTCTATTTCACTATCATTAGCAAGAATATCCAATCCATCTTGGTGGATATGGTCACAAACAACAATCGTCTTTTTTGACATCTTATAACCTTTATTTTTGTGAAAATTGAAGTACCAATAAAGTACGGGGGATACGACTAATCGTATGAACCACCTACTGAAGGCAACTCAATATTAAGTATAAAAAGTAAGGAAATGTACTTAAGTGTACATTTCCTCATTTTGATAATTTGAAGCTTTACTCTAATAACTATCTTTTAAATTTATCGCCAAATGCATCACCAAGAGTCATGCTGTCATCTTGGTCCAAATTAAGCTGATCCATTGCTTCTCTTTCTTCTTGACGTTCAAGTCTTTTTACAGAAACTCTGATTCTATCAGTGTTACCATCGATAAAACTGATAACACCTGTAATTTCCTGACCTTTTTCAATCTCATCAAATTTAAGTGGGTGAAGATCTTCTGTTCTGATAAGTGCATCAATGTTGTCTTCAAGTGAAATAAATACACCGAAGTCTTTTTTGTCTTTTACAGTTCCTGTTACGATAGCACCATTTTTGTGCGTCTCAGCAAATGCTTTTACCGGTGAAGCTTCAAGCGCTTTTTTACTCAATGAAATCTTACCTGCATCTCTGTCAATTTTGATGATCTTCACTTCAACTTCGTCAGCAACTTTAAGTTCAGATTTTGCATTCTTAGATTTGTCCCAAGAAATTTCTTGATTGTGAAGAAGACCTTCAACTGTACCAACTTTTACAAATGCACCGAAATCAGTGATTGATGTTACTGTACCAGTTACAACATCCCCAACTTTGTTTTCAGCTGTAAATGCATCCATAGGTTTTGGAAGAAGATTTTTAAGGCTCACTCTTAATCTTCTACCCTCTTTATCGATTTCAATTACTTCAACATTGATGTCTGAATTGTTTTCTAAGTAATCTTTTGGATGTTTAACATTTTTATCCCAAGAGATCTCAGATACATGAAGGAATGCTTCAAGATCTTCACCAAGATCAACAAATACACCATAAGGTTCAATGTTAGAAACTGTAGCAGTTACTGTATCACCCACACCGATGATTGAATCAATGTCAGCCCAAGGATCAGGATTTGCATCTTTAATAGAGAGTGAAAGGTGTCTTTTCTTTTTGTCATAGTCTAAAGCGATAACGTTTACTTCATCACCTTCAGCAAAATACTTCGATGGGTTCACTGGACCTTTGTGAGAGATTTGTGAGTAGTGAACAAGACCGTCCATACCACCAACATCTACAAACATACCATAAGAAGTAATTTTCTTAATTGTACCAATTACCGGTTCTTTTTTCTCAAGAAGCTCAGCAACGATCTCATCTGTTTTAGCTTTATCACGTTCAATAAGTTCTTTTCTAGAAACAACTACTGAACCTTTATCTTTATCTACTTTTACGATAACAGCTTTTACTTTTTTACCTGTAGGATCAACTTTTGAAGAAAGGTAAGAAAGTGTACGTGGCATGAAGAATTCTAAACCATCACAGTCAACAACATAACCACCTTTGTTTGTTTTTGTTACAACACCTTCGATGATATACTCTTGCTCTTCATCATATTCAGCGATAAATTCATTTAATGCTACTCTGCTTAATGCAGCTTTATGAGAAATACGACCTCTTCCCATAGTAACAACATCAATTGGATCACCTACTTTAAATGCAAGGTTACCCTCTTCATCTCTTAGCTCATCAAGTGTAAGAGTTGCATCTCTACCACCACCGATATCAATTACAGCGATCTCGTCTTTTTCATCTATCTTAACAACTGTACCTGCAACCAAATCACTTTTTGACTCTGACTTTTTGAACGATTCCTCGAGCATCGCCTCAAAATCTACTTCTTCTATTTCGATATCTTCGAACTTCATACCTATCCTTATGTGTGCCTAATTTTGCGTTATTATACCCTTTTAACCATAAATATGGCTTATAGAACAAAGTAGCACAAGCTACGCTGATGCTAAGTCAACTTCACCTTTTGGGCTATATGGCTTGTTACTTTTAAGGTTTGATTATAATTTTAAGCGCGTTAGTAAGAAGAGATACTCTCAAGGACTTCAAAATACGTAGGAAATGTTTTTGCAGTACACTCAGGTTCGTTGATAGTCACAGAGACTGGGTCCAGTGCCAAAAGAGAAAAACACATGGCCATTCTATGGTCATCATACGTGTCAATAGCAGCATGTTTAAGTACTTCAGGGGCCGTTATTTTTAAATAATCCTCACCTTCTTCTACTTCTGCACCAACTTTACGCAATTCTGTTGCCATCGCAAAAAGTCTATCTGTTTCTTTTACCCGCCAGTTATAGATATTTTTAAGCGTTGTGGTACCTTTGACAAAAAGTGCTGTAGTGGCTATAGTCATCGCTGCATCAGGAATATGGTTGAAATCCATATCTATAGCATGAAGTTCTCCTTTACTCACAGATACAAAGTCATCGCCCCACTCTACCACTGCACCCATTTTTTCAAGAACATCTACAAAAAGAATATCCCCCTGGATACTTTTTTTTCCAATACCAGTAACTTTCACTGTACCGCCTTTGATCGCAGCAGCAGCTAAAAAATAAGAAGCAGAAGAAGCATCACCTTCTACCATAAAAGTCTCTACGGCTTTATAGTGTTGTCCACCTTTGATAGTGAAAGTCTTGTAATTATCATTCACGACATCTATACCAAACTCTTTCATGATATGCAAGGTAATATCGATGTAAGGTTTAGAGACAAGTTCTCCTATAATAGAAATAGTCATATCTTCTATTGCCATAGGTGCAGCAAGTAAGAGTGCCGTTAAAAACTGACTTGAGATAGCACCGTCTATCTTCACGTCACCCCCCGATACCCCATTGGCTTCTATCAAAAGAGGCGGATACCCTTCATTCTCTTTATAACTGATCTTTGCGCCTGCTTCTCTCAAAGCATCGACCAAATGCCCTATAGGTCTCTCTTTCATACGAGGTTCACCTGTAAGCAGGTAAGAACCTGTACCCAGACATAATGCTGCACAAAGTGGACGCATAGCTGTACCTGCATTCCCCAAAAAGAGTTCTTGCAGGTTTGCACTGTGTATCTCTCCTGCATTACCGATAATGGTACATTCTGTTTTATCTTCAGAGAGAGTATATTTGATACCAAGTTGCTTAAGGGCATTGAGCATATGTCTTGTATCATCACTCTCTAAAAGATTGGTGATCTTTGTGGTTCCCTCGGCTAATGCTGCAACCAGTAAAGCCCTATTTGAAAGACTTTTAGATCCCGGAAGATTTACCTCTCCGTTAATTTTTGAAATAGGTTTAAGTGTTAATGTGTTCATGAAACCTCATCAACTTTCTTCATTTCTTGAATCTTATTGATCACATTTTGTACGATCCAGTCAGGGGTAGAAGCTCCCGCCGAGATACCACAAAGCTCTTTGCCTTCAAACCAACTGTCTTCAAGTTCTTTTTCATTCTCTATAAGATAGCTGTCTTTACAATCACGTTCACAGATACTGTGTAACTGTTTGGTATTAGAAGAGTGTTTCCCTCCAATGACTATCATGACATCAGCATCTTTCGCAAGTTCTGACGCTGCATCTTGGTTTTCAAATGTTGCGTTACAGATAGTGTTAAATACCCTTATCTCTTTACGTGTTGCCATCAATGCCGTCACGATCTTTGCAAAATCTTCAGGTTTTTTTGTGGTTTGAGACACAACTGCAACCTTCCCTTTAAGAGGAAGCACTTCCAATTCTTCAGGTTCAAGCACGATAAAGGCATCATTTGGATCTTCAGCATAACTCACTACGCCTTTGATCTCTGGATGATCATCATCACCAAATATCACGATGCTATAGCCATCTGCACTCATCTTTTCTACGATATTTTGTGGGGTTGTGACATAAGGACAGGTTGCATCTATCACATTATGATCTTGACTTTTTAACGCAGCCAATTCATTTTTAGGGATACCATGTGTACGGATCACAACGGCATCATCTGTCTCTATATCTTCTATACGCTCAGCAAGACCGATATTGAATCCTGTTTTAAGTCTAGTAATCTCATCTTTGTTATGGATCAATGGACCATAGGTAACAGATCCTTTGTGCTCTTCAGCTATTTCAATAGCCCTCTTTACACCAAAACAAAATCCATAACTAGATGCTAATTGTATTTTCATTACTATCTCAATTCCGCTTTACATTCTGATTCAAGAGCCATCATGATCTGACCCATCACTGTTTCTATATCACTGTCTTCAAGTGTTTTCTCCATAGATTGTATAAAGAAACGCACTGTAAGACTCTTTTTATCACCTAGCTTTTCATCTTCATAGATATCTACAGGATAAGTATCTTTAAGCATTGGAAGTTCCAGCGCATTCAGTACTTTAGCCACTTCATAGTAGTTCAAAGATTTATCTATCACAACCGATAGATCTTTATAAACCCCTTGGAACTTCGAGATAGGCGTTGCATTAATATGTGTAGGCAACAAGGCATCAAAATCAAGTTCCGCAATAAATGTCTCAGGTATACCAAAACTTTCCTGTACTGTTGGATGAAGTTTTGAGAGGAACCCACACACTTTACCCTCTACAATGATATTCGCAGATTGGTATGGGTGTATAAGACCATTCTCATACGTACAAGGCACCAGTTCAAAAGCACCGACAACCGCACCTACTTTTTGGGTAAAAGAGGCAAAATCTATCATCTGTGGTTTCCCGGCGTTTCTTACATTTTCACCTTCAACCTGTCCTGAAAAGACAAAAGACATCACTTCACTCTGTTCTCTTTTGCCTCCAAACACTGCACCCATCTCAAAAAGAGGAATGGATTTTTTACTGTAACTCACATTACGCTTTACAGCATTGAGTAAATTAACCAAGATCGTAGATCTAAGTGTATTGAGCTCTTCAGCTATAGGATTAGCCACTTCAAGTGCTTCATCTACCGTAGAAAAACCATATTTTTCCAAAAGGGCTCTTTCAGAAAACACATAAGAGACATTTTCATAAAATGATACACCTACTGCACGGTTTTTAAACTCTTTTTTGAAGTGATATCTATCGGTTGTATCATTAAGACGAGGCTTTTCCGAAAACACAAAAGGTTTGGCTTCGATGTTATTGATCCCTATGATACGTACGATCTCTTCCGAGATATCCTGGATATGTTTAATGTCATGTCTAAAGTGTGGTACCACAGCAGCGATAACATCATTACCCATAGAATTTATTTCAAACCCAAGTTTTTGAAGTATCGTTACGATCTTCCCTATTTCAACATCCATACCGATGATAGAGGAGATCTCTTTTGCATCTACAATGACTGTTGCATTTTCTCTTTCAACATTCACATTCAATGAACCTTCATAACAAGAGATATCTGTATAGCTATCCATCATAGAAGCTAAAAAAGAGAGACCAAAATAAAGATCCGGGTTGGCACCTCTGGATGTTTTATAGTAAAGGTCATCTGTTTTTAAAGAGGTGGTAGAGACAGCCTCAACTAAGGTATCCGGATTGATATAACTTGCCTCAACTAAAAGCTCTTTTGTATCATCGTTTGCTGTGGCTTCTGCTTCTTGATTGACACCTACCACAGAAAGTACTTTTTCATTCCCTAAAATTTCTATCATACCTTTTGCTTTTGCGACAGGATGCACAGAGATTTTGTTTTCACTGTTACGGAAAATTTTACTGTCATATGCACGCAATATAACACCTGTAGTGTGTGTTGCATACGCCAGCATACTTGCAAGTTTTCCTTCAGCTTCTACGCTTACCATCGCTAAACGTAACTGCACAAGGAAATTACTGGAAATATTTTCTATGGTTGACAGTTTATAATGCAGGTCTGCATCCATTTCACCTGAATGTCGTAGTTCAGCTTCTCTGGCGATACCAAGTTTTATCTTCTCTTTTTGTTTGTATTCAAAAGGTTTCATCTCGATGTCAAGTGCCGCGCTCAAGTCTCTTGCCACACCATAGATGCTAAGGCAGTCACCTCTGTTGGCTGTAAGTTCAAGCTCGATGATCGTATCTGCTACCTTCGCATAAGAGCCAAACTCTTTACCTGCTTCAAGTTCACCGATACTTTCATCAAGGATCATGATCCCCTTACCTGTATCTGGCAAGCCCAGTTCAGAAGAGGCACAAACCATCCCTTCACTCTCAACACCACGAAGTTTCGCATGTTTAATGACAAAATCACCAGGAAGTACAGCACCTATCGTTGCTACTGCCACATACTCTGCATCCACAACATTGGCTGCGCCACACACAATCTGTCTTGTTCCGCTTCCAACATCTATCTGACATACATTTAGTTTATCTGCATCAGGATGTTTTTCACAAGAGATGATCTTCCCTACAACTACTTTTTCAGCTATCTCAATTTGCGTAAGACTGTCAACTTCGAGTCCTATGGCATTAAACGTTTCATAAAGCTTCTCGTTAGATACCTTACTAAGGTCTATAAATTCATTTAACCAACTTCTTGTTACTATCATCTAAACTGCTCCAACAAACGAATATCACCTTCAAACAAAGATCTCAAATCAGGTATTTTGTGCATAAGCATTGCAAAACGCTCTACACCCAACCCAAAGGCATAACCACTCACATCTTCATATCCCACTGCCTTAAAGACATTCGGATCGACGATTCCACATCCAAGTACTTCCAACCAACCTGTATGTGAACAGACTCTACATCCTTCACCTTCACAGAAGATACAAGAGATATCTACTTCAGCAGAAGGTTCGGTAAACGGGAAGAAACTTGGTCTAAATCGTACTTCAACATCTCCAAACATATATTGTAAGAAATCTGTCAATATAGACTTAAGATTTGCAAAACTCACTTTACCCTTGTCATCTACCACAAGACCTTCTACCTGATGGAACATCGGTGTATGCGTGATATCATAATCGCGTCTAAACACTGTCCCTGGAGCGATCATGCGAATAGGAGGTTTTGTTTCCAACATCGTACGTACTTGTACAGGAGAAGTATGGGTACGAAGTAAACCGCCATCTTTAAAATAAAAAGTATCTTGCATGTCACGTGCAGGGTGGTACTTAGGAAGGTTAAGGGCTTCAAAGTTATGGAAGTCATCTTCTACCATAGGACCACTCTCAACAGCAAAGTTCAACGCCACAAAATAGTCAATGATCTTGTCCATTGTCTCCATCACCGGATGCAATGCACCTTTTTGCGCCAGAGTGCCATACAGTGAAACATCTATGGCTTCACTTTTAAGTACTTTTTCTATCTCTTCAGACTTAAGCACTTCGTAACGTGCATCAAAACTTGCTTGCAATGAGGCCTTACTTTTGTTCAGTCCCTCTGCAAATGCTTTTTTCTCTGGACCAGGTACATCTTTCATCTTAGCAAACTCCGCTGCTAAAACACCCTTCTTTCCAAAAAGCTCAACACGTACTTTTTCTAATGTTTCAAGCGAGTTAGCCTGAATTATCTTCTCTTCTAATTCTTTCATAAAACCTCTATATCACTTCAGTAATTATTGTGATTTTATCCAAATGTTACTAATAATGGGATTTATTGGGTATTTTGTGTGTTATAATCCACTCATAAAAGAATACAAAAGGACAAAATCATGTGCATATTTTGCAAAATAGTAAACAAAGAGATCCCAAACAATACCGTCCATGAGAGTGAACATTTTTTAGCATTTCATGACCTCCACCCTAAAGCACCAATACACATTCTCATCATACCTAAAGCACATGTAGATTGTTTTCAGGATGCCACACCGGAGACCATGGCAGGATTGACTGTTTTTGCACAGGAAGTAGCAACAAAAGTGGGTGTAGACAAGTCAGGGTACAGACTGGTAACAAACAATGGTCAAGATGGAGGACAAGAGGTAGATCATCTCCATTTTCATATGTTAGGCGGAGCCAAACTTGCATGGGACCACACCCACGAAGATGCACACAAAAGTTTGTAAAAACTATTTATTTAATAGCCGATTCGATTCAAAATACTGCCTCATGACCTTACTTGAGGCGTTTCTACTCTCATCATTTTTTTAGAAAAAACGAAGAGAGAAACAACACTTCAAGTAAATCCCTAGTGCCAGTTCCAATAAAAAACTCTAAAATCCAATAAAATACACTACAAATTTTATAAGTAAAAGAGTATGACAGAAAACCTTATAAAATATATAACTTTATAAGGTTATATATTTTCAGGAAATTAAGAAATTATGTTAATTTAGATGCATATAGCATTTGAATGATTTGTTAGGAGTCATTATTATAATATTCCCTTAATTTTTCCTACTAAAATCGGTGAAAATAAACTTACCAACAATACAAGGATAAATAAATCGCCTTGCATTATATTAAACACTTGAAATAAATCAGACCATGTCTTTTCAGCCACGTAATAGCCAAATAAAAACTCAAATATAAGGGTCATTAATACCCATTGAACACCAATTAAAAAGTAAGTTTGATAATCATTTTTACCGAATAGTTTAAAAGAGACATACGTGACCATGAAGATAATAATTGATAAAATAATTCCGCTAGTCGGTAGTGCAATATTTTGTCCAAAATTGGGTGTTAAAATACTTTCTCTAAATACACCATTTACCACAGCTAAAGTTGCTATGATAAACCAAATTGTACCTGTCTTAAGAAAAAGAATAAAAGACATACACGACTCCTAACTATTTATTAAATGAACAAAGTATCATTCTATTGTGATATTACAGTATTAAGAGTATATCAAAAATATCTTCTTCTCAAAACCTTATAAAATATATAACTTTATGAGGTTTCCATTACTCATTTAGAATAACTACCTACAGCTATAACAACAAAAATTTTCACAGGGGACAACTTTAGCTACTGCCTTTGTCTTTATTCTCTTTCAACGCCTTTTCGTAAAGTCTCTTATCTAATATGTTTAGAGGAATATACAGGATGATAGCTCCTAATGCTACATATCCTGAGAAAGGAGCCATATCAATCCATAAACTGCTCGATTCTCCACCTAGTACATCTTTAAGTGTATCAGCAAATGCAGCATAAGTTCCAAAGAGCATTACTACCAAGAGTAAGAGGCCCATGATATTCTTCCTGATCTTGTAGTTATGTAGATAATTCATGTTGTGTCCTGTTTTTTAAGTAAGTGATTATATCCTTCGAAGATTCAAGTATATCAAAAATTTATTCTCATTAAAACCTTATAAAATATATAAATTTATAAGGTTTTCTGTCCTATTATTTATTGCTTCTAAAACTTGTAGCGTATTTCATTAGGTTTTAGAGTTTTTTATTAGCACTGTCACCTAGAGTAATTTCCTAAATGATAAATCTTAAATGCATAATAATTAATTACGCATCTATCTCCTCAAGTTTCAACTCATACTCAGCCACGATCTCATCATCTTTTTCCGTAGCTATCTCTAAACGTTCAAACAATGCATCTACTTCTTGCTGTACAAGCCCTACTTCACGTGAAAGCTCCATAATGGCAGAGTTGTCACCAGAGTTCGATGCTTTTTCAAGCTCTGCATTTTTCTCTGAGAGTTGTGCCTCTGCTACTTCAAGTTTTTCTTCACAGAGCTTTATCTCTGTAGTGTAAGGCTTACGTACAGCATTACGTTCCTGTGTCACCGCTTTACGTAGTTTTTTACGTTCTTTATGGTTGATCTTAGGTTTTTTCTTTTTAGGTGCTGCCCCTGCTTCTTCTTCCCATCCTATCTTCTCTAAAAAGTCAGCATACGTACCATCAAAGTACTCCGCCCCACCCTTATGGAAGATGATAAGTGCATCTGCCAGTCTATGTAAAAGCATCTCAGAGTGCGTAACCATGATGAGTGAACCTTCAAACTCATCTATCGCATCTGCCAGTGCATCGATGGACTGCATATCAAGGTGGTTTGTCGGCTCATCGAGGAACAACAGGTTTGCAGGAGTTCCTATAATTTTACCCAACATTACACGACTGCGCTCTCCACCTGAGAGTACTTCTACCTTCTTGTCTCCCAATTCTCCTGAAAACATCATACGCCCAGCGATGTTCCGTGCCTGAGGGATACCAATCTCCTTACTCACAGAAGCGATCTCATCAACAATAGTAGACTTAACATTCAATCTTTCAATGTTTGTTTGTCCAAAGTGTGCAAACGTAGTAGAAGGATGAAAGTCAAGTTTACCCTGCTGAATTGGAAATTCACCTGCAATGTAGTTAAGCAATGTTGACTTACCCTTACCATTCTTACCGATGATAGCCAAACGCTTACCCTTTTCCATAGCAAAAGTAACCCCCTGAAAAAGCGGTTCATCAGGATTGTATCCAAAGCCAAGATTCTCTGCACGGAAAATGACTTTCGCAGGTGTATCTTTGTAGTTAAATTTAAATGACAAAGTAGCATCATTTTTCAGGTCTTCCATCTCATCCATCTTATCCAGTTCTTTTTGCTTGGACTGAGCCAGTGCAGCCGTAGAGGCTCTAGCTTTGTTTCGCGCTACAAACTCTTCAAGCTCTTTACGCTTTTTATCTTGATTTGCCTTTGTTTTTTCATAGGTTTCATCTTCCATTTCAAGTGTAGAGTAGTACTTATAACTGTCTCCCGATACAATTCGAAGTCCTTTACGATGTACCCCCATTGTATGTGTTGACACAGAGTCCATAAAGTCTCTATCATGGGTAATTAGTATCACTTCACCTTCAAAGTCTTGGATGAATCCTTTAAGCCAACGTAAAGAAGGCAGGTCAAGGTAGTTCGTAGGTTCATCAAGGAGTAACATATTTGGTTCAGTGGCCAAAAGCTTCACAAGGTTGATACGTATCTGGTACCCACCCGAAAAACTCATCGGGTCTTTATCTAGATCTTCTTCTGAAAAACCAAGCCCAAAAAGAAGTTTTTCTATCTTGTAGAAGTTCCACTGCTCATCTTCAGGCAGAACCAAAGCACACTCTTCACGTACTGTTTTTTCAGTAAATATAAGGTGCTGTCTCAACGTACCTATCATATAGTTTTTAGGAATGCTAACATCTCCAGAGTCATAACTCTCTTCACCAAGGATGATCTTAAAAAGTGTAGATTTACCAGAACCATTACGTCCCACAAATCCTATCTTCTGGTTGCTTGCCAATTTAAGATTGACATCTTTAAAAAGGGATTGTCCCCCAAAACTTTTAGCGAGGTTTGTAAGTTGTATCATTTGTGTATCCATGTATGGGAAATTTTTGCAATTATAGCCAAAAGTCTATTAGTTCATCTTCTAATTATCATAACCCGTCATCCTCATACTTGATACGGGGATCAAAAATGTATAGATATCTGTTCTAAGTAATGTATATAACATATGTTTGAAAGTATTATCATTCTATAATGAACATAGAAAATCTTCACAAAGGATACAAAATGAGCGGCAGTAACTTAAAACACTTAGAAAAAATCAAAGACAGCATTGACAGATCAGACACACTCACAGAAGAAGAGAAAAGTGACTCGGTAAAACGTATCGAAGAGTGGTACAGAGAAGATATGGCCTCGGGCACTTTCATGCAAGAGTTAAGTGAACTTTCACCTACGATCAAAGCACTGCTTGCAGAACTTGGGCTTATCTAAAAATATATGGCCCTCTGCTCTTAACTAAAGAGCAGAATGTTAAAACTTCATAAAGAACTAATAGTCTTTAAATTTACCCGCATCCAATTTTGCCTTTAAATCATCAAGTGCCTCTTGCATAATATCTATGATCATTTTACCAGCAAGCTCATCATCTGCTTCCGGTACATCCCAATCAGTGATCTTCATATTGAGCTTAAAAACGCCATTGACTTCGGAGATGATCTCATTTTTTCTTCTTAAAATATCTTGTTCTACAGGATTCATAATTTTCCTTTTCTATGCTATGTATAAAGATTATCATACTCCCATAACAGTAAAAAGTTTCTGAAGAATCCAAAAATGTGCTATAGTAAAATATGAAGATACAAATATGTAAAAAATTCTCGAAAGTAAATAAGCTTCAGAAAAAACTCACAAAAGATTTTCCTGATGATACGATCATAGTGAAGTCATGTATCAGTATGTGTAAGCTGTGTAAAAAGCAGCCTGTCGCAAAAGTAGATGGGAAGAAGCAAAAAGCCAAAGATATCTCAAAGCTCATCGCGAAAATAGACAAGCTCTAAGATTTACAAAGCATCTCACATTATATTGCGATTATTTGTGCAAACCCAAGAAAGCTAAAAAAACCGATAATATCAACCAGTGTAATCACGATAACAGAACTGGCAACGGCCGGATCGAACCCCATTCTGTTAAGCAAAACCGGTATGGTCGTACCCAGTAGACTGGCCAACACAAAAGTCACGAACATCGATGCACCAATCGAAACTGAAACTTCAATGCTCCCAAACCATATCTGTGTGATGACACTACTCAATAGCCCAAAAATGACTCCATTGATCATGCCAATGTAAAACTCTTTCATGAACACAAGACGAAGTCCATCAAAATTGATCTCTCCCAATGACATTTGACGTATCATCACCGTCATAGTCTGCACAGAAGCAGTACCTGCCATGTTTGCCACTATAGGCATAAGCACTGCCAGCGCAACTATGGCAGTGAGTATCTCTTCAAATACTCCTATCACCATCGAAGCGATAATGGCATTCACAAGGTTTACAGCAAGCCAGATGGATCGTGTCTTACTCGTTCTTCCGAAACTCTCATGTATATGCTCATTCTCATCGAGTCTGTTAATGTTATACATCTGCTTTGTTGCCCTTTGCTGAATAGCCATAACAGCATCATCGTGAGCGATCCGACCTAAAAGATATCCTCTTTGATCTAACACTGCGAGCGACACCAGGTCATACTTAGTAATGGTATTAATAACCGTGTCAATGCTGTCATGGGGTATAACAGTGTACGAAGTTGGAAACTTATCTATGATATGGGCGAGCGTCTGATCTGTTTTTTCCAAAATAAGATCATCCATAGAAATAGATTTAAGAAATTTGCCTTTTTCATCAGTTACATAGACACTTTGAACAGTCCCAATACCATTTTGTTTTAGCGTAGCCAGTACCTCTATGGTTTGGGCTATGGTTTTGTAACTTGGAACCTGAAAGAGCTCAATTTGCATCAAAGAGCCAGCTTCATCACTCTCATAATGCATAAGCTTTTCAATGACTTCCTGCGTTGCCTCCTCCAAAAGAGAAAACAAGGCTACACTTTTGGACTTATCGGCCTTCTCTATAGCCTGGTAGAGATTGACAGCGTCATCACTCTCCAAAACTTCGATGATCTCAGACAAACTCTTTGCGTCATACTCCATAATGAAATCAATCTGATACGGGATAGAAATCTCTGTAAGAGTTTGAGCTCTTGTTGCTAGAGGAAGCGAATCAAGATAAGTAAAAAACTTTTCTTCATCTTCTTGTTTCACCACTTCAAGATAGTCTGCAATGTCAGCATCTTCAATATGTCCGCCACCATTTCTACCGTGTTTCAGTCTTTCAAGATAGAGTTCTATTGCTTTGATATCCATAAGAAGTCCCTAAGTATTGTAAATTATTTGTATCAGTATTCTACCCAAGAATCATTCCTGTCTCATCTACATTATCCCAAAATTTACACAAACCTACGAACAACAAGCACCACCAAAACCATCTTCAATTGGTACACTCATAGAGATCAGCTCTTCTTTGTCCGAGATCATCTCACCATTTTGTATGATGGTATAACTCACCTTCACCGAATTACGGATAGAATTAACTGTGGTGCAGTAACTCTCTAAAGAGGCACCTATGTAACGCTTTGCTTTAGTCGCATCAAACGCTCCGTCAAACTCAAAGATGATGTGCATAGATGAAAACTTCATCGGCACGGACTCTGTTCTTTCTATCTCTGCCTTTACAGAGTAGTTAGTCACTGCAAAACCATCCTTCTCAGCCATCATCACAAGGTCTATCCCCGTACATCCTATGATACCTGTAGCAAAATACTCCACTGGCGTAATCTCTTTACAATCAAGTATATAACTAGACTTGATCGTATTAGCCTTAAATTTTTTATCACCTAAATACTCTACTGATACATCCATGTTCATTCCTAAGATTTATTTGTGATAGTGTACACTATATGACTTATATTTTACTTCAAAATGCACCTCATAGGTGTAGAAATAGAATGCAAATTCTTCATAGACATACGATAAGTCACTAAAGAAAATAACATCTAAAAAGTGAAAGCTTATCTGATCTTAAGGATAACAAATGTAAAACATCCTTATGACACTTGATAACCTTATATTACAAACTAAATATCTTTCGCTAGATGGCGAATTTTACAATATGATAGATCCCGCACCTCTTGATGATCCTTATCTGATCAGCTTCAACCCTAAGGCGGCAAAACTAATCGACCTAGATAACAACAGCAGGGATGATCCCCGTTTTGTAGCACTGCTCAACGGGACCTTCATCCCAAAAGGTGCGCGCACATTTGCCATGTGCTATGCCGGACATCAGTTTGGTCATTATAACCCATGGCTAGGAGACGGAAGAGCTAGTAACCTAGGTAGTGTGAATGGCTGGAACCTACAGCTCAAAGGCAGCGGTGAAACACTTTATTCGCACTCAGCAGACGGAAGGGCTGCTGTCCGCTCATCCATACGTGAGTATCTGATGAGTGAAGCGATGCACCATCTGGGTATTCCTACGACCCGAGCTCTGGGGATCATCGGATCAAAGACGAAAATTGTTCGCAATCGCATAGAGTATGCAGCTATCGTCATGCGCATGTCCACTAGTTGGGTGCGTTTTGGTACCTTCGAATACTTTAAAAATATGGGTGAGCATAGTAAACTTGAGTCGCTTGCTGAGTACGTCATTGCTGAATCGTATCCGCATTTGAAAAACGATGAGGACCGTTTTTTTAAAATGTTTTGTGAAATAGTTGAGCGTACTGCAAAGCTGATCGCAAAGTGGCAGGGGGTAGGATTTAACCATGGGGTTATGAATACCGACAACATGTCAATAGAAGGCCTCACCATCGACTACGGTCCCTATGCTATGCTTGATGATTTTAACTATAATTATGTATGTAATCAATCGGACCGACTTGGCCGTTATAGTTACGGAGAACAGCCAAATATTTCTTACTGGAACCTCACCATGCTTTCTATTGCACTCTCACCGATCATTTCAAAAGAGCGAATGCAGCAAAAACTTGATGACTACGGTGCCTTCATCTATCCGAATGCCTATATTGATGTTATGCGTGAGAAGCTTGGG
>JAGSGJ010000045.1 GCA_023955225.1 Sulfurovum sp.
ATTAACATATATTCCATGTATGTCTAGATGTGCATTTTGTAAAGCTTCTCTTGATGGAGAATAAATCTTCTCTTCTCCAAAATGATATAGCTTTTTTGAGATTGATCCAATAGTGATATCAAAGTAGCCATTGCTCTCATGATAATAAGATCTAGAAAGTTTAATTGCTTCAGCTAAATAAATATCATACTTTACATGATGTATTTTGTTAAGTTTTGCCAGTGTGGCAGTCTCATTATAGGTAGAAAGAGAATCTTCGATACGCTTTAGCAGTTCAAATGATTTGGTGATTTCCTGGTTGTCTTTTTGAGGGAGTGAGATACTTACAAAAGTACCCATAAGTACCTGTGTACGTGTTTGTAACTCCTCTTCTGCAAGTAAAAATAAAGGTAATAAGAAAACAAAGAGAAGTCGCATTAACGTTTCTCTAAAATTTCTATAATTCCTTTAAAATCTTTTTCATGTCCAAAACAGCTATTGGAATTACACAGCATAAAACCGTCATTGGTGTCATTTTTCAAAAGAGAAAAGGGATGAGGAAGGGCATCTAGGTCCTTAATGTGTATTTTGAGTGCATCTTCTTTGGCTTTGATAACGACATCATCTTTGAGATAACGAATCACCATACGGCTCATACTTGGTGTAGAGATAGGTTGGCGCATGATATCATAAGAATAGATCTCCAGTGTTTTAAAGACAAATTTTTTATAGACGCTATCAACTAAAGAAGAGATGCTGTAAAGTACTGAAAGCATGGTCGCTACGGAAGAAGGATAAGAGCTGTCATAAATGTTTGCATTGGTTTCAAATTCTCCACGTGAGAACTTCCATTTGCCTTGGTCAAAGTATTTTTCAATGGCACTGTTCGTAAGTTTGGTTGCCGTGATAAGATAGGTTTCATCAAGTGTACTTTCATAGGCTTCGATGAGCACTTCTGCAAGATAGGCATAATCTTCCAAAAATGCTTTGATCTTTGGTTTTTTACCCATGAGTGTAGAGTGAAAGAGTTCAGAATTGATGTACATACTCTCCAGCAATGTATCCAGTGATCTGATAGCTGGTTTGAGGTAAGCGTTGTCTACACGGCTGGCTTTGAAAAGACTTTTGATCATCATGGCATTCCATGAAACAAGTATTTTTTTGTCTATGAAAGGGTGGGTACGTTTTTCTCTGCGCTTTTTGAGTGCCTGTATAGCTTCATCATAGTAAGGGATATCATTATGGGCAGGATCATCTGTGCGAACGATGTTCTTACCTTCAAAATTTCCTTCTGGTGTGATATGAAGTGCCTTGGCAAGTGCAGCATGTTCCTGGTTTGGGATGCCTGTTTTTTCAAAAGACTTTAAAGCCTTTTCATAGGTATAGACAAAGTATTTGCCTTCTTCTCCTTCCGTATCTGCATCAGAAGCAGAGTAAAAAAGGCCATCCTCACTCATATTTTTCACCATAAAGTCTATGGTTTCAAAAGCAACAGATTTGTAAAATGCATCTCCTTTGACATGATATGCTTTAAGATACACTTCAGCAAGTAGGGCATTGTCGTAAGTCATTTTTTCAAAATGAGGCACAAGCCATTCATTATCGGTAGAGTAGCGGCAAAAACCACCTTCGATAAGATCTCTTAAGCCACCTTTTGCCATGGAAGTGAGTGAGTGTAGTGCCATGTTTCGTGTCTCTTTATCTCCGGTGATACGGTATAGATCTAACAGTAGGTCAAGCATAGAGGCTTGAGGAAATTTGGGCGCTTTGTTAAAACCGCCATTTTGGTTATCAAAAAGTTGTTTGGCTTGGTCTGAAAATCTATTGACAATACTTAAGTCCAGTTTTGTGGCTTGTATCTTGTCTTCTTTGGGATTGAGAAAACGGAGTATCTCATCAGCTTTTTCTGTAAGAAGATCTTGTTCTTTGGTATATTTATCCGCGATGACTTCCAGTAAGCTTGAAAAACTCATCATTCCATAACGTGGTTCATCGGGTATGTAGGTGGCGGAGTAGAAAGGTTTCTGTTCCTGTGTTAAAAAGACGGAAGTAGGCCATCCTCCTGGACGCTGATTCATCAGCTGGTAAACTTCTTGAAAGTGTTTGTCTATGTCTGGACGCTCTTCTCTATCAACCTTGACTGCAATAAAATGTTCATTGAGTATCTTTGCAGTGGCTTCATCTTTAAAAGATTCATCTTCCATCACATGGCACCAGTGACAAGAACTGTACCCTATAGAGAGAAAAATAGCTTTATTTTCCTTACGGGCTTTTTCAAAGGCTTCTGCTCCCCATGGGTACCAATCAACTGGATTGTCAGCATGCTGCTGTAAATACGGAGAGTGTTCATTTTTGAGGTGATTTGCCATTTTTAACCTTTATTATTAACCAATTGCTGGTAATATTACACAGCTTATACACAAATAGTACAATAGAATACTATAAAAGTTTAATATAAAAGAGAAAAAATGAATGATTTAGTAAAAAAGTTACTCTTATTGAGTTTCCTTTTAGGTACATTTGCATCTGCAGGTTTTGACAGCGCATTGAAAAAACAGAAGTTTTTATCACCAGATGAAGCATTTACAGTTACTGCTGTGCTTCAAGATGAGGTCATAGAAACAAAAGTGGTTATGGCTGATAAAATTCATGTCTATGAAAACACATTATTTTATAGAATCATTTCTCCTTCTTCTGTAGAACTTGACGTTACAAAACCCAAAGCGCATGATTTTGATGGTGATATGGGCTATGAAAAAGAGTTACTTGTTAGAATTCCTACTAAAGAGATAGAGTCACAGGTCAAAGGTGACTATACACTTGAGATAGAATTTCAAGGATGTTCCGATGCAGGTATCTGTTATCAGCCTATCAAAAAAACGTTTGATTTTAAAGGTGAAGAATTAGGTGTATTTGAGAAGATCTCAAAACTTATCAAAGAGGGTAATACAGCGAAAATAGCAGATATTTTGGTCAATGAAAGTTCAATCTTTATTTTGCTTCTTTTCTTCATTTTTGGTTTATTGTTGGCATTGACGCCATGTATTT
Organism: Sulfurovum sp.; assembly: GCA_023955225.1. GTDB lineage: Bacteria > Campylobacterota > Campylobacteria > Campylobacterales > Sulfurovaceae > Sulfurovum. The sequence goes on from JAGSGJ010000045.1 coordinate 3,028, forward strand.
TCCCTATGATCCCTATCTTGTCTTCGATTATCGTTTCACAGCAGGGGGGAAATGAGAAACCAAGTGTAGCGCAAGCATTCTTCACTTCTTTGGTCTATGTGGTTTCTATGGCTTTGACTTACACTGCTGTAGGGATCATCGCCGGATTGGTAGGTGCTGATATTCAAACGGCGATGCAAAACCCTTGGGTACTGACGATCTTTGCCGGGATGTTTGTGGCATTGGCATTTTCACTCTTTGGGTATTATGAGATAGGATTACCTGCATCATGGCAGTCTAAACTTACAAAAGCCAGTGACAATGCACAAGGAAAAGGCATTATGGGGACTGCAATTATGGGACTTCTTTCTGCACTTATTGTAGGCCCATGTGTAGCACCGCCACTTGGAGGTGCTGTACTTTTCATCTCTCATACAGGAGATGCTTTTTTAGGTGGCGCAGCACTTTTTATCATGAGTATAGGTATGGGTATGCCACTTCTGCTTGTCGGTATAGGCGCTGGCAAATTTATGCCAAAACCAGGTGGTTGGATGACTATAGTGTCTCAAGTCTTTGGTGTCATGATGCTGGGGCTTGGTATCTTTATGCTCTCACGTATACTTCCAGACAGTCTTACGATGATACTTTGGTCATTGTTGTTTATAGGTTCAGCACTTTATATGGGTGTCTTTAACCCTAGTAATGCAACAAAAGGTGCAAAGAAACTTTTCCAGCTCTTAGCTATTGTATTCTTGTTCTATGGTGGATCACTCTTCATTGGTGGGATCAGTGGTTCAAGTTCAGTGATCAGGCCATTTGAAAAATTCACACAGTATACTGGAGCTGTAGCCACTGCCGCTATGCATACAAATAAAGGCCATAGAGGCTATAGTGTAGAACGTCTTATGAAAGAGGTAAGTGAGTCAGATAAACCAGTGGTTGTGGACTTCGGTAAAAAGTCTTGTACGTCATGTACAGAACTCGAAGAGATCACCTTCCCCGATCCAAGAGTACAAGAGTATCTTAAAAAGTTTACTTTCATTAAGATAGACTTGACTGACAATACGGATGCAGATAAAGCACTGCTCAAAAAGTTCGAACTTTTTGGTACGCCAAACATTATCTTCTTTGATAAAGAAAATAATTACTTGGCAGAGAAAAGTTTAACTGGGTTTGTACCACCTGAAGACTTTGCCAAACATTTGGAGAGTATCTTAAAATAACAGAGGGAGTCTAAACTTTAGACTCTCTATAACTGTAATAGCAACCTTTTTCTCTGTATAAAACAAAGCAGCATGTTGATAGCAAAAAGGTTTATGTATTCTGATGACTTTTAATGTTAGTCTTCATCACTGCTGTCAGTGGTATAGACACCGGTTAGTTTTTTCCAAATGATCGAAGCGTTGAGTCCAAACCAGATCAGAAGTCCTACACCTAGGGTTGCAGCCCAACCAGCTTGTTCAAATTCAGCAACATTGATAAGGTTGTACTGTTGTAAGCCCCAGATAAATGCCGCAATAATAATGACTGTGATGATAGCACCGTAATACTTCAAACTCTGGAAAATTGATTTGATGGCTAGTAACCAAAGTGCAAGCATAATGAGTATAGCAAAGGGTTTAAACCCTGAAAGTATGTCATCTACATTAGAGATGTAGTGTATAAAGTGGTGTCCACTGGGATTCCATGTGCCAACTGCAAGTGCTATAGATAAAATAAGTGTTACCCACCAGGCTAAATGGGTAATTTTCTTACCACCTTTTGTTGTCGTTGTGTTGGTCAATACATTTGGGATCATACATACTTCCTTGGGTTAGTGTGAAAATATTATAGCCAAATCTTTTTTTAGCTATAATGTCATTACAACTGTGAGTGCATCACAGAATTTAAGATGAAACGGAATAACACATGGAAGAAACAATAACTACAACCACAGAAAAATCAAAAAACTTAACTATTAAGATCGGTGAGATCAATACTCTAGAAGTCATGCGTGACACTGACTATGGCTATTTTCTTGAAGCAAAAGATGAGAAGGAAGTACTTCTGCCTAATGTCTATGTCATGGAAGATGAGATGCCTATGGGATCACTGATAGATGTATTTGTCTATACGGACAGTGAAGACCGTCCTGTTGCTAGCACCAAAATGCCTTATGCAAAGCTCGGTGAATATGGGTACTTTACAGTGGTAGACTACAAGGCTTATGGGGCTTTTGTAAACTGGGGACTCCCTAAAGACTTGTTTGTACCTCTTTCTCAACAAAAAGAACATTTTACTATAGGGAAAAAGTATCTTTTACGTGTCTGTTTAGATGCGCAAACAGATCGTCTTTTTGCTACCCAAAAAATAGGTAAATATTTAAACAGAGATATGAGTGGCCTACATCAAAACAAAGTGTTGGATGCCATCGTTTTGGCTAAAACGCCACTGGGTTTTAAAGTAGTAGCGGATAATCAGTATGAAGGTATGCTTTTCACCAATGAGATCTTTGAAGACATACGTATAGGTGACCGTAAAAAAGTGTATATAAAAAATGTAAGAAAAGATTTTAAACTTGACCTTTCTTTACAGCCTATAGGAAAAAAAGCGAAGATCGGTGAGGCAGAAGGTATTATCATCCAACTCCTTAAAGAATCCGAAGGCACATTGCCTTTTACCTATAAAAGCGATGCCGATGAGATTAAAAAAGTCTTTGGTATGAGTAAGAAAAATTTTAAACGTACGTTGACAGAACTGATCGAGAGTAAACAGATACAATTGTTAGATGATACAATTGTCTTATTGTGATATGCTCACTATAGAAATACTAAAGGAAAAGATATGGAATTAACGGATTTATTTAAAGTAGCTGCTTCTATGATACAAAGTAATGGAGATGATGCGACATCAGGACTTAATGTAGATGATATCACCAATGCACTCAATACGTTAGTGGGAAATGGTCAAGGCGGACTGAATCTTGTAACATTTGTCGGTGGATTATCACAAAATGGTTTGGGAGAGATCGTAGGCTCATGGTTAGGAAATGGTGAAAATAAATCTATTTCCATAGAACAGATCACTACACTTCTAGGTTCTGATAAGATTGCTGCTTTTGCTTCAGAACTTGGTCTCTCTCAAGAGAGTGCAGCGGGTGCATTAACTGAGGCAGTACCTCAAGTTGTCGATCAGGCAACACGAGGAGAAGGTACGATTATGGATGAGATGCTTGGACAGGTAGGTGGACCTAACGGTGCTATGGAGATGCTTGGGAAAATGTTCAGATAAATTATTTTTAAAAAGTATGACAGTTTGTCATGCTTTTTACTTTAGTTTCTAACCTTTGCTACAATAGCATCAAAAATCTAGGATACTTTTTGCGATACCTTTTACTCTTTTTAGTACCACTTCTATTGTTTGCAACTCCAGTTAAAGTAGCAACATACAATGTGGAAAATCTTTTTGATGCTGTTTATCAAGGCAGTGAATACAAAGAGTATATCCCTGGAAAACATAATTGGAATAAGCGTATGGTTGATATAAAACTGAATCATACTGCTGAAGTCATTTGTGATCTGGATGCAGATATCCTTGGACTTCAGGAAGTGGAAAACAATCACATACTGCAACAACTCATTAGAAGACTGGACAGAGTAGGATGTCCTTATAGGTACTCATCGATCACCCATAAAAAAGATACAGCCATTCAAGTAGCATTATTATCGAGATATCCGATTAGAAAACAAAATGAGATAGTAGTGAGTGTTACTGCAGGGGTAAGAAATATATTGGAAGTTGAGGTAGATATCGAAGGAAATGCTTTAACCCTTTTTGTGAACCATTGGAAATCCAAGGCATATAAAGGTTACGAGAGTAAACGTATCAAGTATGCAAAAGCTTTGCAGTCTCGCATCGCCAAGATGCCACAGAAAAAAGAGTACATCATATTAGGTGATTTTAACAGTGATCATAATGTGTATCTAACATTGGAAGAGAAGATCAATGATACCGATGGACGAACTGCATTTAATGATGTACTGAAAACAAAAATTGGTGATTGTCTCGTAGAAGAAGATGAGATGCTAAAAGCAGATAAAGGTGTGCATTATACATTGTGGAAAGAGTTGCCGGTAGATACACGTTGGAGCCATAAATTTTATGGTAAAAAGTCCAGTTTAGATCAGATAGTACTTCCACAACATATGTTTGATGGCAAAGGTATAGATTATGTCAATAATTCGTTTAAAGTATTTAAAGCACCTTACCTTTTTACCAAAAAAGGATACATTAACAAATGGCGATATAAAAATGGAAAACACATGGCAAAAGGGTATTCTGACCATCTCCCAGTCTATGCATCTTTTGATACAAAACCTTATATCATTGAAGGGAAAAAACAGAGTTCAAAAAAGATAGAAAAAAAGCGTATCGAGTATTTGTATACTATAGAGTCTTTGGAGGGACAGATACAACTTGATGATGTTGTTGTGGTACTTAAAAGAGGCCGTAATGCTGTACTAAAGCAGAGCATTGACGGAAGAGGTATTTACCTTTATGGTTGTGCTTCTGCATTGGAAGAAGGGCACAAATATGACTTACTGGTCGAAGGCATAAAAACATACCATGGATTAAAAGAAATAACGCATGCCTATAAGTTAAAAGATAAAGGTTTGGTCAATGGTGAAAAATATGTACTTACTGCTGATACTTTTACACGTAAAGACAGAGTACAAAATGAAGTGATCAAAGGGATTTCAGGTATCTATAAAAACTCTTTGTTGTACATAGATGGTAAGAAAATTCCTATCTATTTTAAAAAGAAAAAACTTACCCCTCCAAATGGAAGCCGCCTAAAGATACACTATGCACATCTTAGTTATTATAAGAATTTACAAGTTGTGATCTACAGTAAAAAAGATTTTGAAATTTATTGAGAGAATGAAAAGGAGTAAATATGGAATATTATAGTTGGATTTTGTCGTTTCATGTAATGAGTTTTGTTTCTTGGATGGCAATGTTGTTTTATTTGCCAAGATTGTTTATATACCATCGTGAAAATGCTGATACAAAAGCATTTACAGATATCATAGAGATACAAGAGTATAAACTTTTTAAATATATAGGTGTACCGGCTATGTGGGCAACCATCATCACCGGTGCCGTGATGCTTTATTTGAATTCAGGTATCTTTTCAAGTGGCGGATGGATGCATGCAAAGTTACTGTTTCTTGTCTTTCTTATTGCTTATCATTTTTCTTTAGAGAGTATTCGCAAAACACTTATTGATAATCCACACTATAAAAGTAGCAAGTATTTAAGAATATATAATGAAGTACCGACATTACTGATGATATTTATTGTCATTATGGTGGTTGTTAAACCCTTTTAATTCATTTGTGTTATAATCTTTTTAAATAAAACTTGAGGGAAGACCGAATATATACGATAAATCATTCAATGGTATATGGTATAGGTCTTGCCAAAGGCTAAATAAATTTATAAATGGGCTTTGCCCTTTTATTAAAAAAAGGAAAATAGTATGGAATTACCGGCTATAACATTACCAAAAGTAGAACTCCCGTTTGACATCCCTGTTTTATTACACCCTGCAGTAGATCATTTTGCAATCGCATTACCTGTAGTGATCCTCTTATTAGAGCTTATAAATTTAGTGATGAGAAAGAAAGCAATCAGCGGTGTTTCTTTCTTTTTAATCATTTTAACAGTCGTCGTATTTGTTGGAGCATACTTTACAGGCCTTGTTGATGGGAAAGAAGCTTACCCTGCATTAAGTGAAGCGGCTAAAGCAGCACTTAGTGAACATAAGACTTTGGGAACATACTTGATGTTGGCATCAGGGCTTGTGTTACTGTTTAAACTGCTTTCCATGCTCACAGATAAGAGTATTATAAGAGCCTTATATATTTTAATTCTTATCGCATTTGTTGCAGGTATATTTGAACAAGGTGAAGAGGGTGGAGAACTTGTTTACAAGTATGGTATGAATGTTGAACAAGTGAAAGTATTGGATGATGAACTTTTTGATCTAAAAGAGGAACTTGAAGAAGCAACTGTAAAAACAGAAGTACCAATAGAAGTAGAAAAGAATGAAGCTGTTGATCTTCCTACACCAACGCAATCAGTAAAAACCCCAGTAGAAGCTACACCTATTGAAACATTATCTGAAGCTGTTAAAGCTGATGTGGAAGAGGTGATTGTACCTGCTGTTCAAGAAAAGATTGAAGTGTTGCAGGTAGAAGGTATGCCAGAAGAAATGGTACAGCCGGAAATCGCTACACACTAAATTTTCATTTTTTCTTACGACCCGCCATCTCCAGCGGGTTCATACTCTATCTCATAACGACCTTCATCGACTTTTGTTTCTAAAGTTGATAGATACTTAGCCATCTCTATGGTTTGATTTTCATCTAGAGCTTTGGCAAATGATATCATTATGGTACCAAAAGCAGAACGGGTCTTTCCACTTTGTAAGTCTTTAAGTCTTCTAAGTAGTACATGCTCACGTATCCCTTGTAGTCTGGGAGATGCACCCATACCTTCTCCATACATTCCATGGCAGCCATTACATCCATTTTTCAAATAGAGAGTTTCCATATCGTTATTGGCGAAGGAAAATAGTGATAAGGCAGTAAAAATAAAGAGTTTCTTAAGATTCGGCATTTAGTACCTCACTGTACTGAATTTTAATTCTTGTCAAAGCGTGTGCCCTTGCTGTAATATCATGACATTCTAACTAAAAAAAATGGATAGAAAATGAAACAATAACTATTTTAATGCTTTTTATGACAAGCATGAGAGAGATAAAATAGATTATTCTACCCAATCTCTTTGTGTTTCTGCTACACCAAAGGCATCTCCACCTTTACTATTTTTAGGAAACTTTTTAGATATTGTTTTCTTGTCTACTTTTTCTAATATAGGTATATGTAATGAACAATGGATGTATGCTTCATCAACTTCTACCAGGGTATAGGAGACTATTTTAAATTTGTCTTTATGTGCATCGATGACTTCATATGCACCTTCAAAGACTTCTAAATATTTCTGTAAATCCTCTTTTTTTATAATGCTCGCTTTCCCATTGACATGTAAACCAACCTTGGTTTCAAAAAAGTCTATAAAGAGCAAACCTATATTTGGATTTTCAAATATATTTCCCATACTTGCCATGACACCATTACCTTTATATTCTGGGTAAAGTATATGCTTGTCGTCTAGAACTATAACAAATCCAGCTTCTCCAGCACGAAATGAAGCATCACATTCACCATGGCTATCTGCAGTTGAGATGAACATCATTTCTTGTTTAGCTATGAAGTCTTGCATGAGTGGAGCAAGGTGTGTGAGTACTTGTTTATTGTAAAAGTTTAATGCATCTTGTGTTGTTTTAAATTTCTGTTGTAAAATTTTTTCACCTTGTGAACCAGGCGTTTTATCGTTATATATTTGCATGTGTTTTTCTATGATGTAGTTTATCCATTTGGATGATATTCCCTCTCTAGCAGCATTTGGGGTAAGATACCAAAATATAAGTTAAAGACTACAGTAGAATAGATTAATAAAGTATTTTTGCTAGATAAAGTCCCTCTGGAGGAGCAAGTTTAGTTGTGTGCTTTATTTGACAGTTTAATTGCTCATGGAGTTGTGCCATGGTCATTTCATTTTTTGCACATGACATCGCTGTATCTACCATCATACGTACTTGAGAACGCAGAAAGCCATTGGCTTGAAAATAGATGAAATGATAGCCATTACGTTCAACATAATCTGTACGATAGATTTCTCGAACAGTGGTATGGGTAACCGTGCCTGTTTTATGAAAAAAATTAAAATCATGTTTCCCTTCAAATGTTTTGAGTGACTTAATAAGTAATTCAGGATCGAACTCTTCATAATATGAAATATATTTTTGTTCAAAAACAGAAGGTTTTTGTGTTTTAAATACATAACGATACAGTCTTTTTTTAGCACCAAATCGTGCATGAAAATCATTTATTGCGTGAGATATATGTTTAAAAGAAATATCCGTTAACTTTCGATTTAAATTGAGTTTGAGTTTTTCCAGATCATTCCAGAAGTCTGGTAGGTCAAAGTGTATGACCTGTCCTGTAGCATGTACCCCGGCATCTGTTCTTCCGCTTCCAACGATAGGTGAATCTATCTGTAAAGAGGCAAGTGCCTCCTCTATAGCAGTGCTGATAGTCATTTTGGTAGATTTTTGTTTTTGAAAGCCCTGATACCGGCTTCCATCATAAGATATGACGGCTTTTACACGCATAGATAGACCATTAGAAGTACTTGGCTACACGTTTTTTAAAGAGCCATTGACCAAGTATCACAATGACAATAACGGACATGACCAATAGAAGAGGTGTCCCCCATTTTTCTAAAGAAGATGCAATGAAATAGAGGAGTAGAGTAGTTGTAAAAATGACAAGGAATGAGCGGTTTGGTTGATAGCGTGGGTTTATCATGGTAAAAGAGGCTACAAGATACACTGAAAGTAAAGGGATAAGACTTACAAAAGTGAAAAATAAGATTCTGTGCATTACCTTCTCGCTGCTTTCCTTCCCTTCACTCCAATATGATATGATACTCTGAAATTGAAACCCTTTTTTTTGTGACTTATCAAAAACTTCAAGTGTTTCGTATTCTGCTTGTTGGAGTTTTGTTTTTGCATAAGTGTAACCATACCCTTTATGCAGAAGCAAAGAAGACACATTTTCATCGTGCTTAAGTTGCCCTGTTTGAGATGAAAAGAACTGTTCATCTACTTTATTTGTACGATTATAGATGACGATATCATGAAAGGTATCGTCTGTTTTCTCTTTGACATACATATAGTAACTTCCAAATTTTTGACCTAACTCTCCTGGAATGATGTTCAGTTTTGCTTCACTTCTCTTCTCTTCTTTGAACGCTTTATAGAATTGTTTACTCAGAGGCATAGCCAGGAAAGAGATGGTAGCCAATAAGAGGGAGAAAAGAAGAGCAAGCAGCAGTAAATTACTGAGTATTTTTTTTGATTTCAGTCCGAGTGCGTAGAGTGCGATGAGTTCATTCGCTTGAGAAAGTTTTACAAGTACATTCGCTAATGCAGCGACAAAGGATAGAGGTAAAGTATAGAAAACAATATCTGGTACGGAGTAGCTATAAAGAGTGAGAAGTTCTCCAAAGCTTATTTGTATTTTAGCAGTAAGTGTAGCTATTTTGACAAGATATACCAATGAGATAATCATAAAGAAAGGTAGGAATATCGTCAAAAATGATCTTGTAAAGTTTGATGATATATACCCTCTTACATTAACCATAAATAATCGTTTCCAATAATTGTGTGGCTTGTGTATCATAGAGATACACGATGAATGTAGCTAAGGCTAGGAAAGGGACAAACGGTACTCCTTTGTCTCTCCAAACGAGTGCAGGTATCATGGCTAACAGGGCAGAGAGAAAGAGTGCGACAAAAAAGTTTGGGAATCCAAGCAGAGCACCCATTGTTCCAGCAACAATGACATCTGCCCCACCCATAGCTTGCTTTCTTGCTATAAGTGATGAAAGTAATCCTATAAGGTAAAGTCCACCCGCTGCGATACTAGCGTAGAGAAGCACCATAAGAAACTCAGGTTGAACAAGAGCAAAAATGAGTGCTGCAAAGTTAACATTGTCAGGTACGGCCATATATTTGAAATCTATCATCACAAGGGCAAGCAATGCAGCAAAAGAAGCAGCAACGAAAGGTAGATACCAGACCAATCCTAATTTGAAGTAGAGTGCAACAAAGATAACACCTGTAAGAAATTCAACGATGGGGTATTGTGCAGATATTTTCTCTTTACAGAAATAACATTTTCCTCTCAAAAACAACCATGAGAAGATAGGGATATTATGCCACCATTTCAAAGCATTTTGACAGCTTTGGCATTTGGATGAAGGGAAGACAATACTTTCACCTTTTGGTATGCGGTAGATGACTACATTTAAAAAAGAACCGATCATAGCTCCAAAGATAAATACGATAATTACTATTTCTATTAAAATTGTTTCTGGCATTATACCCCTCCAAATCGTCTGTTACGTTGTTCAAAATCAAGAATGATCTCATCAAGTTCTTTGGCACTGAAGTCTGGCCAAAGTGTAGGTGTAAAGTTGAATTCTGAATAGCTTAACTGCCATAAGAGAAAGTTGGAGAGTCGTTGTTCTCCACTCGTACGAATGAGTAGATCTATATCCGTATAGGGTGTTTGAAGTGCAGCAGAGATCTCTTTCTCGGTGACAGATGTTTTACCTTCAGCCATGAGTTTATTCACAGCTGAGGTAATTTCTGAACGGCCACCATAATTAAGGGCAAGAATTTGTGTAAGGTTTGTATTTGTTTTGGTAAGCTCTTCAGTCTTTGCAATACGTTGTTGTAAAGATTTTGAAAATTGATGCAGACATCCTATAGCTTTAAAACGAACACCATGTTTTTGGTAAGTATCAAGCTCATTTTTAAGATAGGAGTCAAGCAGCTTCATAAGAAATTCCACTTCTAACTTGGGACGTTTCCAATTTTCAGTACTGAAGGCATAAAATGTAGCCGTTTCAATGCTAATGTGTGATGCACAATAGGTAGTGATCTCACGGATCGTTTCTGCACCTGCTTCATGACCTTTGGTACGGGAGAGCCCCCGGTTCTTTGCCCATCTTCCATTGCCATCCATAATGATAGCTAGATGTTTAATTGGAGTATTACTCATGACTCAGTGCCTTGGCTTGGTCTAGTATTTTGTAGGA
>JAGSGJ010000018.1 GCA_023955225.1 Sulfurovum sp.
AATTTATTAATTTTATTTTTTGTGAGTATTTTTTTTCTTGGCTTAGTATCAAGTTCATCAAAATCTATTTCGTTTTTATAATATATGGTTTTGGTACAATTATTCATATCTTGGCACCAATTGGGTCTACCGTCTTCAGTATAATGCACTCTTTGTCCATTCTCATATTGAACCTCAAATATATAATATCCATCTAGTCTTAGTGGCTTAGTCAATACAAAAATAACTTTACCCGAGCCAAATACAATAGAGTATATTTCATCATTAAGTTTTATGTTTTCAAATTTATTCATCATATATCCTTCAATATTTTCTTATCACATATTTTCATAAGTATATCTGTATTAAAAATATTTTATGCATATTTTCTTGGTTAAAAATCAATCAATATTAAGATTTATAAACTTTTAGATTAAAAAAATATTTATGAAAGGACTTTTTATACTTAAGTGCTATGCATGCTACCGGTATACCATCATGGGTATAATATGTTTAGTACCTATTTAGGCATTATAAAGAAGGAATTTTTATAGGAACTAGTAGTCATAACCTATACACTCTATACCCATCAGCCCATGGGGTAGAGTATCTCTTCATGTACTTTGTCACAAGCCCTTAAAACTTCATCGCTGAGTGTAAGATTCATAGCTGCAAGCGAAGCATCTAGTTGATCGGTATGGGTTGCCCCTATAATGGTAGAAGCCACAAAATCAAACTGTTTTGACCAGGCTGTAGCCAGTGTGACCGGATGCAACCCCGCATCGGCTGCGATTTTCAAGTATTTTTGTGTAGAGGCTAGCGTTTTGTCATTCATAAAACGTTGTGCCATGATACGTTGTCTTTGGTTGGGTGACTTCAGATATGTAGCGAACCTTCCTTCTGCATCTTCAGGTTTGAGCCCCTGATTATATTTTCCTGAAAGTACACCTCCTCCAAGCGGTGAGTAGGGGAGCAGTGAAACCTGTTCATTTTCGCAAAGCGTAGAGAGCTCATCTAAAAACCTGCGGTTGAGTAGAGAGAAGTTGTTTTGTATGGACTCAAACCGCGCATAACCTTTATACTGTGATGTCATCAGAGCTTTGCTCGTGCCGTACGCCGTGTCATTTGAAGTTCCCATATAACGTACTTTCCCTGCTTTTACAAGTCTGTCAAAGGCTTCAAGTGACTCTTCTATTGGGACGATGGTATCGGGCCAATGCATCTGATAGAGGTCTATGTAATCCGTTTTTAGTTTTTTAAGACTTCCTTCAACTGCACGTTCGATGTGAAATCTGTCTATCGCAGTGAGTCCATGACGGATAGGTGGAACAAACCAGCCGCTCGCCGCTCCAGCTACTTTAGTCGCCAATATAATAGAGTCACGATCTTTGGTCTGCATCCATTCACCTACCCACTCTTCAGTGATACCTGCGAGTTTACCATCGGGTGGAACAGGGTAGAGTTCAGCTGTGTCGTAGAAATTAACCCCATGGTCATAGGCTTTGTCCATGATGGCAAAAGCTTCTTTTTTATCACACTGAGTTCCGAAGGTCATCGTTCCCATACAGATAGGTGAGACACGAAGTCCGGTTTTTCCTATGTATCTATATTCCATAGTGATCCTTGTAAAATTGATTTTTATATAATATCTTAAATTTTTTAAGGCTTTGCTCTGCTGTTATGGTTCCTCTAATCATTGGTTTCCTGTATGACACGTTGAAATATTTTGATTAATAATGTGAGAAAAATTGAAATTTTTGTTTATTTTTGGTATAACTTTTATTAATAAACTTGTTATTTATTTATTAATCTATTGGTTCTATACTATAGATGTAAAAGATATTTTATCTGAAAGAAGGAGTAACATATGCGCAAACATATAAATAAGAAAAATGTAGTAAGAGTGGGACTACTCGGTGTTGGATTGACAATGGCGAGTATGTTTTATGTGACCGGCTGTGGTGGCGGCGGTGGCGGCGGTGGCGGAGGTATAGACCCAAGTCTTAGTCTATGTAGTACCCCTATAGAAGCCTCTTTGACTGATGGATTAGATGGACAAACACGGATAGGTGGTGCTACGACAAGTGTTGAGCTACTTAATGTTGCTGACGCTAATTGGACACTCTATAACACTGCGAACGAACTGCATGCCACTAATATTGACGATTCTTCTGCCGCGGCAGGTGTCATTTTAGTTGATGGTTATATTCATGATATTGAGATTGTGACTCACATGGATAATACCTATGCTCTTCTAGCTATGGGAGAAGAGGGTATAGTTACAGTTAATGTTACAGACCCTTTAAATATGTCGAAGGGGAACCGTGTCATGGTCAGTTATTCTCAAGGTAATATTGGTTGGACAGATGGTGGCGGTAATACTACGTTCGATAACAATATCTCCAGTAGCCGCGCACCTATCAGTTCACTGGCTGTGTATAACGAGGGAAATGAAACTGTTCAGTCCTGGCAAGTGATCATCGGTGATGAGGGGTACGGTCTACATAAGACAAGTTTGAACAATCTCATAGAGGAGAATGTTGATGTAAACGGTACTTTGGTGATTGATGGTCCAGAGAAATATACCTTGCAATATGCAGGTGAAAACCCATGGGGTGGTCCAAAAAGCTTGACATTGGTCGGTGAAGGTAACGATACTAAGATTTTTGTTGCGCAAGGCTTTATGGGAATGGGGATATATAACACTAATTTAGATCAGGTTGGACGTTATAATCTCTATACCGATGCAACTGAAGCCAACAATGGTGAGGATTGGTTCTATGATATGGATATTTCAGCTATAGCATCTACAGATAGTTGTACAGGAATGCCGGATTATAATCAAGCCAAAACTGAGATAGATGACTATATTAAGGATACTGGTACTAAAAGTATTCCTACACCATGGGCCGATTTCGAGTTTAAAGGTGGAAAATACTACTATGATGCTCGTAAGATCGATGTAGCTACAGTCACAGGTGATACGAATAAAACAATCGCCTATATCGCCTATGGTTTAGCTGGTATGGTTGCCGTGGATGTTACCGAAGTTACCCCGACAGTACCTGCAGCAGGCTGCGAACCAATCTATGAAGGTACATATCTTGGGTATGTTCCTGCAATGCCGATAAAAGGACCTGAATCTAGGCTGATCGGAAATCAGGATCAAAATACTACCCTCTATACGCGTGCGGGGTCCGGTATGCTTAAAGATGCCGGTGTCGTTGATGTAAAAGTTGATGCAAAAGCAGATCCAACTAAAGTTTTCTATACGGACCATTTTGGCGGTCTGATGGTGATTAACCATGCTGAAGATCCTGTAATATATTGGAAGGGAGATGCTGCTCCATATCCGAATGATACGAATGAGACAGAACACATTCCTTCATATGATTTTGTCACATCTTATGATATGACTCCGTCATCAAGCGACGAAGAAGCGCTTCCAACTTTCACTACTGAAGCACCAATTCTATTAACAACTGGTGAGGTAGGTGGTCATGGTAATTCTTTGGCTCTTACAGGTAGCAGCTTCGATGAAAGTAACGATCTCCCAGCTGATGTGGTCATGGCTGCAGGAGCAGGTGGTCTTAACTTTATCGAGGTGTATGGAACAGCACCAACATATTATGCTTTCAATGTAACGGCGCAGTTTGCAACTACTGATGAGCTCGGCGCGGATGAATACGGTGATGCGACAGTGCCTCTCAATGTCGGTCATGCTGCAGGTGTGGGTACTTACGATAATCTACTCTACCTTGCAGACGGTCCACACGGTGTAAGTGTTTGGGAAGTGGCAAGTAAAAGTTGTGTTAACATCCCTACAGATCAGGTTGGACTAGTGGGAAATACAATTCAGGCTGAAGGCTCAGTTGAAGTAAACGGGACGATGATCTACCCGACACCTCATGCAGATGAAGTGGTTGTTATCAATGATGATGGTAATAAGTCAGCATTGGTGGCATCTCTGAGCACTGGACTCCGTCGTGTCAATGTCAACACAATGGGAACTGTAGGTACTCCAGCTCTGCTTTATCCAACAAGTGGAGATATTTTCCAGCATAGTGTTGAAGAAATTAAAGTCGCTGGTATCAATTTGGAAGATAGAGTTTATAGCATTGCAGTGGCAGGAGACTACGCATTTACTGCGGATGGACTTAGCGGAGTGACGGTGTATGACCTAAGTAAGGACCCGACAGATACTACCAACGCTTCTGGATACATAGTTGATAACAGTAAAGTCGGTACTAATGCGACAGACATAGCGCTATGGTATGACGCCTCTTCAGGTAAGAGCTATGCATTTGTCGCCGTGGGTGCTAAAGGAATATCTGTCCTCGAAGTTAACCGTAATGATGGCACTATTGTAAAAGAGATTGGAACATTTGAACCTTATAAGGTAAATCCAGGGGATGTTGTCGAAGGTAGCCCTAGCTCTCCAAATACGGCCGATGGTGTAAGTATTGCGTTGAAAGTTGTTGGCAATTATGTTTACTTTACGTATGACAGTTTTGGTGTCGTAGCCTATAGTACGGATAAGCTGATCCAGTCTGATATAACTACTAATCGTCCAGAGGCTGATGGCTACTTTAAGCTTCAGAATGAAAGTACATACACAAATAATGTTGGTACGGATTTTGCAGAATGGAGTGGTGGTGCATCTGGTATAGATGCTGTCAGCGTCGGTGGTAATGACTACATCTATGTGGCCTACGGCAGTGCCGGTGTCATCAAGATAGATTGGTCAGATGTGGCAAATCCGGTATTGATGGAACATGCCAATACAGCCGGTGATGCAAATGATGTGGTCGTCTGGAACGGACGTGTCTACGTAGCAGATGGTGCCGGTGGTCTTGTGTTATTGAAATAAACCTAAATCCCGTTTTCGGGAAAATAGGGCACCTTCGAAAGAGAAGGTGCCCTTATACAATCTTCACCTCTTAAATCTACAAACACTTCCATAACGTAATCACTCATATTTCTTTTCTTTAAGAGCCTTTTAGTTTATTGCTCAACAGTGACACATAAGATGGGAAAGAACTCGCTCAGATATGGTTCATGCATGAAGGTGAGGGCGAAGAGAACAATGACGGACGGCATATTGACTATGTTGAAGGTATGATGGATTGAGATTTTAACTGACTTTAGAAAAGAGTATTTTACGTCATAGCCATTAAACACAAGCCTTATTCACCACGTGCTTTTTTCTTTTTATGTAAATCAGAAGTTATCAAAGACTCTATAGAAATGAGACTTGATAGGTTTGCAGAGGAATTTACTGAATTTTGGGAAGTCTTTAGATAGAGTAATTCAATACTTCATTGTCTATTGTTGGATGAGGACAATCTATATCATCCTTTGAGAATTCAGTATAACATGTTGTGTTACGTCCTTCATGCTTCGCTCGATAGAGTGCCATATCTGCACGTGAAAAAATATCTTCAAAGGCTGTATCAGTTTCTTTATTTTCACTGATACCAATGGAGGTTGTTATAAAAATATCTTGTCCTTCATATGTTATAAAGTCGTTTTCAATTTCTTTGCGAATTCTTTCAGCTAAGATATACGCATCATCACTATTGATTTGAGATAAAAGTATCGCAAACTCTTCACCACCAATACGGGCAAATATATCACTTTTGTTTAAGATCCTTTCAAGTGTTTCAACAAAACGCTTCAATAATTGATCTCCAGCTTGATGACCATACGTATCATTGACCTTTTTAAAGTGATCTAGATCAAGTAGTAAAAGGGTTAAATTTAATTCATTCTTTTGTGCAGTTTGGAAATAGCGTTCGGAGATCTCATTAAACATACGTCTATTCATGATCCCTGTTAAATAATCTGTAGAGGCCAAGACACTTAAACTACTGTTTTGCTTCTTCAAACTATTTTCATAATTTGTAATTTTATTTGTATATACAGAAGATAAAAAGCTTCCTATAATGAGACCCAAAATAGCAGAATTAATGGCAACTTGAGAAAGCTGTAAGTCTACAAAAAAATTGACTGTGAGAATAATGGATATAGAAGCAAGAGTACAGACTATGCCACTCATTTTACCACTGATCATATAGGCCACAAGAATTAAAAGATAAAACCAGATCATTCTAAACGCATCTTGAGGTACAAAAACAAGTGCTGACGTAAATGCCATCAATGAAATGATCAGTAGGGAATGTGCTGTTAGGTTATAATTTTTTTTAGACAATCTTAGAAAGAAGATAAGCATGATCGTAAGAAAACTGTACACATAATTAACTTTAGAGTGTATAGGCCCTATATCGTTAATACCTAAATCACTAAGTAACCCAAAAAGTGCAGAAAAAAAAGCCACAATAATAAAAATAGAATTCAGCATCTTAAATTTAAACTGAAGGAGATCTTCATCTCCTCCAAATTTAAAACCACTGTATAAAAAATTATTTAAGTTCATTTATCGCTTGCTTTCATAGTTCTTTTATATTTTAATCCTACAATATACTATAGAAATGTCAATAAAATGTCAAATATAAAAATAGGTGTGCAAATTGGACATTATGTTTTGGTCTAACATAGAATATATACAGGCAAGTTTTTCTTTTAATCCCAGTAAGAATCTTTTTATAGAAACAGCATATCATCATTTTAATCTTGCAGAAGCAAATGACAAATGGTACTTCTTCGGTTACAAATTATGTATAAATGGAAATAAGAAAAATGGTTAACCTTATTAAACTATGATGTCTAAAAGGATTTTTAATGAATAGACAAAGCTTTATAACACTTACTCTTATCATTTTAGGTTTAGCTTTAAATCCAGTAATGGCAAATGCTGTTCTCACTACAGTTTCACATAGTAAAAACATAAACCATTCTGTCTCATATAGTATTTCTTCATTATTATATAGTAGAGGATTAGATAAGGATGCAGCAGACGAAATATCTGAAAACTTTGTAGATGAGGAAGATGAAATTTTACTTGCTATGTTAATACAAGATCTTGATAGCCAACAGATTGTAAGTAGAGAAGAAGTTTTTGAGTATTTAAGTACAATAGCATTACATAAACAAAAATTCGATTTTCATTCATATGATCATCTTGTAGGTATGGTCTCAACAATTAAACAAAAATCTTTAGATAGTGAGACATTAAAACAACTTCATAATATTGTCAAAAACAATAAACAGTTATTTGTGTAGAGATACACAAATAATGTATTCAAAAAGTATTAACAGTATATTGGTTAACATAATATAAATTCTATTAAAAAAGAAAGTCTCTTCTCTCTCATGTATTTCTATGAGGGTTAAGTGGTTTTATAAAAAGTGATTTTTTAATAAAAAACAACATTTGTGCATGAATATGGCAATTTCTCATTTTATAGCTAATTCATTGTCATAAAATTTAAAAATGAATTTACTCTAGAAATATGATCTAAACATACATTTTGATATTTTCCTCATATTGTACATTTCTAATGAAATTATTTTCGATCTAAATTTTTTGAAAAAAATGTAAAACGGCATAGATAATAATTTTTGATTGCAGCCAAACAAAATTGTCATTTCTCAATAAAGTAAAAATCAGCTCATAGATAAATAAAAACATTAAAACCACTCTTGCTGAAAAAAATCAAAATGAATCATCCGCATAATATTTAAAATATATATTCAGTTCTGGTAACTTTTTGAAATAAATAGCCAATTTCTAATATTTATTAGTATGATATTCCGTATTATCTCTTTAAAACCATTGGATAATTTAACATAGAAAAATAATATTCTGCAAAGTTCGCTATATAGGGCGCCATAGGGAGTTTGTATGAACAAGTGTTCATGTTAATAATAGAGACACAGCTTATTTAAGAACAAGTGTTCATATTGTAATAAATCTAAATAAATATAAAAGAACACTTGTTCATATATAAGAAATATGTACACTTGACAAATGAACACTTGTTCACTATAATGTCAGTAAAGGAGCCACTATGAACGAGCAGAGCGTTAGTTCTTCCCCTACTAAAGGAAGTAAAACAAAAGATAAAATACTTAAGATCGCCCTTAAACTCTTTGCAACTAAAGGATATAAGGCAACAACGGTTAGAGATATAGCTGGTGCTATGGATATGAAGCAAAGTGCCCTCTACAACCACTTTAAGAACAAAGATGAGATACTTGAAACACTAGTAAGTGAACTTACCTCTTCAGCGATAGTGACTATATTTGACGATAAAGAGGCCTCAGAGCTCCATAAACAAGGAAAGTCTCTGCTGATGTCCATTGCCACTACTTTCAAGCTTATAGGCTTTGATGGGCAAAATGAGGCACTTCTTAAGCTGCTGATGCAAGAGATATATAGAAATGAGAGAATAAGAGAGATCTATAACGAGTATTTCTACCAGGAGAACGTCAAAAAGCTGTCAAGCCTCTTCTTTATGATGATGCAGGAGGAGATGATAGAGTCTTCTGACCCCCTATTGCTCGCAAATGAGTTCTTTTCTCCCCTATTTTTCTATCAAATGCAGGTTTCTTTGCTAAAATTAGATAAAAAATCGACCTCTTCAGTCGTTTCTATGTTTGAAAAACATGTAGATTTCTTCTGGGATAATATAAAGCTAGAGAAACAAGAGACCCTATTTTAGGAACATACTAAATAATATTAAGGAATATGATGGAAACAAAAGTAGATCACTTTGCCAATAAGTCAAAATCTTGGGACATGAACAGCAAGCGTGTGCAAAATGCCAAAGGTATAGCAGAGTTAATAGTAAATAATATAAAACTAAATAAATCTATGGAAATTATGGACTTTGGAGCTGGAACAGGGCTTTTAAGCTATTTTGTTGCACCCTATGTAGAGAAAATAGTTGCGGTAGATAACTCCCCTTCTATGCTTCTGGAGTTTCAAAATAAGTGTGGACAGTTCTCATGCAATACTGAAGTGGTAGAGAAAGACTTGAGCACTGATACTCTTGACAGAAAGTTTGATGGTATTGTGTCTTCTATGACCATTCACCATTTGGAAGATATCCCAGCCCTCTTTTCAAAATTCTATAATATGCTTGATGATCATGGATTCATTGCTTTAGCTGACTTGGATAGTGAAGATGGCACTTTTCATAGTGATAATACAGGGGTATTTCATTATGGTTTTGATCGTCAGAAGCTTGCAGAGTATGCACAGGAGGCGGGATTTAGAGAGGTAACCTTCAGTCTTGCCAATGAAATTTCTAAGCCTCATGCAGAATTCACTGTCTTTTTGATGACAGCTATTAAATAATATTAGAGAATATTAAGATGAAACACTTATAGTTATCCATATTTATTCCAGTCCTGATATGGCCGGCAGTCTTACCTAAAGAACCATTTACATGGTTTTTAGAAGTGTTGCCAGTATTTATAGGATTATTTATTTTGGTTCTTACCTATAAAAAGTTTCCATTGACTCCCCTGCTTTATTTATGTCACATCTAACCTATTGAAGGCTTTTTCTTGTTATTGATTGAGTATCTTCGTAATGAATACATTTTTTCACATACAATTCACACTTTTTTTGTATACTATTATTACAATAACTTATTTTAAAAGGATTTTACATGAAAAAGACAATTTTAATATTAGGTACATTGGCACTTTTAGCTTCTCCTTCACTATTTGCGGTAGATGCCGTACAAATAGAAACTATTATTCAAACACAGCAGAGATTACAAAATGGTACTGGTATGGGTGGCAAAAAGCAACATAAATATCTCTATAAACACCAATATAACTACCAAGGTACTAACGGTAAACTGCAAGGAAATGGAAATCCTATAGGTACGGGTCAAGGCAAAGGCCAAGGGAATGGAAAAGGTCAAGGAAATATGTCTGGAAATGGACAAGGTAAAGGTCAAGGAAATATGTCAGGTATGGGCCAAGGCCAAGGAAATAAAGGTGGAAAGGGAATGAAAGGTAATGGTGGGAACAAAGGTGGAAGCGGAATGAAAGGCGGAAAAGGCGGCAGTAAAGGTGGCGGTGGTGGAAAACGATAAGTTTATTAGATTGACACGTTTTTACCTATAAAAACAATGTTTTATCAAGGGTATTTGTTATAAAGATGCCCTTTTAAGTTCTCTATCTGTATAGCAGCATAAGAATAACCAGAGACAAGTTGAATAAACCCATTAGCATCATAGCAAGTACAAACGATTTTTCCTGCTTTTCCCAGTAATTTACATTTATTAATGTTAGTAGTATTTTTTTCATTTTTCTTCCCTATTTAACCTTATTAAAAATATAACATACTAGATGTCATATTTGTGTAACATATTATAAAGTCTAAAAGAAATATTTTGGGAACTAAGAGTCAGGCGGTAGAGAAGGGCAGCAACTGAGATAAACTTTCTTTGATTGTTTCTTTTGCTCAGTATGCCACAGAGACTATTTTTCGTCACTTTTAATTTTTGAGACTATCACACCCCTGAATGAACCCTCTTTAAATGCCACTGCCTTATCATTTGGGTATTTGGCAGTGATCTCCTTTTGAATCTCTTTACTTATATCACTTCCATGGCATTTTAGGCACACACCTTGAGTGGTGAGTGGTTTATATATTCTTGTTGTATCGCCCTCTTCTACTACTTTTATGTCAGTAGGCAGAAATGTTTTGGCTGCGATGCGTGCTTCATACTCTTCCATTACTTTTATATCAAGTGCATCTGGAGCATTGTTTTCATTTCTTATTTTAAGTGCTGTACGTCTTACCAATGCATACTTTGGAAGTTTTTTATTCACTTCTTTTGTAATATCCTCTGCTTTTGCAGAACAAAAACCCATGGCAGAAAGAGCGGTTTTGTCAGCTTTTATGTGCATCTGTAGCTGACTTTTAAGTCTGCCACCTAACATTTTGATGTACTTCATGCCTTCTTGTTTTACAGTGGTCATTTCTGATGTAGCAGAGGTGTTACTATGATTTATTGTATTTGCAGCAGATGCAAGTACGAGAGATGTACTTAGTAGTGATGTAAGTAAAAGAGTATTTAACTTCATAATCATCCTTAACGGTTATTTTATTTTTTAGGATTATGACTTGGTTAGCTTAAAGTATCTTAGTTGCGGTAAGAAACAGATACTGTTTACCTGTAAGTGTGACTCTATACTTATGTTGCTGTAGGTACTTCTTGCAGAAAATGACATCGTTAAAGAGCAGTGACATTTCGCTCATGGCATAGTTGGGTGCTTTGGCTCCATAGATCATCTCTCCCCCGATCCATCTGCAGTTTGGAAAACCTAAGATGATAGCAGCATCTTTTTCCAGATAGTTTTGGACCAATGACATGAAAAAAGGTTTGAAGTTGATACTTGGGCTCTGAAGTGTGCCTATACTGATGAGTAGATTAAACCTGCCTAGATTTAAACTCTCTAAGTCATTTATATCTTGCTCAAAAAATGTTACATTTTCTTCCGGAAAACTTGTTTTAGCATACGCTATAGCTGTTTTTGAGTGATCAACACCTACGAGGTTTATCTTTTTATATGTCTTTATATCTAAACTGTTTTTAATGACAGAAAACTCATCTCCTGTATTGATACCAAGATTTAAGACAGATGTTCTTTGGCTTAGCTTGACATTTTGTAAGGCTTGGTTGTAGTAGTAAAGAAAGGCTGGTTCTTCCATCTTGTGTATTTGTGAAAAGTGGGAGTCTACACCATATTTTTCTACTTTTGAGCTTTGAGATTCTATATGAAAAGAACTTTGTGTCTCTAGTTTTTTTAAAGTAAGTTTTACCAGTGGATAGGTACTTTTCTCAGGGGTCATCATCTTACACATTAAAAGTTCTGCCAAGTCTGTCCATGACTTGTAGCCCCGGTAAATATAGGTTTGCTCTTCTATGTCTAACATTTCTCCTGCATAGCCTTCACCAAGATCTGGGTCAAGTACCTCAAAGCTGATACACTCACTTGCTTGTTCAGTGAACCATAACATGATATTTTGCATGGATTGGGTGGTAAATATCAAAAGTGAACTCCGTATCTATATCTAATATTATTTAGTATTAGATGATGCTTGCTTTGTTAAGATGTATTTTATCATAGATGTTTAAAATGAGAGTTTGTATTGTATACCATTCCCCCTTTTTGTGGGAATGGTTTATATAAGACCAAACATATTTGCGGAATAGGCACACTTCAAACTCCAAGTATCAATTTCAAGCCTTTTTTATGTCATTGGTACAAAACTATCTTAAAAAAGATGCTGCTATCATCTTAGGTTTTCCAAACAGTAGATGGATAGGTGGAGAGATGGTCAATATCACAAAGCACTATTTTGCCAGGTGAAACATGATTGATTATGATGTGTTTTCTTGTGTAAAATAAACTCTTTTTCACTGATGGATCCATCTTTATTGGTATCTATCTGTGAGAAGGAATGGCCCTCTCCTGCATTTTTCAGAATACGGCCTTCATCTGCTCTTTGCTTCATCCGTTGAGTACGGGATTCTTCCAACTCACTTTGGGTGATCTTGCCATCACTGTTAAGATCAAATTCGGAAAATGTAGGTTGATCTGTAGCCCATGTAGCCGAAGCTAACAGTGCTATGATTATTAATTGTTTCATGGCTTCTCCTTTGATATAGGATTTATTTACTAATTATCATAAATATACACTACTCTATCAACTAAGTGTGTAAAGTATGTGTATTGAAGAAGAGAAAGTTGTAAAAAATATAAAGAGCGGTAAGCAGTTCTATGTCAGTCTCTTATCTGGTATTCCCACTATTGTGTGGGAATAGAGCCGTATGCATTTATAGAGGTATACCGGCGTTTAGGATTTAGGGACAATTCCCTGCTGCACAATTTCCCTGATTTTTCATTCTCTGACTTTGATGTACTCGGAATTCCTCTTTGCTTATGGTCCCATCATTGTTGGTATCAATATCTGCGAATGTAGGAATATTTCTAGCATTTCTACCAACTCCTGTACCTTTACCCATACCTTTACCTGGGCAATTACCTACACAATTGCCTTTGTTTTTCATTTTCATCTGCGCTGTTTGATGGTAACGGAATTCATTTTGATCGATGATACCGTCATTGTTGATATCCATCGTGGCATACTCAGGAGCATTTTCAGCATTTCTGAGCATTTTCCCCTCTGCAGCATTTTGCTTCATGCGTTTTGCACGTGCTTCTTCTAATTCTTTTTGAGTGATACCGCCATCATTGTTCAGATCATATTGAGCAAATGTGGGTTGGTTCATAGAATTTCGTCCCATACCTTTGCCTTGACCCATACCCATCATACCTTGCCTGGTACTCTTATATTGCTGTCGTTCTTGAGGAGTCATACTCTGCATACGTTTTTGCATCTCTTCACGAAATGCAGGACGATCATCCACTGGTACACTTCCACGCATATTCATCATCTCATCTGTACTCATATGCGAAAAATCAGCAGCCCATGCAACTGATGCTAAAAGTGCTATCATCATTAATTTTTTCATGCTTTTTTCCTATTTGTGTATTAGATTCATTCCTATTTCTATGAATTCTGATTTATTATACTCTATTTAATGTGTACTGTGTGTGAATATGATGAGGGGGGGGTATAAAATAGTATTATTCTAATTATAGATGTGTAGAATGATAGATTTTGAAGAAGTAATCCTTTCTAAGAAATACTATAAAACAAAAAAGGTTTGAAGAATAATTCTGACATTCAAAGAGAAAAAAATATTACTTCATACTTTAGAAAGGATTTTGTAGTATAGCTATCTATTGTAAATTAAATGTAAAATATTTAACTTTTTGATATGATTTCAATATTATATATCTTTACTAAAGGAATCAATTAGTGTCAAAGTATGATCTCATTGTAGTAGGTTCCGGTGCAGCAGGTATGATGGCAGCTATCACAGCTGCCCGTGCAGGAAAGTCTGTACTGCTTTTAGAGAAACTTTCAAAGATCGGTGCGAAACTAAAAGCAACAGGTGGTGGACGCTGTAACTTGACCAACACACTCTCAAATGAAGACTTTATGGCTCGCTTTGGTCGTGATGGACGTTTTATGACCCCCGCTCTTGATGCATTGGATCATAAAGCACTTATGGCATTTTTTAAAGATATCGGTGTGGAGAGTCATGCACCAGACGGCTATCGCGTTTTTCCTATCACTCACAGCTCTTCGACAATCATTAACGCTATGGAACAAGAGATGCAAAACCTTGATGTAAAAGTGTTGTGCTCACAAAAGGTTGAGACTTTAGAGCATGATGGTGAGAAGGTTACGGGAGTCAATACGCTTACCGATACATTTAGGGGTGACAATGTAGTTATTGCTTCTGGTGGTATGGGCTACCCTGTACTTGGAGCTGAGGGTGACGGTTACCCTATGGCAGAGTCCGTAGGACATAAAGTCACAGACCTCTATCCTGCCATGATGCCACTGAAAACCAAAGATACCTGGGTAGGAAACTGTAGAGCTGATACCATTGCAAAGGTCGCTATGCACGTTGATATGAAAAAATATAAAAAACTTTCTGCTGTAGGAGACCTGATCTTTACGAAAGGTGGTATTCGCGGTCCTGTAGTACTTGACTTTTCCCGTGAGATCACACCACTTTTAAGTAAATATGAGGAAGTGCCTGTACTTGCAAACCTTACTAAAGGCATGAACGAAGAGCAGATACGTGAACACTTTAAGAAAGAACAAGCCAAAGACCCTCATCGCAATACACTGCAACTAGTCCAAACCCTGCTTCCAGAGTCTGTAAGCCTAGAACTCTGTAAACTGGCAGAAGTTGATCCTGCTCTCGCCTTGGGTAATCAAGTGGGTGCAGCAAGAGACAAACTTATCAAACTTCTAGTATGGACACCCCTTACCATCAATGGTCACGACGGATTTAAAATGGCGATGATCACCCGTGGAGGCATACATCTTAAAGAGATAGACCCCTATACAATGCGAAGTAAAAAAATTAACGGACTCTATTTCTGTGGAGAAGTCATGAATATTGATGGTCCTTGTGGCGGATATAATTTACAGTGGTCGTTTGCCAGCGGTTATTTGGCAGGTATGTTAGGATAATATAATTTGACTGTTTGTCTTACACTGTAGTAGGTATAGGTTGACTTTACTCTAGCCTTTTAAAATTTTATTGTATAGTAGAATATTAAGAAAATATTCATTAAAGGAATAGCAATGAAATTGAGAACATTGGCTTTAGTAGCCTTCTTGCCGCTATTTTGTGTAGCAGAAATATCCCAGATATCATTAGCTCCGATTGTAGAGAAATCGGTGAGGATCCAAAATGTAGTATTTGACTGTTCCTCTGCCAATAAAAAGTACATAGCTACCAGATTATGGCTTATAGATATGAGTATTAAAGAGTATGTTGCCAATGATACGCCATATAATGTTGTTATAACGATACACTCCGGATGTACAGATATCGTTTCAAAAAATATCGCTGATAATGATAAAACAATGAAAAACATCCACAAAAAGTTAGAGACCATTTCTGCACATGAAAATGTGTCTATAGAAGCCTGTCAAATTTCTGTAGATAGATTTGGTATAGACCACAATGAGCTACACCCCTTCATCACACTTGTACCAAACTCCATAACCAGAGTGATTTCTCTTCAAAACGATGGCTACGCTTTTATACCGTTTAGTAAGTAATGGGCTTTCCTCAAATCTCCTCTGAAGCCTAAATTCTTTAAAATGTATTTAAACAATAAGAGGATACCTCATGTCATTCAGTAAACTTCAACTCTCATCACCTATACTGCAAGCAGTTCAAGAAAATAACTATGTCAAACCAACACCTATACAAGAAAAGGTCATTCCTCTTGTACTTGAAAAACATGACATTATGGCAAAGGCTCAAACAGGAAGCGGAAAAAGTGCGAGCTTTGTCTTACCTGTTTTGGAGCAATGGGCAGAAAATTTAGGTGAAGGAAAGCCGAAGATAAAGGTTTTAGTGTTGACTCCTACGCGTGAGCTTACGATCCAA
Organism: Sulfurovum sp.; assembly: GCA_023955225.1. Classification (GTDB taxonomy): domain Bacteria; phylum Campylobacterota; class Campylobacteria; order Campylobacterales; family Sulfurovaceae; genus Sulfurovum. The sequence goes on from JAGSGJ010000018.1 coordinate 15,960, forward strand.
GTGGCAGAGTACTTTTCTACTTTTGGAACACATTTACCTAGAAAACCAAAGGTGGTTTCTGTGATCGGTGGGGAAAGCATTGGTGATCAGCTTTTTGCCATACAGAAAGGATGTGACATCCTTGTCGCAACATCTGGAAGATTTTTAGATGTGCTGCGTAAAAAACAGATGAACCTTGCCCATCTTGAGTTTTTAGTACTGGATGAAGCAGATAAAATGCTGAACCTTGGATTCTCCGAAGAGCTTGATCTCATTTTAGAAGCCATACCAACACAGCGTCAAAACCTTTTGTTTTCAGCAACCTACCCTCAAAAGATGCTTGACATCGCTTCAAAGATCACAAAAAATCCTGTCGAAGTAAGTTTTGAAGATGAAGCACCCACTGTAGATAAAATAGTTCAAAGGGTCATAGAAGTAAACCCCGAAAACCGAGGGCCAGTACTGAGGCAGCTTATGAAGCAGGAAAAGTGGAAAACAGTGCTGGTATTCATGACTAACAAAAGAGCCACAGACAACATCGCTGAGAAGTTTAGAAAACGTGGGTACTTGGCTGAGTCTTTTCATGGTGATCTGACACAGGAAGACCGTAACTATACGTTGGAACAGTTCAAAGCTAAGAAAATACAGATATTGTTTGCAACGGATCTTGTTTCCAGAGGACTGGATATAGATGATATTAGCTGTGTCATAAACTATGACTTACCACGTTCACCTGCGGATTATATTCACCGTATAGGACGTACTGGAAGAGCTGGGAAGGCTGGATTAGCGGTGACATTCATAGGACATGATGAGCAAGAGCATTTCAAACTCATAGAAAAACGAAGTAACATTAAACTTGAAAGAGAACAGATAAAAGGGTATGAGCTTAAAGGTGATGCAGCCCTAAAAGAAAAAGGGAAAGCACCTGTCAAAGGTAAAAGAAAAAGTAAAAAAGACAAGTTACGAGAGCAAGCACTGAAAGACGCTGAGTAAGGAGAAGAAGTAGCTTGTAAAACTATTATGGTAAAATTCCGACCATAAACAAAGTAAGGAATTGATGTGTTTAACATTCAAAACTATTCGACACAAAACATTAAAAATGATATTCTCTCAGGAGCACTTGTATCTGTTGCTCTTGTCCCTGAAGCGATAGCATTTTCATTTATTGCTGGTGTGAGTCCGGTTGTAGGACTTTACGGAGCATTTATTATAGGACTTATTACTGCTATTTTAGGCGGCAAACCAGGGATGATATCTGGGGCTACCGGTTCAGTGGCTGTAGTATTTGTAGGACTTGGGCTTTCAGTGAAAGCTATGTATCCTGCACTTGCTACAGAAGAATTATCTATGATGATATTACATTATATACTACTCACTTCTATCATTGCTGGGCTGATTCAGATAGCTATAGGTGTGCTGAAGATGGGTAAATTTATTCGTCTTGTGCCCCAACCTGCACTTTTTGGGTTTGTAAATGGACTTGCTATTGTCATTGCATTGGCACAGCTTACATTTCTTTCTCCTGTAGATGTAGAACAGTATCATTCTTGGATTGACATAGTTAAAGCCAGCTTCTCTGAAAATTATGTCATGTATATAATCATCGTCTTGACAATGGCAACAATGCAGTACTTACCTAAACTAAGCAAGGCTGTGCCTGCTGGACTTGTTGCAATCGTAGTTCTAACGATGGTTGTGTATTTTGCTAATATAGATACTAAAACAGTAGGTGATCTTGCAGACCTTTCAAATGTTTCAATGCCTTCATTTATGCTACCTTTGACTGAACTCTTTACTTTTGCATCTATGGCTATTATCTTACCAACAGCACTTATTGTTGCATTGGTTGGGCTTATAGAGTCTTTACTTACACTTTCAGTACTTGATGAAATGGGTGGAGAACGTGGTTCAGGAAACAAAGAGTGTATTGCTCTTGGTGCAGGAAATACGACTTCAGGGCTTTTTGGCGGTATGGCTGGATGTGCAATGATCGGTCAATCTGTTATCAACTTTACTTCAGGTGGGTTAGGACGTCTTTCATCATTTACCGCAGCGGTACTACTCATCATCCTTGTGGTGAGTTTTTCTGATGTTATTGCTGTTATACCAGTGGCAGTACTTGTGGGTATCATGTTCATGGTGAGTATCGGTACCTTTGAGTTTTCTTCTTTAAAACGTATCAAACACATGCCTCGTTCAGATGCTTTTGTTTTGGTGGTTGTTACTATCATTACAGTACTTGAAGACCTTGCTGTTGCAGTGATCGCAGGTATCATCATCTCTGCGCTTGTATTTGCCTGGGAACATGCGAAGATATTTGCTCGTACTTCTACAGACAATGACGGAAGAAAGATATATGAGCTTGATGGCCCTCTTTTCTTTGGATCAGTGACTTCATTTAATGAGCAGTTTGATGTAGAAAATGATCCTTCTGAAGTCATCATAGACTTTAAAAAAGCAAGAGTAATGGACTCTTCTGGTGCAGAAGCTATCGATGGACTGACAGAGAAGTATAAGCAAGCAGCTAAAAAGCTTACACTTAGACACCTCTCTAAAGACTGCAAAAGGATGTTAAAAACAGCAGGACCTTTCTGTTCATATGAGGAAGATGATCCTACTTATAAAGTTGCTGCTAACATATAAACCTTTTTATACGCTAGCGTTTTCTAGCGTATTTTTTCTTTCACTATATATCTTTTCCATACTCTTTATGCTACTATAAAAATATAGACATTTTTAAAGGAAAAAGAATGTTTCCTAAATATTTTACTATTTCAGTACTTCTCACCTCTCTTCTCCTGACAAATGAGATAGTATTAGAGAATAAAGGTATACGAATAAAAACTATAGATACAAAAGGTAATAGTATATATACCGTTGTAAAGCGGAATACCCCAGATGAATGTGAAAAAATGCCTATCAATAATACTATGCTATGGACAGGAAACTATGCGAATAGTAAAGTACCTAAGGCATGTAAGTCTACTTATGTACATACACTAGGTGGTCATATTTTACCTATACAGGTACATGAAGATATCACTACCTATGGAGAACTTGAAGTCTTGGTTTTCATGAAACAGATGCAAACTGATAATTCTATGATGCTTATAGATGTATGTAAAGAAGATATATTTGATTATCGGACTATACCCGGAGCGGTAAATATGCCTTTTCATCATTTCAAAGAACGGAAAAGCTTTGAGTTTGAGTTTGAACAGCATTTGAGAGAACTTGGAGTGTCGATCAATGAACAAGATGACAGTTTAGACTTTACGAAAGCCAAAACGATAACCGTTTTTTGTAATGGACCATGGTGCAGCCTATCTGTGTCGATGATACAAGTTTTGCTTGATATAGAATATCCTCCAGAAAGGATAAACTGGTATCGTGGTGGAATGCAAGCATGGCTGGGAGCAGGTATGACTTCTACACGAAAATAACTTTTACAATACTATAGGCTCATTCTTCCACTACACACCTTTTCTACAGACAATATGTTACTATGAGAGATAAAGGATTAATCATGTTTTATAAATCTCTTAGTATTCCCCTCTTATCAATTTTTCTTTCTTCTTCTCTGCTTGCTAATTCAGGGTTTGAGTATGAAGGTATCAATGTAAAGTTTTTAGCCAGTAATGGGACAGTATCTGAGATATCAGTAAAGCGTGACATTCCAGAAGAGTGTAAGAAAGTACCCATCAATAATGCTATGGTGTGGACAGGAAATTATGCAAACATCAAAGTTCCAGAAGTCTGTAAGTCTACCTATGTGCATACTACAGGTAAACTTTTACCAATGCATTTGCATGAAGATATCACTACCTATGGAGAACTAGAAGTACTGGCTTTTATAAAGCAAATGCAAACAGATGATTCCATGATGCTTATAGATGGGCGTAAACAGGATTGGTATGACTATCGTACTATCCCAGGTGCGATCAATATGCCTTTCCATCATTTTAAAGAGAGAGAAAGCTTTGAATTTGAGTTCGAACATGCGTTGAGAACATTAAATGTTAAGATAAATACAGATAATTCATTAGACTTTTCTCAGGCTAAAACGATAGCTATTTTTTGTAATGGACCATGGTGCAGTCAATCAGTAGCTATGATAACAGCCCTACTTGATATTGGTTACCCACCTGAAAAGATAAGCTGGTATCGTGGAGGTCTGCAAACATGGTTAGCTGCAGGTATGACTTCTACCAGAAAGTAGTGACGTAGCTTATAGCAATATACAAGATTACACTCTTATTTATATTTTAAATAGAAGGAGTATATGATGTATAAAATTATATTTTTATTTGTCATTTTTAGCTTTTTGAGTTTCTCTAAAAATTCTGATACATTGTTGTCATCTCTTGGTGTTGAAATAGACTATATCACTACTACTGGAGAGAAAAAACGCATTACTATAAAACGAGAGATCGACACTGAATGTAAGAACATACATATTAGTAATGATGTGTTTTGGGAAGAGAAGTATGCTAGTCAAGGTGTATCAAAAGCCTGTAAATCAACTTTCATTACAAGTGCAGGGAAAACGATTTTCCCTATGCAGATACATAAAGACATAGAGACCTATGGCGAAATAGAAGTGATGGCATTTGTTAAAAAGATGCAACATGATACTTCTATGCTTTTTATAGATACACGCGATGAAGAGTGGTATGAATACCGTACAATACCTGGTGCTATGAATATACATTATGCGTATATGATGATGCCAAAAGTCTTTGAAGAGGAATATAAAGCCTCTTTATCAAAACTTGGTGTTCTTACTAAGAATAAGTCTTTTGACTTTTCTAACGCTAAAACGATTTTACTTTTTTGTAATGGTGCATGGTGCAGTCAATCCCCTAAGATGGTCAAAGCGCTTCTTGATTTAGGATATCCACCAGAAAAGATAAAGTGGTACAGAGGCGGGATGGACGACTGGCTTGGATTGAGTATGACGACGACTAGAAAATATCAGAAGAGATTGTAGAGGGTGTTAGATAAAAAACATTCCGATTATAAGAAGTAAAAATGGAACAAATGCCAACATATAGATGGTCTGTTGTGTTTTAAGTGCTTTGTAGATACCCCAAAAGAAAAGTCCGATGCCCACAATAAATCCAATGGCCCAAGGCAATAATATGGTTGGGTTTTCAGTAGCAGAAAGGGAAAGCGTAATAAAGATAAAAATGAGAAAGACTTTTGTCACTTATCCAACTCTTCCTTCCCTAGTTTATCTACCATCTTGATACTGTCTAAAGCATTGTTTAGTATCTTTTTTGTAGAGGTAAGAGGTTTCATATGTAGATTGGTTTGTTTCTTATCAAGACTTTCATCCATCAGTACAGACATGACTTCGATTTCTAGTTCTTTGATGATCTCATTCATCTTATTTTCTATAAATTCTATATTCATATTATTTAGTATATTCCTATTTTAATTACTTTGACTTAGGTCTAAAGATTTTAATCACTTCTTCGTTTACTTCCATAAAAGACCCACCGATAAGGTCAATACAGTATGGGACAGCAGGGAAAACTGCATCCAAACACTCACGAATAGACTTTGGTTTACCCGGAAGGTTGATGATAAGTGAACCATTACAGATACCTGCTGTCTGACGTGAAAGTATCGCTGTAGGTACATACTGTAAACTCACAGCTCTCATCTGTTCCCCAAAACCTGGAAGAAGTTTTTGACAAACATTTTCAGTTGCTTCAGTGGTCACATCTCTTGGTGCAGGACCTGTTCCGCCAGTGGTGACTATAAGGTCACAATTCTCATCACGTGAAAGTTTAATCAGTGTGGTTTCTATAAGACTTTGTTCATCTGGTATACATCTGTATTCGTACTCACATTCATTAAGTAAATATGCTTTCATTGTATCTATAATGGCTACACCGGAGATATCTTCATAGATACCTTGTGAAGCTCTGTCGCTTGTAGTGATGACACCAATTTTAATCTTATCCATTACTAATGCTTCCTTGTTGATCCATAAAATTTCAAGCATTATATCGTAATAGTTTTAGGGCAATAAATGTATGATTCTTTAAATCTCTAAAAGTGCTGCTTCTGCCAGATAGTGTCCTTGTGCATATTCAATGCCAAGCTCCTTAATTTCATTATAAACCTCTTGATTGCAGACAAACTCAGCAATAAGTTTTAACCCTTTTTCTTTGGCGAAAGTTTGAATGGTTTTAACGATAATTTTACTATTTTTAGACTCGTGTATATTTTTAATAAAAGAACCGTCTATCTTTAACGTCGTGATTGGTAAAAACTCTGTTTGCGCAAAGTTAGAGCACTGTACACCAAAATCATCAATAACAAATTCCAGACCTAATGTATGTATTTGTAAAACAATATCTCGTATCTCATCTGATTGTGTGATCGCATGGGATTCCAATATCTCCAATGAAAGTAATTTTGGGTCTACTGCATGCATCTTAATGGTATTTTCAATAAATTCAACCAGTCCATCATGGTGAAATTCACAATCACTGATATTAATACTGTAGTGTAGTCCCGTTTTAGAAGCTTGTTTACATGCTTGATTGAACATGAACTTAAAGATATTATAAAGTTGTCCACTGTTTCTTGCTGCTTGAATAAACTTATGGGGAGAGTAAACTACTTCTTTGTATTTAATGCGGACTAAGAGTTCATATTTATCTATACTTTGATCAATAAGATTAAAAATAGGTTGGGCATATGCCATAATGCCATCATGTTCAAGTGCATACTTTATAATTGGTGACCAATGATTTGTGTCGTTGATCTGTTGAATCACTTTCAAATCATTTGAATAGAATTTAATTTGATTCCTGCCTAAATTACGTGCTTCTTTTAATGCTAACTCTGCTTTTTTTAATACATCATCTTCCGTTTGATAGGCAACACCTATTGTCGTTTCAATGTATATATTTAAATTCTCAGTCACTATAGAAAACTTAGAAATATCTTTTTTTATCTTTTCGACATTATGCTGAAGGTTCTCTAAGTGTTCTTTAGTTGTGACTAGGGCAAATACATCATTATTCAAATGATAAACCTTATAGCTTTCACTATACATTGAGGTCAGAAAAGCAGCTAGTTCTTTGAGAACATAATCACCCACATCATATCCATTGGTGTCATTGATATGGCTAAAACCAATGATATCAATTAGGATAAGGGTCTGATGTGATTGTTTTGAAAAATCTTCAATCAACTTGATACGATTTGGTAACAATGTTAATGAATCTGTTGTCATTTGCCGGTAGGTCTCTTCATACTTGTGCTGAAGCTCTAATAATTGGCAATACTGTTTAATGGAGGTTCTAATAGTTGTATAAAGTCGTTCAAGTGTAAGCTCTGTTTTTTCCTTAAAGTCATTAATATCATAGTGTTGAATAACATGCATTGGAGGGAAATCATTGGCCTGTCCTGTACGGATTATCAACCTGATAAAATCGTTTTGTAGTTCTTTTCTTATATAGTTCACGAGGTCTAAACCTGCTTCAGGAGTTTCCATCACGACATCAATGAGAGCAAGTGCAATGTCATCATGTTCATTGAGAATTATTTTTGCTTCAGAGGAGCTGTAGGCAGTTAAAACCTCGAGTTCAAAATCAGAAAACTTCATCGACTCTAATGCTATATTTGTTATGTCATGAACGGCTTGGTCATCATCAACAATTAATATCTTATGTTTATCTTTTTTGCTCAGCGTATGAGAGTCTTGTTCTTTTGCAAAAGTTAAATTAGCCATGTTTTGCCTTTATAATTGATGGATCAAGTGTGATTCTGAACCCTAACCCATGAGGGGATACTTTCATAAGTTTCAATGTACCTTTAAGTTGTTGGGTAATTAGGTTATAAATAATATGTAAGCCAAGTCCGCTTCCGCCTTGCCCTCGTTTTGTAGTAAAGAAAGGATCAAAGATCTTTTTCTCATTTTCACTACTTATGCCTATGCCGTTATCTTGATAGTTAAGAATGAATTGATCTGTTAACTCCATAGATATAGTGATGACATTATCTTCACCTTCTTCAAAAGCATGCTTGAGAGAATTCAAAATTAGATTCGAAAAGATCTGTGAAAAAATTCCGGGGTAACTATCAAGAATAATACTATTATCTATATTGTTTATCACTTTTACCTGTTTGTCATTTAAAGGCGTATGGAAACCAAGAATAATACTATCAACATATTGTTTTAAATTAAATTCACGTTGGTCTTCAAAGTGTTGGTCAACAGAGATATGTTTAAATGATTTGACTAAGGTTACAGCATTATTTAATCTGTCACGAATAGTTTGAATTAGTTTATTCATAATATTCATATATTCTTTGAGCGCTTCTTCAGTCAGCATGTCTTCTTTGTAATTTGATTCTAATTTTTGAAGTTCATGGTCCATTTGTGAAATGCCTGTAAGCCCCACACCCAGCGGTGTATTGATCTCATGAGCAATGCCAGACACCAAAGATCCCAGAGATGCCATTTTTTCGGATTCAATGAGTATATTTTGAGCTTGTTCAAGTTTTGCCAAACTTTCCTGAAGCTCAAGTCTGACTTTTTCTTCAGTGCTTACAAAGTAGTAATACAGACTAAAGATAATAGCCATAATTAAAATAAAATTAATAACAAAAAAGCCTATGATATATGCCTCTGGCAAAGCAATATCATATGGTTTTGCATAGGGGTCCACCAAGCCACTAAAGATCATTAATGCGATAAATAAAAAAAGCCATAATATTGACTTACTTTTATCACTAATTGTGAAACTGCCAAATACAGCTATGACTGACCATAGAACATTTCCCCCACTGGCTATAAAGCCTCCAAGAAAAAACTGAAAGAAAAAAGGAAGCAATAGAGAAATAATGATTTGAATATTTTGTGATACTTGAAATTTTTTCGTAAAATATAAATAAGTGAAGTTTAGGATTGTAATTATAATGTACGCATAGGGTACCATTGCTGCGATATAGATGTCATGATACAGGCATAGTGTCCCCCACACTAAACCACCGGTACTCATAAGTAACCCCATATAAATAAGAAAACCATGCTGACGTTTTTCATCATCTGTGTTTCTGGAAGTATCTGCAATGGTAAGCAGAGGTAAAATATAACTTAGGTACTTATTCATTGAGTATACTTTCAAGTTTAATAATATATTGTAATGTAATTTTATTAAATAACTCTATTCTATCTGTGTTATAATAGAATTATCTTGATTGTAACGATACTATTTAAGATAATTTAATCAATATTTTATCAAGAAGATTAGTACTTAATACCCTCTTTAGATAGCCTAACAAGTACGTTGCTTTAGTAATGTAGTAACGAGGTTTGGGTTTATCGGCCAATATGATTTTATGTACTACTGATGCAACAGAACTGGCATCTTCATTGAATGGTACTTTTTTCTGTGTTCCTTTTAGGCTATTAAGATACTTCTCTTTAAACACAGAATGTTCTATATCAACATTCTCCTCCAACTTCTTAAGTGCAGTTTGACGGAAATGACTTGTAATAGGACCTGTATTGAGAAGTACTGGATAGATGTTGGTATCTTGGAGTTCCAGTCTAAGAGTGTCTGTTAGTCCTTCTATCGCATATTTACTGGCATTGTAGGCACCACGGCTAAATAGAGAGATGATACCCAGTACAGAACTATGCTGGATAATCTTCCCCTGCCCCTGTTCTCTCATCACAGGTATGATCTGTCTTGTACATTCATGTAAGCCAAAGACATTGGTTTCAAACTGTTCGCGCAGGGTATCTGTTGTAATGTCTTCCATCGCTCCCGGTTGCCCGTAACCTGCATTGTTAAACCAGACATCTATGCTTCCATCAAGCTCTAACACCTTTTCTATGACTGCTGTGATCATCTCTGGCTTTGTCACATCCAGTTGCATGGCATGTTCAAAGCCTAAGTTCTTGAGCATATCAACATCTTTTTGATCTCGTGCAGTAGGATAGACTTTGATGAATTTATTTTTTAAATAGATTGCTGTTTCAAGTCCTATCCCAGTAGAACAGCCTGTTATGACTATATTTTTCAAATTAATTCCTCAGTAAATGGCCAGATTTTTTTAGTATATATGTAGTGCATGTGGATGTAAAAAATTTCAAAGCTTTCTCAGAATCTATGATCTTATCCTCTTCACCAATAAAAACTTCTATCGTTATTCCTCTATCAATTAGTTCTTGTATCTTTTGATTGTCCCATTGATACGTTAAAAGTGCTTCAAGTGCTTCTTTTGTCTCTACCTGTAGATAGCAGGAAAGGTCTTGTTTTGAAGGGTATGCAACATTGGATAGAAACTGTTTGACATAGGCTTCTTTCCCTGCTTCAAAATAACGTAATTGTGTACGTATGAAACTGGGTTTTTGTGTTTGGAAAAAAGCAGGAGAGAGAAGTATGAGTCTGTCTATACGCTCTTTAGAATGATACACATACTCAAATGCCTGCTGTGCTCCATAAGAAAAACCAGCAACAGAGTAGTCACTGTTTATAAGATACGGAGCAAACAGTTCCTCTTCGTTCTGAAGTGAGAAGCCATTAAAGTATTTCATTAGAATGTGCTCATGTTTAAAAGATTTTACGTAAGATCACTCTACACTCTTCAGCTGTGATGTTCTCGTGCGCTAAGAGATAGATAGAAACCTCGCTGAGTGCTTTGTCTAGTGTTTTCAAGAGTGTTGTAACTTCTGAAACAGATTCACGTAAAAGTTCTTCTTCTTGTTGATGGGTTACGATGAAATTTTCGCTCATAACATACTCGTAGATCACTTTTCTGACGATCTCTTTAGCCTGAGCAATGTCAGTACTTGCATTGGTGAATTGTTCATTAAAGTGGATCTTCGTAGCGATACTACCTGCAAGATAGACTTTAATGCGTGAGAGAAGTTGACTCCTAGAGAGTATCTCATGCTCTTGGCTTAACAGTCTAGTGTTTACGATACCTATTTTTTCAAATTCAACATCCAGCCATGTAGCTATGACAGCTTTTGCCGCTTGATAAATGGCTTGAATTTCTCTCTCTTCTTCTGTAAAAGAGAGTATCTTTCGTTTTCCCAGTAAGACTTTCTCTTTGACTGCTTCAAAGTCAGAAGTTTCAACTATACTGCGTCCTTCTCTCATGGCAAAAATGGCTGCTTCGTTTGTGAGTGTGTCCAGTGCAGCAGAGTTAAAACCTACTGTCATGCGTGCAACTAACTTTATATCTACCTCATTTGGTTTGTGTGCAAGATAGAGTTCAAGTGTTTTAGCTCTATCTTCCAAGTCAGGCAGTGAAATATGTATACGTCTATCGAAACGCCCTGCTCTAAGAAGTGCTTCATCCAGCATCTCTATTTTATTGGTAGCACCGATGACTATGACACCTGAACTGTCTTCAAAGCCATCCATCTCAGTTAGGAGTTGGTTCAGTGTAGCTTCTCTCTCATCATTTCTAAACTCACCACGACTTTTACCTACAGCATCTATCTCATCTATGAAGACAATACTTGGCGCCATCTGTTTAGCTTTTTTAAAGAGTTCAGAGACTCTTTTAGCACCCATTCCTACGTAAATATGTACAAAAGAAGCACCACTTTGGTAAAAGAAAGGTACATTTGCTTCACCTGCAACGGCTTTAGAAATGAGCGTTTTACCTACACCTGGAGGGCCCACAAGTAGTACACCTTTAGGTAAACGGATATCTAAGTCACGATATTTTTGTGGCTCTTTAAGAAAATCAATAATCTCTTCCAGCTCCTCTTTTACATCTTTAATTCCCGCTACATCTGCAAAAGTGACATTGGAAGTAAGTGCTTGCACAGGTTCATTTCCAGGGGTATCGTCTTCTTTAGAAGATGCTCGTATGTATTTAAGTTGTTGTAGTCTATTTTGTTTCATCAGTCTGTATAAAAACCCAAATGCTGCAATGATGATAAGCAGAGAAAGAAGATCATAAAGATAGCTGTTGTCTTCACGAACCTCTACGGGGTACTTAGTAAAAAATGCTGTTTTATTGATAGCATCTTTATAGATCTTATAAGTGAGAGTGTCTGTCTTTAGGCGTAGGAAATCACCATCGATAATAACTTTTTGAATCTTTCCTTCAGTATAAAGTGTATTTGCCTGATCATGGGTAATGAGTGTGTCCGTATTTCTAAGTGTAGCAAAAGAAAGCAGTACAAGCAATACGGTAAGTAATACTACAATGATCTTGATATTTGAGTGATTCAGTTTGGATGGATTAAATTTTTGCTTTGTTGCCTTCATTGCTTACCTCCACATTATTTAGAAATACCCAGTTTGCACTTAGGTCATCATCACTGCTAACAGATACTTTATTGAAGTATTGGTCAAATCCTTGATAGACACCATCTTTACCGCTTTCGAGTAAGACTTCAAGATTCTGAGTATGTTCACGTCTAAAAGCAAAGTTTTTTGCCTTTATAATGTCCGTGAGTTCACGGTGACGCTCTTTAGCGATATTACCTCTAACTTCTGGTTTCATCGTTGCAGAAACAGTGTTGTCACGCTTGGAGTATGAAAAAGCATGAACATGGGTCAACGGTAACTCTTTGACTCTAGATATCGCTTCAGCCCACTCTTTCTCATCTTCGCCCGGATGGCCAACGATATAGTCAGTACCCAGAGCATAGCCATGATCAGCAATCTTTCTAAAAAGTTCCAGGTCAGTTTTGTATTCATTTCGTCTGTTCATAAGTTTGAGCATTTTATCGCTGGTGTGTTGTAATGCAATGTGCATATGTTTTGCCATCCAGGGTTCTTTGAGAAGTTCCATAAACTCATCGTCTATCTGTATAGGTTCCAGACTTCCTATACGTATACGTCTTACACCTCGTATCATGCTCATTTTTTTCAACAGTTTTGCCATAGAGGTGTCGTGGTCACGTCCGTAAGAGCCTACATTGGTTCCAGTCAGTATGAACTCTCCAAAACCGTTGCTTGCAAGTTTAGAGATCTGCTCCAAGATAGTCTCTTCTTTATGAGAACGTGCATCACCGCGTACAGCGGGTATGATACAGTACGAACATCTAAAGTCACAACCCTCTTGGATTTTAATGAAAGCCCTACTTTTGCCTATAAACTCTTCTACGATGGTAGAATCTATATGTTCAAGATCCCCTATCTGATAAAATGGTGTTTCATTTTTAAGTACAGCGTTGATGTTTTCCTTCTCAGAATGACCTATGACGCCAAATACTTTTTTATCCTCAAATAAAGACTCTCCTTTTGAATGGGACCCACAGCCTGCGAGTACTACTTTTGCCTCTGGGTTTTTACGGTGCATAGATGAGATGTAGTTACGTACAGAAGAGTCTGCCCCATTGGTAACAGTACAGGAATTTACGACGATGATGTCTGAGCTAAGTTCATTATCTGTCAGTTCATAGTCTTTAAGTTTTGACATCATTACTTGCGTGTCAAACTGGTTGGTACGACATCCAAAGGTTTTAAAATAGACTTTTTGCATACTTACAGCTCCACATTTGGATGCATGTCATCTGGACTAAATTCAGGTCTAGGTACATTTTTATCCACGTATATAGATTGTGTAGGAAAAGCAAGTTGTATCTTCTCTTCAGCCTGAATACGAGAGATTATTTCTATGGATATGGTACTTCTAAGTGTCATAGTTGCATACGAATTGGTAAGATACCATGCTGATATTTTCATACCATAAGGTTCAATATGTACATAGATACGAGGCTCAACATTGGTATTTCTCATACCGTACTTACTTCTGAGTTTATTGAGCTGTTTTCTTGTGATCTCTGTATACCCTTTTGAGTATTTCTTAGTAACCTCTTTAGCAATTTGTGTAGCCTTGTGTGCATCAGAGTCAAAGGTAATGACAAAGTCTATCCCATCCCATACTGTTTTTAGTCCAGAATGAGAGTAGTTCGCGATCATATCAGTAAATATGAAGTTGTTTGGAATGAAGATCATACGCCCTGCTCTTCGGTTGGTCATAAAAGATGTAAGGTTGATGTCTTCATGCATGGTCATACGAAGCATAGAGATATCGACTATATCCCCTACATACTCCACACCCAATCGTACAAATCGAACCCTGTCACCTACATGGATAGAACCGCCAAGTACAATTGTCGCCCACCCCAAAAGAGACATGAACCAGTCTTTCATAGCAATGGCAATACCGGCTGAGGCAAAACCAAGAATCGTGACGAGGTAACTTACATTTTCTATATAGGCAAGGAGTAAAGTTAAAAGTAAAATACTTACAAAAGAGATATTGAGTGCTTTGTTTATGGCATAAAAATTTTCATTGTCTGACATATATTTTTTAACAAAATATTTAATAAAAAATAAAAGGAAAATAAAGAAAAGGATGATCGCACCGATAGTTACCGTTCTTTCTATCTCTCTTTGAATGTCATTCTTGAGGTTAAGCTCGATTTCATCAATCTTTTTACTATGTACATTTTTAGTTGTTTTAAATATCTCCAGGACAGGAATAAATGTTTTAATTTGATCTACTGTGTCTTTTTGTTCATGGATGTAATCTAAGTTCATTGGGTCTAAGTTTAAAAGTTTTTTTAGAATGAGCTGTTTTGCCTTAAACTTTTCCACAATATATTGTAGAGATGCATATCGGTTGTTGTACGCTTCTATATCGGATTGGAGTTTTTCTCTATAAGAGAGTGCCCCGATCACAGCAAAAGGACTTTCTACATTAGGTACAGCATCTAGCGCAGGAGGCGTAAGAAACTTTTTAAAAGGATCTTTTTCATACTCTTTTAACAGTTGAAGTTTACCAAGTAGTGTGATCATATTGTCTTGTGAATTTTGCAACTCTTCTTTTTGTGTTCTTGTTTTTTGTTTAATTTTTTCTAAACGATCAATATTTTCGTTTAGTGTTATATGCTGCTGTTCGAGTTCTTTGTATGTATGATAGTTACTGTAGATCTTAGACCAGATATTATTATCGCTAAGTTCTTTTTCCAGAGTTTCCTTTTGCATAAGAAGTAGATTGATTTTTTGCGTGTCGAGAGGGTTGTGTTCTTCCAGTGTCTCTATGCTAGTGTTTATTTCATACGTTTCTCCAACATAGGTTGGCTCAGCAACAGCAGTATTAAAAGATAAAAGATAAAAGGTTATCAATATATTTTTGAAATTCATTTTTCTTCTCCAAAGCTACGAAGTATTTTTTTTACGATACTTTCATCAATATCAGATACCATTTTGTAGTTACCCATACCTTGAGGTAAGATAAACTTGATACTCCCTCGGGCACTTTTTTTGTCTAAAAAGAAATGCTCATAAAAGTCATCTACATCTTTAATTACATATTCAGTAGGTAAAGAGGCGTTTTTTAAAAGTGTTTTAACCTCTTCCGCTTCTTCCTGTGTAAACAATTCAAGCTCGACAGCCAAAGCATTGGCCATCACCATTCCTATGGCGACTGCTTCACCATGTAAATAGGTTGTGTAGTTGGTTTCATTTTCAACCACGTGTCCAAAAGTATGTCCGTAGTTCAGTACGGCACGTATGCCTGCCTCTTTTTCATCTTGATTGACGACCCATGCCTTTAGCTCTACACTCTTCCTGATCACTTCTTTCAGTGTCTTCGTATCTCTAAAATCAGACTTTTGTAAGAATTCAAAGTATGATTTGTCAAACATCACAGCCATTTTGACTATCTCAGCGATACCTGCAGCAAACTCTCTTGGAGGTAATGTATTTAAAAATTCCGGATCTATATAAACGGCTTTGGGTTGATAAAAAGCACCTATAAGGTTTTTACCATATTTGTTATTGACCCCTGTTTTGCCTCCTACACTTGCATCAACCTGACTAAGAAGTGTTGTAGGTATCTGTATGAAGTCTATACCTCTCTGATAAAGACTTGCCGTAAATCCTGTCATATCACCTATCACACCACCACCAAAAGCGATGAGTAGAGATTTTCTATCGAGCTTATGCTCAAAACATTCATTCAGTATTTTTTCAACTGTCTCCAGGGTCTTGTACCCTTCCCCATCAGGAATGGTTACAATATTGAGTTTTGTAGCATTCAGGTGAGACAGAAGTGTATCCAGATGATACCCAGCGACTGTCGGGTTGGTAACCACAACGACATTGGTATCAAAAGTAAGTTGGGGTAATGCATCAATCGTGATGTCATAAGTGATGTTTTGAGTATGTGCTAATTCGATAGGAACGATCATCTAGTAAAACCTTGCGCGTTATTATTGGCTTTATTCTATCTTATTTGTGATTAAGTATCGTTTTAAAGGGGCTATATGCCCCTGTAGAGACTTTCTATAAAGACTCAGTAAGTGCAAAAGGAACAAGCAGTTTTGGATGCCTGTTAGTAGTAAGAAGAAAGTCTTGTATCCGACTAGAGAGAAGTTTTCTAATGCTGTCAGTATTGAGACGTTGTTCAAAAGGTGCGATTTGAAGTATATCTTCCATGTTTGAAAGTTCACGTATAGGGTTAGCTACTTTTTGTTCGATGTTCATATCCATGTTAAAGATGTGTGTAAGTGTCTCATAATGTTCTATGATCATCTTTTTACTCTCAAAGTCACCTTCAGGGTCAAAGTCACCAAGTGTAAGTCCTAATCCCAGTGTCTCAGAAATATCAAAGGCGGTAGATGAGATAGATTCCATCTTTTCATTTTCACTCATAAGTATTACAGAACTTTTGATGTTATAGAGTAGTTTATCACCAAAAAGGAAAACCAACTTTTTTAAGTTATAGAGGGTTTCTTTAAGGTCATCTGACTCAAATGTCGGGATACTGTTCATAATAAGCCCGATATTAAATTCATGTATATCATTTTCTACGATAGATTTAACATTTTTATCTTCATAAGCGATCGAGATTGTAACGTGTTCGGATTCCAGCGCTTTAAGCTCATCTATTAATTTAAAGTTATTTGGGTGCATGATACGTACAAATAAGTCCTTGTCTTCCAATTTCTCTATAAGGTAAATACTCTGTTTTAGGTACAGTACTGCATCTTTTTTGTCATGTTTAAAATCTAAAATGAGATAAATATTTTTACCAAACGGTTCAGGGAAAAGACCTATTCTTTTGTTGATAGTCTTGTATACACCATCAAGCACGATAGGTTTTCCTAAGATAAGCAAGGTGTCATTTGGACGTATCATAGTAGCATTTGTTGGAAGGATCTGTTTCTCATTTCTGTAGAGTGCAGCGATCTTCCATTGATGTTGAAGTATTGATCCTATGTGCCTATAGGCATAAGAACTTCCAAAAGGTACATGTACCTCCATAATTTCACCTTTACCTAGCCCAACATTCTGAGCGACCAAAGGTACATTGGGAAGTTGATCATAAAGATGGGCAGCTATGAGTTGATCACTGTGTACAATGTTGATGTTTTCGTGGTCTTTTCCTATCTCTTCATCATCCCATTGATTTACAAGTACTATACGCATTTTCGTGTTGATAAGAGCTACGTTCTTAAGGGCATATCTCGCATCTTCTATATCTTCCATAACGATAAAAAGATTTGAGAATTTAGTGGTATCCATGATATTTTTAAGTTTTGAAAAACTTGTAGGATCAGCATCTATTACTGTGATGTTCTTACCCATTTTTTCAGGTGTTGTATGTGCTTTATAGCATGTAACATAGTATTGATTCTCTGCAACTCTATTTTGACTGACCCAGGCTATAAAGTGTTTAGCAATGCTACCACTAGCTAAAATAAGTATGTTTTTGATGAAAATCCTTTAGATGGTACGCCAAAAATAAGCAAGCTTATATTGGCTACGCTACCGTGTGAACTTCCTACTGGAGGAAACTCACGCGATCAGTCGCATTAAAAAATTACAAGAAAAAACTTTTTCATTAACACATTGTTTTTGTCTTATTCTAGAAAATATAGATATACTTTCGTAATTATTTTTGAGGGATATTATAACACAATGGAATTTCAGATAGATAAAACAGACGGTAAAGCAAGAGCTTGTACCATAAAAACAGCCCATTCCACCATACAAACACCGGTCTTTATGCCTGTAGGGACTGCTGGTGCTGTTAAAGCACTTGATGCAACAGACCTTGCGACATTCATTAAACCAGAGATTATTTTGGGGAATACCTATCATCTATATATCCGTCCAGGTGATGAAACGATTAAGACCATGGGAAAATTACACGGCTTTACAAAATATCCTAAAAGTTTCCTCACAGACAGTGGTGGATTCCAGGCATTTTCACTCTCAGACAATGTCAAAATAGATGAAGGAGGCATTACTTTTCGAAGTCATGTTGATGGAAGTAAACACTACTTTACACCTAAGAAAGTGATAGACATCCAACATAACTTAGGTTCAGACATTATGATGATACTCGATGATCTTGTAGCCCTGCCCGCTACACAGGAACGTATCAAAGCGAGTATTGAACGTACCACACGTTGGGCGCAGGAATCTATAGACTACTTTAGAGCCAAGCAGGAAGAAGGTATAGGCGTTGATCAAAATATCTTTGCTATTATCCAGGGTGGTACAGATAATGCTTTTCGTGAGAAGTCAGCCAAAGAACTCTGTGCTATGGATTATGATGGTTTTGCCATAGGTGGACTTAGTGTTGGAGAAGCCAACCAGGATATGTATGATACGGTAGAGTGGACTACACAGTTTATGCCCGAAGACAAGCCTCGTTACCTTATGGGTGTAGGAACTCCGGAAGATCTAGTAGAGAATGTTGCACGTGGTGTAGACATGTTTGACTGTGTCATGCCTACTAGAAATGCACGTAATGGAACACTCTTTACAAGTTTTGGAAAAGTGAACATTAAAAAAGCTGAGTACACGACTGACGAAGGTCCAATTGACCCTGAATGTGGATGTATGGTATGCAAAACCTATTCACGATCGTACCTTCGTCACCTTTTCCGCGCAAGAGAGATCACGTATTTTAGACTGGGGACGATTCATAACCTCTATTATTATTTGAATCTTATGACGCAGATGAGAGAGGCTATACAGGAAGGAAGATTTGATACATTTAAAGCGGAGTTTTATGAGAAGCGAAAGTAATATATAAAACACTCTTTATAGGAAAGAATGGTTGTATTATCATTTGATAGACAACCTTAAAACCATAGTGTCATCTTCATTATATTCTTCTATGACTTTTGCATCCAGTGAAGGTTTACCTGTAATGAGAGCACCTTTAATCGTATTTAATACATGAAAAAAGTTTTTATTAAAAGGTGTAGTGATCTCTTTTATTTTTTTATGTCTGATCACTTGTATTATGTTTTGAATACAATGCATATAATACATTTTATTGATGGCTCTTTGGACTCTATAATTTTTCATGAGTTCAATGTTCTTTATCCATACTTCTTTGTCAATATCTGCTAGATGTACTAAGTTTTGTATATACTCTATCTCATGTTTTATCTTCTGTTTATACTTTTCGCACTCTTTAGAAACAGACTCTTCTATGTCATTTTCATAGCATTTTAAAATTGTATGCAACTCTTCTTCTTTTAATGATCTATTTTCAAAGGTATGGGTATAAAATGGTTTTTTTTCATAATCATTGTCAATATCTTTAAGGATCTCCAAGGCTACCATGAGATAAACATATTTATCTTCTTTTGATTTTTTATAAACGATTCCGTGATTTGATATCTCTACTCTTGGCCCTACATATTCTGCTTTTGACATAAGGTTTACCTTTTGTTAGATAATTGACTAAAATTTATTATAACTAGAAATAATTTAATATATTCATATAAAGTGATAAGGCGTTTGGTTCATTATATTATCTTAGAGAAAGAAAAGATGAATAAACACATTATAATATTAAATACTATCAACGTTTGTATGGAACCTTTGCAGAAGGAGTCTCTTTTGAAGTATCTTTTAAATGTGTGTCTTGGTCATCGAAAAATATGTCTGCTCCAAACGCTTTGATGACCTCATATTTTTGTACACCGCCTTGGAAGAAGGCTTCATCTACACGTACACCCCACCCTTCTAATGTTCCCAGTACTCTTTCATGTGTGGAGAAGTTTCTTGCCGTCACCAGTGCTGTACGGATGGGTGAACCTTCCATAGGAAATTTATCCTGTATTTCTGAGATGGTTTTAAGGAATTTGAAAAAAGGTCCTTTACTGAGTGGATTCTGTGCGTTTGTACGTTCATATTCTATAAATGCTTCCAAACCTTTTTCCTGATACACTTTTTCACTCTCATCACCAAAAATAACAGCATCACCATCAAAAGCGATCTTCACCATATCACTTTCTGTTGATATGATAGGTGTATGCGGGAGTATGGTTGCAGCAGCTACACCGGAGTTTACGGCCTCTTCAACATCTGGGGAGTGAACAGAAAGAAACAGGTCTACTTTAAAGGCTTCAAGGTATCTGCTTACAGGAGTACCTGCTGTCCATCCGGTACGTTCTATATCTAAGTTGTAGTGTTCTATAGATCGTCCAATGCGTAGGCCTGTAGCAGCGTTGTTACGTGAAAGAATGATAACTTCTATGAGTTTGTTGTCAAATTTTTTGTTAATGGCAAGCAGGTTTTGTACAAATCTAAATGCAGAACCTTTAGACAAAGGATCATCCAAACGAGACAGCTGATAATCATAATATGCTTCTAAGCCCTCTTTGTCAAAGATACTGTTTTCTTCTTCAAGGCTAAAGAGTGCACGAGAAGAAATAGCAATTACAAGTTTGTCTTTAAGGTCATACGCCATAGGTTTCCTTTTGTTGATAGTTGTATTGTAGTCAATTTTACTTTATGAGATAGATAAAGAGTCTACCAAACTAAATCTATGCTAGAATTCTCTCATTAAATAATAAAGGTTAGCAGATGGAATCACTTTTTGTCTATGGTACACTCATGCCAAATTGTCCCAATGGTCATATACTTGAAAATATCACTGGTAAATTTGTACCAGCAACAGTAGAGGGACATCTCCTTGGCGCGGGATGGTCAGCCTCTATGGGTTACCCGGGCATAAAACTGGATTCTAATGGTGACACAGTACACGGCTACTTATTTTACTCACGTAACCTCGATGATAATTGGGACTATCTAGATGAATTTGAGGGAGATGAGTTTGTCCGTACAGCAGTAAGTGCAGAAAGATACGATGAACTCGATGTAGATACTTTCATTTATGTACTTAAAGAAGATAAAGATCACTTGGAAGAGTAAAAAAGTATATTTTGTTATAATAAAAACATACAAAATTTAAAGGAAGAAAAATGAGTTTTGGAAATATCGTTTTACTGATCATTGTAGCTGTAGCTGCTTATCTAGTCGTTATATATAATAGGTTTATATCATTGAGAACAGGCATAGATGCATCATGGGCAGACATAGATGTACAACTCAAACGTCGATATGATCTGATCCCTGCACTGGTAGATACAGTAAAAGGATATAAGGATTATGAAGCAGAGACACTTGAAAAGGTGATTCAGGCACGTCAACAGGGTTTAAGTGCAGGGAGTATGGATGAAAAGGCTGCCGCAGCCAATATGATCTCTGGTGCTTTGGGTAAACTCTTTGCACTTGCAGAAGCCTACCCTGACCTTAAAGCAAATACTACATTTATTAAATTACAAAATGAGCTTACTAACATTGAAGATGCTATACAAAATGCAAGACGTTACTATAATGCCATCGTAAGAGACTATAGCTATAGACTTGAGTCTTTCCCTGACCTTTATGTAGCACGAAAATTTAACTTTACCGGACGTGAGTATTTTGAACTTGATGCGAGTGAAGCTGAAGCTGCAAAAAAGATGCCTAAAATCGATCTTTAATCTCATGAAAAAACTACTACTCCTTACCCTCCTCTTTTTGGGGTTGGGTTCTTCTGCTAACGCTGAAAAGATCTCAAACTATAAGATAGATGTTACAGTAGAACAAAGTGGCGAACTCTCCATCATTGAGTCCATAGAATATGACTTTGAACAGCAGAGGAAGCACGGTATATTTCGTGATATTCCTTACACCATAAAAAGAAATGATCTCATAAAAGATCTTGGTTTATATGAGTTTTCGGTACAGCTTGATGGTGGTATCGTGGAGTGGCAGCAGTCTACTTTCGGTTCTGCACAGGCAGGTGATGTACTGCGCTTGAAGATAGCTTCTTCAAGTACGTATATTACAGGGAAACATCATTACCAAATAGCTTACCGTGTAAAAAAAGGTGTTCTTCCTGCTACACAAAACGAAGAGGATGATGCCATACGTTGGAATATCATCGGTACAGGCTGGCAGATATCTATTGACAACATAGAAGCAAATTTTTTCTTGCCCTCTTCACTCAGTCAGCATGACATAGCACTCTCTACTTACACCGGGCCTTATGGTTCAGAGAGTTCTTCTGCAAGAAGTATGTGGGTAAACCCAAAACAATTACAAGTCAAAGTATCTAGTCTTACCCCTTATGAAGGTGCTACAGTTGAGATGGCATACCCTGCCAATATCTTAGATCAAAATGGACTTGAAAATGTTAAAGCAAGTTTTATGGACTGGTTTTTAGCCAATTTTCATTGGGCGGCATTGGTCGGATTTTTGATTTATTTGCGTGAGATGTACAAAAAAAATATAGGATTTATAGATCAAAGATCTGTAGCTGTACAGTACGAAGCACCCAAAGGTTTAAGTTTATTGCAGTCAGGGCTTGTTCTAGATAGATTTACAGATAAAGAAGACTATGCTGCAGCAGTACTTGAACTGGCAGAGTTAGGACATCTGGAGATAGATCAAAAAGATAAAAAACTTGACCCTTTTTTGAAACGTATAGTGACAAGTACAAAAAACTTGACGATGGACCAAAAGTATCTCCTTGAACAGGTGCTGTTTAAAGGTAAGAATACTTTAGTCATGTCACCTGGTTCAGAATCAAAGGCTACATCTTTGCAAGAAGGATTTAAATACATTAATGACCATCTTTATAACTGGTCTGTAGCTGATGGATATATGGTTGAAAACCCACAAAGGGTACGTAAAGAGTTTTTACTTAAGAGCCTTTTCTTTTTATTGCCTGTTGTAGCATTGGTACTCTATAGCTTGTATTTAAAGCTTGGAGAAGCTGCTATTTTCCTTTTGGTTTTCCCTCTGATCTTTGGTGCTGTTGGATTAAATATCATGACGTTAAAGAAAAACTGGTTCTCTAAATTGACAGGTTTCCTGTTTGGTTCGGTAGGTATGATCCCGCTCCTTTCCATTCAGAAAGAAGGCATAAACCTAAATGAACTTATCTTAGGACCTGTGGGAGTACTTATCATACTGGTAGCAGCATTGTTCTTTACCTATAAAAAGATAGGAAGATTTACACAAAAAGGTGCATACGCTTCTAAACATTTACTGGGTTTAAAAGAGTTTATCAAACGGGTAAAACAAGATGAAATAAAAAGACGTTTAGAGATGGACCCTCTTTACCTTGAAAAGATGCTGCCGTATGCTGTGCTTTTTAATGAAGCAGACCATTGGCTCTCTTTCTATGATATTTTAAATGTAAAAGCACCACATTGGTATCATGGAGACGTTTCAAATATGGGTCGATTTTCTTCTTCCGTAAACTCGGCATCTACATCCCCTTCGAAAAGTTCCAGTGGAGGTAGTGGTTTCTCTGGTGGGGGTGGCTTCTCTGGTGGAGGAGGTGGAGGAGGTGGTGGAGGAAGTTGGTGACTATAGACTCAACAGTAATTATTTTTTTGCCTTACTTCTTTTATCCTTTACATTATAAAACCATTCATATAAGTATATTTTATAAGGTTATACTTGACTACCCTCTCAGAAACACTCAAAAGATATCGCTGTATGCCATCATTTGGAACAGTTGGAGAGTACCTAACTCCAGGAGGACTAGGTGTACGTTTAGATACAGTATTTACAGTGGATACACCATCCCTCCAAATTATGACTCTATGGTAGGTAAACTTATTGTATGGGCTCTAGATTGGGAGGGTGTGGTTAAAAAAGCCAGGCGTGCTTTAGATGAATACTATATTGAGGGGATTACCACCAATATTATATTACACAAAGATATCGTCAATGATGATGACTTTATTGCAGGTAAGTTC
>JAGSGJ010000056.1 GCA_023955225.1 Sulfurovum sp.
GTGTCTCTACCAGAACCAGGACCTTGAACTTTAATTCCTACTTCTTTAACACCATTATCCATAGCTTTTGCCATTGCATCAGCTACAGCTTCTGTCGCTGCAAAAGGAGTTGATTTTTTACTACCTTTGAAACCAAGTGCACCTGCACTGCTCCAAGCGATAACATTTCCCATTTCGTCAGTCACTGTAATTACAGTGTTATTGAAAGTTGCAGCAACATATACTACAGCTTTAGCAATACTTTTTTTTGCTTTTTTCTTAGCCATCTAAGAACTCCTTATGCCGCGCCGACAGTTTTACGCTTACCTTTACGAGTACGCGCGTTTGTCTTTGTCTTTTGTCCACGACAAGGTAAACCTCTTCTGTGTCTAAGACCTCTGTAAGAACCTAAATCCATAAGTGCTTTGATATCCAAAGTTACTTTTTTTCTAAGATCACCCTCAACCATAACATTTTCTTGAATATCATTACGAATCAATGCCGCTTGTGCATCTGTCAATTCATGAGCTCTTGTATTATAGTCAACACCTGTTCTATCAAGAATATCTCTTGACGTTTTCAAACCAATACCAAAAATGTAAGTAAGTGCATACTCCATTCTTTTTTTCTGTGGTAAATCAACACCTGCAATACGTGCCATGTTTATCCTTGTCTTTGTTTATGTTTTGGATTTTTACAAATCACGCGTACGATACCCTTGCGTTTAATAACTTTACAGTCATCACACATTTTTTTCACTGATGGTCTAACCTTCATTGGTTACTCCTACGATATATTTGCACCTAGAATGTTTTAAAAACACCCCTATTTTGCGTGGATTATTGACGTATCATAATCCAACCCTTGAGTAATCGGTGCGACTTAATCAAAGATTCTTCGCGCAGTTTCCTAAAGCCTAATAGTTTTAGGGATGGGGATTATACCGAAATATTTATTAGATTAATCTTATATTAAAATGTAAGGAGGATTAAAAAAGAGGATGGCATTTACAAGCAAAGTGTAAATGCCGTGTGAACGAGAAGCTTCCCGTTCTATTTGTATCTAAATGTGATACGACCTTTGTCAAGGCTGTATGGAGTAAGTTCCACTTTTACAGTGTCACCTGGAAGAATTTTAATGTAGTGCATTCTCATTTTCCCAGCGATGTGACAAAGTACAATGTGTCCATTGTCCAATTGCACTCTAAATGTCGCATTTGGTAATGCTTCAACAACTTTACCATCAATTTCTATTACATCATCTTTAGCCATTGTATTCCTTTATGAATTTTCTGCTTTATATTCTTATGTCATCGTGAAGCTTACGCTTCAGTCAATATTACAGCTTTACCGTCTACTACAGCAACTTGGTGTTCATAGTGTGCTGATCTAAGTTGATCTTCACTAATGACAGACCATCTGTCATCAAGCAGTACAGGAATACCACTTTTCTGACATACCATAGGTTCCAAACAAAAGACCATACCATTTTTAATTTTGGGTCCCTGGTTTGTTTTTCCCTCAAGATAGTTAGGGATATTTGGTTCATCATGTGCTTTTGTTCCAATACCATGACCACAATAATCACGCAAAGGAACAAACCCTGCCGAGACGATATAGTCTTCAAGGATCTTTGACAATTCTTTAAAGCGCATACCTTCTCGAATAGAATCTATCGCATGGTAAAGAGCGCCTTTTGAGCACTCAATAAGTGCCTCATCTTCAGCAGATATTTTACCCACTGCCATTGTGATCGCAGCATCACCAAAATAACCATCCAGTTTTGTCCCGATATCTAAACCGAGTACATCACCTTCTTCAATCACTCTATCTGTAGGGACACCATGAATACATACTTCATTGAGTGAAGTACATACAGAACCGGTAAAACCATACAACCCTTTAAACGATGGTACTGCACCATGTTCAAGGACATAGGCTTCACCTAAAGCATCAATTTCACTAAGTGTCATACCTGGTTTGACTATATTTTGAAGATATTGAAGTGTTTTTCCAACGATCTCGCCAGCTCTTTTGAGCTTAGCGATCTCATCAGGTTTCCGAATAGCAATAGCCATTATAGACCTACATTACCCAATGTATCATATTGATTCATTGTTCTTTGTGCTTCGATTTTTCTCATTGTATCGAGTGCAACTTGAACGATAATAAGTACAGCAACCCCACCGAAGTAGAAAGATGCACCCATTCCAGAGATAATCATAAATGGTACCGTCGAAATGATTGCAAGGTATACAGCACCTGAACCAGTAAGTCTACTTGCAACTTCATTTAAAAATTCTTTCGTGTGCTCACCTGGTCTAACACCAGGAATGAATCCACCTTGTCTTTTCAAGTTATCTGCAATGTCTTTAGCATTAAATGCGATTGACGCATAGAAAAATGCAAAGAACATTACAAGCAAGAAAGTCACAACATTAAATGTGACTCCCCCTGGTGCCAATGAATCCGCAATCGCCATAAGAAATGGCGTAGTACTTGACTGAAGCATTGTCAGTGGGAACATCAATACAGCCGAAGCAAAGATAGGAGGAATAACACCTGAAAGGTTTACTTTTACAGGGATGTAGTTCATCACTCTCTTTGTCTGATTCTGCATAATAGTTTTTCTTGAATAAGAGATAGGAACCCTTCTCTCACCAAGTTCAACATAGATAATAGCCAAGATAGTAATCAGCATAATCGCCAAAATACCAAGTATAACTAAGAAGTTCATCTCTCCTGCATTTACAGCTCTTATCGTATTACCGATCGCAGATGGCAATCCAGATACAATACCAGCAAAGATAATAAGTGAAATACCATTACCAATACCTTTTTGTGTGATCTGTTCACCGATCCACATAAGCAACATCGTACCTGCCAACATAGAGAAGGTAGTAATTACTGTAAACATCATAGGATCGATCATTACTGCACTTTGTCCTGCTCTACCTGTCATACTTTGAAGTCCCATTGATACACCAATAGCTTGTACTACAGTAATAAAAATAGTAAAATAACGAATGATTTGCATATATTTTTGCATACCGTCACGTTCTTTTTTCATTTGACCAAGTGCTGGGAAAGTTGCTGCAAGAAGTTCCATAACGATGGAAGCAGTAATATAAGGCATGATACCTAAAGAGATGATACTTAAACGTTCAACGGCATTACCAGAGAACATATTCATTAGCCCAAGGGCATTGTTTGAATTGTTATCAAAGAACTCTTTGATAACATTCAAGTCAACACCTGGAGTTGGGATATAGGCTAAAACTCTGTACGCAAAAAGGAATCCTAATGTGATAAGGATTTTTTGAGTTAAAGCATTGCCCATAATTATTTTCCGCTTGTTGTAACAGCTTCGTCTTTGATTTTAGCTGCAAGATCTTTTGCAGATACACCAATCAACTTCACTTTTGTTACATTTTTTTGTAATTTATGAACTGACTTGATAGTCTCAAGAGTAATCTCAGAAAGCTCAGCGATTGCTTTGATTTTTTCTACATTGATCACATATGGTTTCTCAACTCTAGAAGTAAAACCAATTTTAGGCAATCTTCTGTAAAGTGGCATTTGACCACCTTCAAAACCTCTTTTTGCACTGTAACCAGATCTAGATTTTTGACCTTTTTGACCACGTCCAGCTGTTTTACCTGTTCCTGAACCTTGACCACGACCAACTCTTTTTCTGTTACGAGTTGAACCTGGAGCAGGTTGTAAATTATGTAAACCCATACTTTACCCCTTACGCTTTAATTCTAGTAAGTGCTTGGATTGTCGCTCTCACTAGGTTATTTGGGTTGTTAGAACCGATTGATTTTGAAAGGACATCTTTTACCCCTGCAAGCTCAAGTACTGGTCTAGCAGCACCACCGGCGATAACGCCTGTACCTTCACTCGCTGGTCTAAGCACGATTCTACTTGCGTTGAATTTGTGCTCAATATCATGAGCTATAGTTGTACCTTTGATGTTTACTTTCACAAGGTTCTTGTGAGCATCATCAACCGCTTTTTTAATCGCATCAGGAACTTCTTTGGCTTTACCAAATCCATATCCAACTGTACCGTTTCTATCACCAATAACTACAAGTGCAGTAAATCTAAATCTTCTACCACCCTTAACAACTTTAGTAACACGACCGATATTAACGATTACTTCTTCAAATTCTTTTTCTATTTCTTCATTATTATTTTGCATCATGATTCCTTAAAACTTGATTCCGGCTTCTCTAAGTGCATCAGCAAATGACGCAACAACACCGTGGTAAAGGTAACCATTTCTGTCGAAAACAACAGTTTCAATGTTTTTAGAAGCAAGGTTTTTAGCCATCTCTGCAGCTACTGTTTTTACATCTTCCTGGTTTACTTTAAGACCCAGTTTTCTACCATCAACAGAGGCAAGTGTAACACCCGTAGTGTCATTAATAGCTTGAGCATAAAAGTGCTTGTTTGACTTAAATACAGTCAATCTTGGCAATGTATCTGTACCGAAGATCTTACCTCTAACTCTAGCTTTTCTTTGAGCGCGAAGTTTATTTTTTCTTTTTTGAATACTTTTTAACATCTACCGCTCCTTACTTACCAGCTGCTTTACCAGCTTTTCTGATGATAACTTCATCAGTATACTTCACACCTTTACCTTTGTAAGGCTCCGGTGGTCTGAAATCTCTAATCTCAGCAGCGGCTTGACCAACTGCTTGTTTATCGGTACCATTAATAGTAACGATATTTTTTTCAACTTTAATTTCAAGTCCCTCAGGGATATCGAAATTAATGTCATGTGAGTGACCTAGTTGAAGGTTAAGTACTTTACCTTGAACAGCTGCTCTGTAACCAACACCATTGATTTCTAAAGATTTAGTATAACCTTTATCTAAACCAATAATAATGTTGTTGAAGAGTGCTCTGTATGTTCCCCAGAACGCTGCATCTTGTTTTTCATCACCTATTCTTTCAAAAGTCACTTCAGAACCATCAATACTGATTCCAACTCTACCATGAGTTTCAAGTCTTTTTTCAAGATTGCCTTTTTTAGCCACGAGAGTCGTACCGTCTAGTGATACTTCAATACCACTTGCCACAGTTACTGGTCTTTTTCCTATTCTTGACATCTTTATTCCTTACCAAATACTACAGATTACTTCGCCACCGATTCCACGTTTAAACGCTTCATCATTAGCAATTACACCCTGGCTAGTCGAAACA
The DNA here is from genome assembly GCA_023955225.1 of Sulfurovum sp. Lineage (GTDB taxonomy): Bacteria > Campylobacterota > Campylobacteria > Campylobacterales > Sulfurovaceae > Sulfurovum. The sequence continues at coordinate 5,190 of JAGSGJ010000056.1, forward strand.
ACCAAAGTACCGTAACCATTTTTAAATGTTCTAATATCATCTTTACCGTGGTGAACACGTCTACCAGGCTTAGAGATTTTTTTGATCTCATTGATCACGCTTTTTTCATTCTCATCATATTTAAGAACTACTTTGATTGTTTTTTTGTTTCCATCTTCTTTTACTTTGAAACTTTCAAGGTACCCTTTATCTACTAAAATAGATACGGTTGCTTCAATCGTTTTTGAGTGAAGAAGTGTTGTTACGTCTAGTCTTCTTTGCGCAGCATTTCTTATACGAGTAAGAGAGTCTGCAATTATGTCTGTCATCATCTTTTAATTCTCCTTACCAGCTTGCTTTGCGCATGCCAGGGATAAGACCTTCGTTGGCCATTTTTCTTAAACACACACGACAAAGACCAAAGTCTTTATATACTGAGTGAGGTCTACCACAAATGTTACATCTTGTATATGCTTGAGTAGAGAACTTAGGCGCTCTCTTCTGCTTAGCAATCATTGATTTCTTAGCCATTAGTTTCTCCCTTTAGCAAAAGGCATACCAAGCTTTTCTAAAAGCATGAATCCCTCTTTATCATTTTCAGTACTTGTTACGATCGTAATATTCATACCGTGTGTTTTGATCACTTTGTCAAATTCAACTTCTGGGAACATCAATTGCTCTTGAAGACCGAAGTTATAGTTACCACGTCCGTCAAAACCTTTTCTTGGTGTACCTCTAAAGTCTTTTACTCTTGGAAGAGCAATAGATACGAGTTTGTCAAAGAAGTTATACATATTTTCACCTCTAAGGGTTACTCTTATACCTGTTGGAGCACCTTCTCTAGCTTTAAAACCTGCAACAGATTTTTTAGCCATAACAACTACCGCTTTTTGACCTGCGATAACTGAGATAGTGTCAGCCATGTTAGCGATGAGTTTGTTGTCTTTACCCTCTTCACCAGCACCAACAGAGATAACTATCTTTTCAAGCTTAGGAGTCTGCATCGGGTTTGCAATCCCACACTCTTCTCTGAGTGCAGGAACGATGTCATTGTACTTTTGCTTCATTCTACTCATAGGATTATCCCTCTACTTTTTTTACATTTGAGATGTGGATTGGCATTTCTATGTTAGAAAATCCACCCTCTTTGTTTTGCTCGCTTGGTTTTACAGCTTTTTTAGCTGTTTTACAACCTGCAACGATTACTGCATCTTTTTTAGTAAGCACTTGAAGAACTTCTCCAACTGTACCTTTATCATCACCAGCGATAACCATTACCTGGTCACCTTTTTTGATTTTGAATGTTTTAGCCATTACCATACCTCCGGTGCAAGTGATACAATTTTCATAAAACCTGCATATCTTGTTTCACGACTTACAGGACCAAAGATACGTGTACCTATTGGTTCTCTTTTGTCATCGATAATTACTGCCGCATTGTCGTCAAATCTAATAAGTGAACCATTTTCTCTCTGGATCTCTTTTCTAGTTCTAACAACAACTGCTTTAACAACCTTACCTTTTTTAACTTTTCCTGTTGGAAGTGCTTTTTTCACAGAAGCAACGATAACGTCACCTACTGATGCATATCTTCTTTTAGATCCACCAAGAACCTTGATACACATGATTTCTTTAGCACCAGAGTTATCTGCTACATTTAATCTAGTAAAACCTTGGATCATTACACTTCTCCTCTCTTCACGATTTCAAGAAGTCTGAAACTTTTTGTTTTTGAAAGTGGTCTACATTCGATAGCGCTCACTGTATCTCCAACATTAATGTCATTCTTCTCATCGTGAATAAGATATTTTTTAAATCTTTTTACAGTCTTGTGATATCTTGGGTGAAGTACTCTTCTCTCAACCAATACAGTTGCAGTTTTGTCTCCAGCCTTTTTAATCACAGTACCAGTTATTTGTCTTTTTGGCATGTCTAACCCTTTACTTCGATCTAGCAGCAGTTAATGCTGTTTGAATTCTAGCGATGTCTTTTTTCGCTACTCTTAACTCAGAAGTGTTTGTAAGTTGCATAGTTTTTTGCTTTGCATTCAATGTAAACAATTCAAGCTTTTTCTCTTTAAGCATTGCTGTAAGGTCTGCTTCACTTTTGTCTTTTAAATCAATATAGTTCATTACTATCCTTTAAAGTGATAATTTTACACTTAAATGGCAATTTATGAATAGCAAGTGTTAACGCTGCTCTTGCAAGTGTTTCTTCAACGCCTGCCATTTCGAAAATAATTCTACCTGGCTTAATGTTCATTACCCATTTATCAACACCACCTTTACCTTTACCCATTCTTGTTTCAAGTGGTTTAGCAGTAAGTGGCTTATCTGGGAAAACTCTGATCCAAGTTTTACCTGTTCTCGCAATTTTTCTAGTCATAGTAATACGTGCAGATTCGATCTGTCTAGAATCAATTCTACCACCCTCAATCGCTTTGACTGCAATATCACCAAACTCAAGTTTGTTACCGTTGAAAGATTTACCGCGGTTACGGCCTTTCATCTGCTTTCTCCATTTAGTTCTTTTAGGCATTAGCATGATTATTCACCTCTTTTTCTAGATGGTCTACGACCTTCTTTTTTCTCTTCTTTTGGCTCTGCTTGGATACCTTTAGCAAGAACTTCACCTTTGAAGATCCAAACTTTAATACCAATGATTCCATAAGTAGTATGTGCTTCAGCAAAACCGTAATCGATTTTAGCTCTAAGTGTATGAAGAGGAACTCTACCCTCTAAGTACCACTCAGTTCTTGCCATTTCAGCACCACCAAGACGTCCAGATACAGAAATTTTAATCCCTTTTGCACCTGATTTAAGTGCACCTTGAATTACTTTTTTCATTGCACGTCTAAATGCAGTTCTTCTTTCAAGTTGAGTTGCAACATTTTCAGCAGCAAGTTGACCTGAAGCTTGAGGACGTTTCTCTTCTTTAATGTTAATTGCTACATCTTTACCAAGCATTTTGATAAGTGTTGCTTTAAGTTTTTCAATATCCGCACCTTTTTTCCCGATAATGATACCAGGTCTAGCAGTTACGATATTTACTCTTAATTTTTTAACAGTTCTTTCGATGATGATGTTAGAAACACCCGCATAGAAAAGTTCTTTTTTAAGGTATTTTCTGATTTTGTAATCTTCAGCGATAAAATCTGCTGTTCTACCTTTTGCCGGAAACCATCTTGATTCCCAGTTTCTGTTGATTCCAAGTCTAAGACCTATAGGATTTACTTTTTGACCCATATTATGCGTCCTCCCCA
>JAGSGJ010000080.1 GCA_023955225.1 Sulfurovum sp.
AATAAATCAAAATTAAGGAAACAAATGAAAAAGATTTACTCAATCTTAGTAAGTGCTCTAGTAGCATTCGCATTAACTGCGTGTTCAGGAAAAGCTCCAACTATTGCTGGTATCGATGATGGTCAAGATATTCGTATCTTTACAGTAGCAAATCCAGATGGTAAGATAACTACAGCCACTATCGAAAAAGCTTTCGAAGAAACTGGTTTTGTTATTGATGGAAACAACAACATGAACTCTCCGTTCAAGCCACGTTTTGGTAAGACATACTATCAGACTTATCACCTGTTCACAGTACACAACTCAAAACATGTACTAGATCTTGTAAAAGATTACCCAAGTATCGGTCTTCTTTCACCTTTAAGTATGTCAATCTACTCTAACAGAGACGATGACACTGCTAACGGTAAGACTATGAGCATCTCTGGTCTAACACTTAGAGGAATGTCAAGAATCACAGGTATCCCTATGGATAACCCAGATTTAATTGCTTACTCTAAACTCTTGGAAAAAGCTCTAAGAAAAGCACTTCCAGGTGGTGAATTTAAAGAGCTTAACTACGAACACATTGCTGATATGCTAATTATGCACCAAACAAATTTTGTTGCAGAGCTAGGCGGTGAAAATGAAGATGAGATTTTAGAAGCTAAAGATGACTTCGAAGCTGAGTTTGAAGGTGAGATGGAACCGATCGGTTTCCTATTCCCAGGATTCGTTGACTTTGCTAGTGAGTTTGATGATGCGGGCTACACAGGGGTATATGACTACTATGACACGTACTCAGTATGTAAGCTTGATGTAATCTATCCAATTCACCAAGATCACCCTGAAGTTGGAGCATTCGCACCATGTACTTTCTATATCTACAAAAAGAAAGGCGAGGCCAAGACATATATGGGTTACCCGGCGGTTGACAACTGGATCAGCTCAACTGACTTAGATACTGAGAAGGAAAAGACTTTTGACTCACTACTTGAAGCAGAAAAACTATTCCAAGATACAGTCAAATCTATCATTGAATAACCACATCTTTTAAAGAGATTTGCTACTTGGTGACAAGTAGCAAATCTCTAAAAATTAACTCCCCTTTTTTATTTTTATTATCAAAAAAAAAGCTATACTTAGCTAACAAAAATATACACTTCTATTATATTTGAAGTAATAAAGGCCCATTTATGAAACTATTAACAACACTCATTGTCTCGGCACTTATAAGTGTCAGTGCATTTGCTGTACCTCAAGAAGGAGATGTGAAATTCACTCCATCAGATAATAAAAAATTAGCCATTGTATATACACATGAAGAAAATATTGATGAAAAGTTTTTTCCATTTGTTGATTCATTAGCTGATATAGGTTTCTTTGTTAATGACCCACACCATAATGTACAAGCAGTATATGCCCAAAAGTTTGGTGAAACTGCCCTAGATAACATTGCCTTTAATTCTTTGGTGAACGACAAAGATGTGAGACCTCTTTTAAATATTGATCCACGTATTGGTGCCTTTACACCCTTTAATCTTTTAACATACAGAACAGAAAAAGATATGAAGACTATTGTTGCGCATCTCACGCCAGAAGCTATGCTAGATACCCTTGAAATTTCTGATCCTAAGGTAAGAGAGCCTTTTATAGAGATGTTTAAACCACTTGATGCTGAGATAGTAGAAAAACTTGGGGGAACTGTTTCTTATGTACCTGTTGCCGGTCGCGCGGAAGATACTATGTTGAACTTTGAGATACCCTTTGAAGAACCAGAAGATATTGATGACTTCTTAGATGAGTTTCAAGAAGAGTTTGAGTCTGCTTTTGAGACAAAGGGCTACATCATCGCTGGTTTTTATAATGTAAAAGATAGTCTCAATTCAGAAGAAGATGTTATGCCTGATTACG
>JAGSGJ010000062.1 GCA_023955225.1 Sulfurovum sp.
AAATAAATGAAACAAGGGAAAATGATGAGAAAAATAACAACAGCTATGAGCTTAGTAGCAATGATGGCATTAGGAGCACAGGCCGCTTCTTTAGAAGAGAGAGTAAAAGCACTTGAAGAGCAAAACACAGTACTTACAGAAGAGGTACTTGCATCACAGAGTGGTGGGTTTACACTGGTAGATACAGAAAAATCATATTATGGTATGGGTGCAGCAGCATCTAAAGTATATTTTTCTAAAAATCCACTCTCTATAGGGGGATATGGTGAAATGTTTTATGCCAACCCGGACAATGGTGATGATTTTGCAGATATCTATAGATTTATCACTTATTTTGGTTACAAATTTAATGACTGGGTTATATTGAATGCCGAGATCGAATTTGAACATGGTGCCAATTCTGACAATGGTGGATCAGTTGTTGTTGAGTTTTTATACCTTGACTTCTTACTTTCAAATAAGTTCTCAATTAGAGCAGGGCATGTACTTGCACCTATGGGACTTACAAACCTTAGACATGAACCAACACTATTTAACACAGTGCAAAGACCGGAGATTGAAAGACAGCTCATCCCCTCAACTTGGCATGAAAATGGTGTCCTTGCCTATGGTAGATTTGATGAAATCGGTATTGAATATACAGCGGGTATGATTAATGCTTTAAATGTAAATAATTCTAAAACAACAGAACCTACGACAGGGTGGATAAGATCTGGAAGGTGGGGGTCAAGTAAAAATGCACCATTTAATCCAGCATTTGTTGGACGTGTAGATTACACGGGAGTGAATGGTCTAGTAGCAGGGGCTTCTATGTATTATGGTGACGGTTCAAACCTTGATAATGATCCTGGAGCAGAAGTTGATGGATTAACAACAACTATGTTTGATATCCATGCAAGATATGAGAATGGACCATTTGCTGCTTATGGACTTTATACGCAAACCACTCTTGATGGGGCAGAGGATCTAGATATTGATGCTGTTGAAAAAGCGAGTGGCTACTATGGGAACATCTCTTATGATATTGGTGGTTTAGTAGGTATAGAATATAAAATGCCTGTATTTGTACAATATGAGAATTACAATCCTGTAGAAAAGACAGTTGATGGTCTAAATGAGTCTGATTTTGAAACAGAAACGGTTACAATAGGATTTAACTTCTTCCCTACAAATCAGACAGTTATTAAAGTTGATTATGAAATGGATGATGTAAATGGTGACGAGACAAATACTGTATCTGTAGGACTTGGATTTATCTTCTAAGACTATTTAGAATATTATAGGACAATTATGAAACAATTTTTATTTTTTTTACTACTTGGAGTACTTTTTACTTCAGGTAGTTTTGCTAAAACCAATGCATCAGTGAAAGAAGTGATAGAAAGCTCATTTCAAAATGTAAGTGCCATAGAGACAAAATCACTGATACTCAGCTCCGAGCAGTTTAAAAAAGTACGAAGCTATGCAAAAACTTCAATCAATACAAAAGTGTACCGTTACTACAATATCAAAAGCAATGCCAAAGATCTAGGGAAAGCTGTACTTATCACACGTAAAGTACGTTCTAAAAAAGCCACAGTATTGTATGCTTTTGATAACACGGGTACACTGCGTTTTTCTGAGATCATGGCATTTGGTGAACCTCCGGAGTATATACCAAGTAGTATTTGGATGGAACAGTTAAAAAAGCAGAAAAAGACCGCTAAATTGACTTTAGGGAAAGACATACCGACTATTAGCGGTTCAACACTCTCTGCAAGATCCATCACTGAAGGTGCCAGAGTTGCCAGAGCTATTTTTGAGACAGTGCTAAAGTTAAAATAGATGAAGTTTTTAGTTACTAAAGATTTAGCGCACACAACACTGCTTGTAAATTTAATGGCAGGTGTAGTGTTCTCCCTCTTCTTTTACTTGGCGTTAGATATTGTTTTACATGCCTATGTTGTTGGGCTTGATGTTACAACATTGTCTACAACACTATACGGAAACACAGAAGAATTTATAGAACCTATCCTCATAGACACGCTTTTACTGCAAGTACATATAGACCTGTTTATGTCACTTTTTACCATCATGATAGTCGCATCCATCTATATACGTTTGCATAGTACAAAAGTGATGACAAAGTGGCTGGTGCACATACTCTTTATTTTGGGATTACTCTCACCTATTTTGCTTCTTGTGGCCTATTTTACCTCTGCTGGGTTTGTCTATGTTTGGTTAGTTAGTTTTATTCTTGGGCATTGCTTGGGGATGCTTATGTCCCTGTTGATACTAAAAAGATTACTTTTTAAATGAAAAATCTTCACTTGTATCATATCCCCATAGCCTATATGCTGGTGTATGTTATAGCAATCTTGGTTTCAGGGGTATGGCTTTTTCTGCTCTCTCAAGGTCTGTCAGGTTCAGACATGTTAGAGACCTTCATACGTGTAGCCAATTTACCAGAGCCTAAAAGTCTGCATAACTTTATAGAAGTGGCTGCCCCCCATATGTTTGCAATGGGTACACTACTATTTGTGATAGCACATTTCATGCTTTTTAGCACCCGGATTTCGCACAAGTTCTCACTCCGTATTTCTTATGCACTTTTTGTATCAGCACTTTTTAATATCTCTGCTTATTTATTTATCTCTTTTGGATTATTTGTGTCTGGGTGGATTAAATTATTTTCTATGGGACTTTTTGTTTTAGTGCTTGTTTTCATGTTGGGACTTGTGGCTTTTTCACTATGATCTAACCATGTTAGTGTAGTAAGACCCTTTAAGTTTCCATAGAGTATTTTTCCTCTGTTATCTACTAGAATAAATCCTATCTCTTTGTGATTTTTTAAAAAAGCTAAGGCTTTTTTTCTGGGCATCACAGAAACAGCTGTCGCATAAGCATCTATCTTTGCATTGTTGGCTTTGGCAAAGAGTGAAACAGAAACAAAGTCTCTGCCTTGAGAAGCAGTTTTGGGGTTGATGAGGTGGTGGTGTTCTTGGGTTTTAACATAACGTCTGTAAGTACCACTCGTAGAGATGGAAAGTTGAGGAGTTTGACTTGTAAGCTTTGCAAAGGTCTGCTCTGAGTAGGGTGATTGTAGTTCAAAATGACAGATATCCAAACATCGTATATCACCTGAGAGGGCGATGATACCTTGCGTGACATTTTGTTCCTGAAGTGATGAAGCGACTCTGTCAACTGCGTATCCTTTACCCATCCCACCCAAATCAATGGTAATGTAGGACACTGTATTGATTGTTTTATCGTTAATATGTATAGCATCTATATTAAGTTTTGCATTTTTTAATGCTTCTTTTGAGGGCAGTGTAGTGTTTTCTTCCCCAAAATGATATAACGCTTTAGAGATAGATCCTATCGTAATGTCAAAATAACCTTCTGTATCCTTATGGTACTGTTGCGAATCTTTGAGTGCCTGTGCTAAGTATCGGTTATAAGGGACTGTATGATTTTGATTAAGTTTATAGACCAAAGCGTCTTTATCATAACTCGAAAGCGCATTTTCTATGTTTTTAATGGTATGAAAAGCTTCCGATATTTGTGCATTATGCTGTGAGGGAAGTGAAATATGTACAAAGGTACCCATCAACACTTGGGTACGTGTCTGTATCTCTTGAGTGTAGAGAAGGAGTGGCAGTAGAAAAAGATACAGTATTGGCATTACCTTTTCTCAAGTACCTCTAACACGCCGGAAAACTCTTTTTCATGTCCAAAACAGGAGTTGGAATTACAGATCATATAGCCTTCATTCGTATCATTTTTAAAAAGAGAAAATGGATGAGGAAGGTTATCTATCTCTTTGATGTGTTCTTTTAACTTCTCTTCTTTTGCTTTGATAATGACATCATCTTTGAGATAACGTATGACCATTTTAGTCATACGTGGTGTAGAGATAGGTTGACGCATCACATCATAAGAGTAGATCTCCAGGGTTTTAAAGACAAACTTTTTATAGACTGTATCGACCAGTGATGAAATACTGTAGAGTACCCAAAGCATGGTTGAAACAGAAGAGGGGTAGGAGCTGTCATAAATGTCTGCATTAGTTTCAAATTCTCCGCGTGAAAACTTCCATTTACCCTTATCAAAATACTTTTCTATGGCAGCATTGGTCAGTTTTGTTGCAGTCATGAGGTAGCTTTCATCCAATGTACTCTTATAGGCTTCAATGAGTGTTTCACCCAGATAGGCATAGTCTTCTAAAAAGGCTTTGATCTTAGGCTTTTTTCCTATGAGTGTAGAGTGGAAAAGCTCTGAGTTGATATACATAGACTCCAGTAAGGAAGCAAGAGATTTGATGGCAGGATTGAGGTATTGTTTGTCGATCCTGGATGCTTTGAAAAGACTTGTGATCATCATGGCATTCCATGAGACGAGTACCTTTTTGTCAATGAACGGGTAAACACGCTTATCATCACGTCTCTTCTTTAGGGCAGCAATGGCTTCTTCATAGTAAGGAATGTCTATGCGTGCCGGGTCATCCACCCGTACGATGTTTTTACCTTCAAAGTTACCCTCTTTTGTGATGTGCAGTGCTTTTGAAAGTGCAGCATGTTCTTTTTCGGGAATACCCGCTTTATCAAACGATTTGAGTGCCTTTTCATATGTATAAACAAAATATTTGCCTTCTTCTCCTTCAGTATCTGCATCAGATGCAGAGTAGAAGAGTCCATTTTCACTCATGTTCTCTATCATGAAATCTAAGGTTTCAAAGGCGACAGATTTG
>JAGSGJ010000086.1 GCA_023955225.1 Sulfurovum sp.
ACTCATTATTACACGCTTTTGATGCCACTGAAGAAGGTAAGATAACCATAGAGACGCAATTCAATGACAAAGAAGTTAAAATCATTTACATGGATGATGGAAAAGGTATAGAAGAAAGTGTAAAAGATACTGTTTTTGAACCTTTTATTACGACTAAACGTAATCAAGGTGGAACTGGACTGGGTATGAATATCACCTATAATCTTGTCTCCCAACATCTACGCGGAAATATCCACCTTGACCAAAGTTACACAGATGGTGCTCGTTTCATTATTTCTCTTCCAGCTATTATTGAGAACAAAGAATAGTAGAATTTAAGACAACCTGTCTACATAATCCTTATAATCAAAATCTTTTACTATTTTCAATCTGTTTTCTTTAGTCCAAATAGCTAGTGATGGCAAGGCTATGCCATTAAAGGTTGTGTTTTTGACAAAGGTATAATGAATTTGATCTTCAAAAATAATTTTATCTCCTATTTGGAGTTCATTATCAAAAGAGTAATCTCCCATAATATCACCAGCTAAACAAGTGTTCCCGGCAAGCCTACACGTATAACTTTTCACACCTGCATCACTTGCGTCTCTAACTTCAGCTCTGTAGGGCATGGCGAGTGTATCTGGCATATGAGCTTCTGCTGATGTATCTAAGATTGCTACCTTCATCCCATTATCAATAACATCAAGTACCGTAGATACTAAAACGCCCGTCTCCCAGCCAATAGCTTCTCCTGGTTCCAAATAGACATCAACACCCTTATATCTTTTTTTAAACTCTTGTATGACTTTAATAAGCCGTTCTACATCATAACCCTTCTTTGTTATATGATGTCCGCCGCCAAAGTTAATGTACTTCATCTGTGGAATATACTGTGAGAACTTTTCTTCAAAGGCCTGTAATACCTTTTCAAGGGCTAATACATCTTGTTCACACAAGGCATGAAAGTTAAGCCCGTCGATATGTTGTAAAACAGCCTCATCAAAATTATTTTTAGTTGTTCCTAGTCTGCTATACAGGCCACATGGATTATAGAGGTCTACAGGAGAAGATGAATATTCTGGGTTCACACGCAAAGAGAGCGAGATGTCTGGATTGATTGCTTTTACTGTTTTTTCAAAGCGAAAAAGCTGTGCAGGTGAGTTAAAGACGATATGGTCTGATATACGCGCAATCTCTTCAATGTCTTCTTCTTTAAAGGCTGGAGAATAAGTATGAACTTCTTTGTTCATCTTCTCACGAGCAAGTTTAGCCTCATGTAGACCCGAAGCAGTACAGCCTTGTAGATATTTGCCTACCAACGCAAAGGTAGAATGCATAGCAAAACCTTTTAGGGCTAAAATGACTTTTGCCCCTGACTCTTGTTGTACTCTGTCTAATACCTGAAGGTTTTTTTCAAGCAATTCTTCTTCACAAATATACATTGGTGTCTGTGTTACCTTAGAAAAATCAATACTCATCTATGCTCTCCTAAATAAAAAAAGATCTTTTTCTATGATTTCTAGCTTAGCCTGCCACTTCTTTTCTA
>JAGSGJ010000011.1 GCA_023955225.1 Sulfurovum sp.
AATTTATAATATTAAAATTTTTAAAATAATTTTAATATTATATGAAGTTTGATATACATTGCTTCATTGCTTCATTGCTTTTCTATAGGGTTTTTGGAAGAAAAAATAAACTGTGTACAACTATGCTTTTTATCTTACTAATCAAAGGATATCTCTAGTATTGAATCTTATCTCCAACAGATATAACACCACTTTCAACTATAATAGCCCTGTATCAACCAATGTATTTCAATCCTTTCATCATATCTCATCTAAAATTCTGGAGAGATAACGACATTGACTATTATGGTCTGTACACCCTTACATTTTTAACATTTTCTGCATCCCGTAAGTATTGGGCATGCAGTTGACTCATAATGCCTTTTTCACAATAGAGAAGATATTCTTTATCTTGTGGTAACTTCTTGAACTCTGTTTTGAGCTTATGAAATGGTATCTTAATGCTTTTACATGGTGTTTCTATGCAGTCATCTTCAGCACGTATATCTATCACCACATAGGTATCATCATTTAAATCATGTATAACCTCTATAGGTGCTGCATTGGTTACATCATCGATGATCTCATCCACATAGATTTTTTGTGCATCTTCAACTGCTTTATCTAACACACTGTAGTCAAAACGTTTGGCTTCTTTTTCCATACGCTTGTATGAACCATGTATGATGGGGTTTTTTGAGATGACACCACAATACTCAGGCATATTCTCTGCAAAACGGCGTGTGCCTATGTCATTTGCTATGTTGATGATATCTGGTTTATTCATCGTAGCCAGTGGACGTAAAATAAGTTTATTTGTTACTTGGTCTATGAGTGCCAGGTTACGTAATGTCTGGCTAGAGACCTGTGCCACGCTTTCACCTGTAAGAAGCGCATCAATCTCCATCTCATCAGCCACTTTTTCAGAAGCAAGGAGCATAAGACGTTTAAGTGTCACACCCATATACGTTTCATGGGTAGAACGGAATATCTCTTCGATGACTGTGTCAAAAGGTACAGAGATGAAAGAGACACGATGTGAAGCACCAAACTTGGACCAGAGGTAAAACGCTACTTGTTTTACACCTATCTCATGTGCAATACCACCAAGATTGAAGAATATAAAATGGGTTTTCATTCCTCTTCTCATGGTTAAGTAACTGGCGACCGTAGAGTCAAATCCACCTGACATAAGAGAGAGTATATCTCCCTGTGTTCCAAGAGGAAAGCCACCAAGTCCTACATGCTTTATAGTGATAATGTTAAGTTGGTTATTGATGAGTTCTAAGCGTATGGTCACTTCTGGATGATGCAAGTCTACACCTTTTGCTTCATTGTGTGCCAACATATATCCGCCTACGGTCTGTTCTATCTCCGTAGATCTAAAAGGGTGTTTACCTGAACGTTTTACACGTACAACAAAGGTTTTTCCTATGATCTCTTTTGCCATAGTTTCATTGACTTTGACTTTGATCTGTTCAAGTGTCTCCATACCGTCAAACTGTAACGCTTCAAGTACTTGTTCTATGCCAGGAGTGTCAAGTAGTGTTTGCCGTACCTCTGGGAGTACCTCTATGGGTGTAACGACTTCAAGTTTATCGGAAAATTTTTTGACTGTGATTTCAGAGCTGTATCTGCCTAAAAGTTTTACAAGGTTGTTATAAAGTTGTCCTACCATTTGTCTTTTGGCAGACGAACCTTTGACCATGATCTCAGGGAAGAGTTTTAAAATGAATTTTTGTGTTTTTACTGATGGAGTTTCCATTATAGTACACCCTTATTTTTGTATGGGTAGCATTATAGCACAAGAGGACTAAATGGCTATTTTATCTAGTCCTCAAGAGGAAAGTGGAGTGACACAGATTTTGATGCTTCAAAAAGAGCCTGAGATGCAATGGAAACACTGCGATTTGTATTGAGCAAAGAAACCACCTTCTTCTCGTTTATTCCTTTTTTACTGATCGATAAGCTTGCTTCTTTCATAATACTGTGATTCTCTTCTTCTGCTTTAGAGAATTTCTCCGCACATTTATCGACACTCCACTCTTCTTCCATATAATTTACATAGATCAGTATCGAATAGAGAAGGTTTTTTCGAATAGAATCATAAATATCATGAATGGTCTCACTGCTGCTCTCGGAAAATTCGTTAATGTCGTTTTTAACATCTTTGAGGATTTTAGCTGCATAGACAGATTCTCGTACAGATGTCAGGAGGATGTCAAGACTTTCTCTATCTTGGGGAAGTAGATCTTGCTGCTTCAATACCGAAACAAATGCCATAATTTTGATCTCGATCACTTTAATGCTATTATAGGCAAATTTATGGTTGAATTCAATCTGCTCCTGGTTAACTTCTATGGCTTCTTTTAGACCAAGTTTTCGTACAAATACATCGTTTGGTTTGATGTTTGCCACCAAAAGTGCATATTTCATCGTTTTAACAAACAAGTTGTTTACTTCATTCCGTAAAGCAATAAGTGCTGTCTCCGAGAATTCAGGATCGACCAAATGTATATATCGTGTAGGTGCTGGTTCAACATGTATGAAGAGTTTCTTCAGGTACTTAGCCATCAAAGAGATGAAAGGTAGAAGTAGCACAACACCCAGTACATTAAATATAGTATGAAACAGTGCCAATGCTGTTATAGGATCATTCTGCAACCCATCAATGCTCATCAAGAACTGCGTTAAAGGTGTTAATATCAGAAATGCTACTGCTGCAGTGATAAGATTAAATATAAAATGGGCCAAGGCAACACGTTTCTTATCAGGTATGCCACCGATAGAACCAAGAAGTGCTGTCACTGTGGTACCTATATTTGTGCCGATGACCATTGCAGCGGATTGTTCAAAACTTAAGATATGTACATACAACGCACTCAAGACAATAGCTGTTGCTGCAGAACTAGACTGAATGATCGCTGTAAGTACAAAACCTATCCCTATGAAGGCGATCAGTGGTAAGTTCGAAAATTTGGCAAGGTCGATCGCACCTGTTAAAGATTCTATAGAAGTTTTCATAAACTCCAGTCCAAGAAACAGGAGACCAAATCCAACAAAAACCTTAGCAACCGTAATGACTCGTTTATAAGGAGGATCAAAAACGAGTACTAACCCTCCAGCACCTATCATGGGGAGTGCAAAAGCTTCAATACTAACTTTAAAACCAAGGGTTGCAACGATCCATGACGTTACTGTTGTTCCAATATTTGCACCAAAAATAACAGCAATACCCGAATGCAGAGAGATCATCGTAGCACTAACGAATGAGAGTGTCATGAGTGTTACAACCGAAGAACTTTGAAGCAATGTAGTTGCCATAATCCCGGTCATGAGAGATTTTACTGTAGAAGATGTAGAGTTTTTTACCCAGCTTTTAAAACGAAGACCTGCTGACTCTTTAAGTGCCAGTTCCATATACAACATACCAAATAGAAACATTCCCAGACCAGAAAGTGATTGTACGATTATATATGTCATCCATCTCTCTCTTTTTTAGACATTATATCAAGCATAATTGTAATTGTAAAGGAAGTAATTATTTACAGAATAATAACTTTTTGTAATATAATAAACTAACAAAAAAATAGGTAAATAATAACTAAATCTAATTACATTATTTTTATACATATTATTCAGTTTCCATAAATTTTTTTTATCTTATACTTTACTTAATACAATTCAAAAGGATTTAAATTTGAAAAACAAAAAGATAGAACATAGTAAGCCTCTAGTAGATCTTTTACATGGTGAAGATATTGAAAGCGTAAAAGCCAATGAAAGTATAAGTAGAAGAACAGCACTCAAAATGATGGGTGTTGGAGGTGCAGCTACTGTTATGGGAATACCTTCTTCTTTAGAAGCTGCCGAAGCAGAAGCAGGAAGTGCAAAAAGTGACAAGAAAGCGAAGCTTTTAGTTGTAGGTGGTGGAGCAGGGGGGATTATGGCTTTGGCTAGACTTCGCAGTGCTTTGCCAAATGCAGATATTACGATCATTGCGCCAAATGAAAAACATCTTTATCAGCCAGGACAGATTTTTATGGCTGCAGGGCTTTATACATTAGATGATATTGTCAAAGACAATAAAGACTTCATTGCTGATGATGTGACTTGGATCAAAGATGAAGTAGCGTCTTTTGACCCTGATAACAATAAGGTCACTACTCGCGCGGGTGAAGAAGTATCTTATGACTATATGGTTGTGGCTACAGGTATTGTATCTCATTATGATTGGATCAAAGGTCTTACAGAAGATGATATCGGTAAAAATGGTATCTCGAGTGTCTACTTGAATGATTTTGAAAAAGGTACCGCTAGGGGTGGTGAAGTAACCTGGGAATGGTTTGAAGAACTGAAAGCAGCAGCTGCATCAGGAAAAAAACCAACAGCTATTTTTACCCATCCAAATACACCTATCAAATGTGGAGGAGCACCACAAAAAATACTTTACCTTAGTGCTGACCACTTGAAAAAAGATGATTTAGGTGCAAATTATATCTTTGCAACAAGTTTAGGAAAGCTTTTTAGTCTTCCTGAGATTGACACAGCATTGGCTAAAGTACAGAAGAGATATGACACCATCACCAATAAGTTTAGCCATAACCTTGTTGCAATTGATGTAAACAACAAAGTAGCAACTTTTCGAGAAATATATGAGATCAAAGGTGAATATGATGAAGAATTTGAAGAGTATGAAATAACTGAGGATGTAAGAATGGTTGATATGTCATATGACTTCATCCACGTAGTGCCACCTATGGGACCACCGCAGGCTTTAGTTGATTCTCCGTTGGGTTGGCAAAAAGGTTCAGCAAAAGGTTGGCTTGAAGTAGATCGGGAAACACTGCAACATAGAAGGTACACCAACGTATTTGGTATCGGTGATGTATGTGGTATCCCAATGGGGAAAACAGGTGGGTCGGCAAGACACCATGGTCCTATTGTTGTGGGGAACCTTGTTGCACAACTCGAGGGTAAACCACTTAAGGAAAAATTTGATGGTTATACAGTATGTCCTCTAAAAGCAGGATATGGTGAGATCATCATGGCAGAATTTAACTATAATGGTCTAGCTCCTACTATACCATTCTTGAATCCTGCAGAACCACGATTCTTCTGGTGGGCATTTGACTTATATCAGTTAAAACCAATGTATTGGTATCTTATGTTAAGAGGATGGTTTTAGAAATAGGTTATAGTATATCATAAGAGTAGATTATTTAATCATATTGATAAGCATCAATGTTTTATAATGCTAGTGTGATATACTTACTATATAAAAAAGATAAAAGGAGTTGAATATGAATGGTTTTGATGCACTTTATGCAAAAGCAAAAGATCGTATACAGGCGTTGTCTGAGTTGCCTTCTATAAAAGAAGAGTCCATTGAAGAAATGCTTGAGGGACGTGGTATAGAACGACGTGACTTCATGAAGTGGGCAGCTGGTATTACAGCAATGCTTGCTCTACCGTCTCAGTTCACTCCTTTATTTGCAGAAGCTGCCAAAATGGCGGATCGTGTACCATTGGTTTGGCTGCATATGGCAGAATGTACAGGATGCAGTGAATCTCTTATTCGTTCTGATGCGCCAACGATTGATTCTCTTATCTTCGATTATATATCTCTTGAATATCATGAAACACTTATGGCAGCCGCAGGATGGCAGGCAGAAGAGAATCTTGCAAAGACGTTAAAAGACTATGCAGGTCGTTATATCTTACTTGTTGAAGGCGGAGTACCTACTGCCAATAATGGTCATTACTTGACTCTCGGCCCACAAGGCAGAACCGGGCTTGATGTTGTGACCGAAGCTGCTCACGGTGCTGCTGCAATCTTCTCCATCGGTACATGTTCCAGCTTTGGCGGTATTCAGGCCGCTGCACCAAATCCGACAGGTGCAAAAGGGGTAGATAAAGTTATATCGCAAGCGGTTATCAATGTACCGGGTTGTCCTCCAAGTGCAAACAACATTGTGGGGACACTGATGCATTACCTTCTCTTTGGTACACTCCCGGCACTAGATCGTTACCATCGTCCAAAATGGGCTTATGGTAACCGTATACATGATCTTTGTGAACGTCGTGGGCATTTTGATGCAGGTGAGTTTGTAGAGAGTTTTGGTGATGAAGGTGCTAAAGATGGGTGGTGTCTTTACAAGCAGGGATGTAAAGGACCTTATACTTTTAACAACTGTTCAACAGAGCGCTTTAACCAGGGTACAAATTGGCCGATTGGTGCGGGACATGGTTGTATGGGATGTTCTGAGCCGGATTTTTGGGATACGATGGGTCCGTTGGAAAAACCGATACAGTCACATCTTGTGATGGGACTTAATGCAACCGTCGACAAAATAGGTACTACACTCTTAACTGCTACAGTTGTGGGTATCGGAGCACATGCAGTGGCAAGTATCTTTATGAATAAAAAAGATGAGAAGGAGGGATAAGTTATGGCTAACAGACGTGTAGTAATTGATCCGATAACAAGAATTGAAGGGCATCTGCGCATAGAAGTAGAGGTAGATGAAAACAATGTAGTCCAAAAAGCCTACTCCTCCTCGACATTATGGAGAGGAATTGAACTCATCTTAAAAGGGCGTGATCCTCGTGATGCAGGTCTCATGGCACAACGTATTTGTGGTGTGTGTACCTATTCACACTATAAAGCAGGTGTTGAAGCGGTGGAAAATGCATTAGGAATTGAAGCACCTTATAATGCAAAATTGGTACGTTCTCTCTTAAATGCATCGCTCTATATGCATGACCATACGGTACATTTTTATCATCTGCATGGTCTTGACTGGGTAGATGTCGTCTCAGCACTGAGTGCAGATCCTGAAAAAGCATCAAAATTGGCATTTAAGTATACCGATTTACCAATAGCTACAGGAACAGATGAACTTAAAGCGGTACAGCAACGTGTAAAAACATTTGTAGATAAAGGACAACTGGGGCCATTTGCCAATGCGTATTGGGGAAATGGAACGTATAAGTTTTCGCCAGAACAAAATCTTATCGCACTTTCACATTACCTCAAAGCACTTGAAGTACAGCGTGTAGCAGCACAAATGTTTGCAATCTTTGGTGCAAAACAGCCACATCCTCAAAGTCTTGTGGTTGGTGGTGTAACGTGTGTGCGTGATATTTTGAGTCCTACAAGACTTTCACAATGGAGAGAAAAATATAAGATCGTAAAGGATTTTATAGACCGTGCTTACTATGCAGACATTGTGATGGCTGCTGAGGCATATGGCGCAGAAGAGAGTGTTCTGGGTGGTGTAGGGGTTAAAAACTTCTTAGCTACTGATGCATTTCTGCTCGATCATAAAGAAAATCTTTTCCAAAGTGGATACATCACAAATGGTGATCTTAGTCAAGTATTTGATATTGATGATATGAAGATTGAAGAAGATGTAACACACGCATGGTATAAAGGTACAAATCACTTACAACCATATGATGGTGTTACTGAACCTGATTATACTGGTTTTGTAGATGGTGATACTGTTAATGGTGAAGCAAAGATAATCGATGAAAATGCAAAATACTCTTGGGTGAAAGCACCACGATATGACGATCAAGCGATGGAAGTCGGTCCTTTATCCTGCTTACTTGTTAATTATGCTAGAGGCAATAAAAAGGTACAAGATGAAGTAGGTGCTTTTCTGAAAAGAACGGGTCTACCTGTTGGTGCACTCTTTACAACATTAGGCCGTACAGCAGCGCGAATGCTGCAAACCAAATTGATCTCTGACAATGCTATCATAACCTTTAATTCGTTGGTAGAGAATATCAAAACCGATGACAGTACATACACTAAATTTGAAATCGATCCTTCTAAAGAGTATAAAGGACGTTTTATGGGTGAGGCACCCCGCGGAACACTTAGTCACTGGGTTCGTATTAAAAATGGCTTGATTGAAAATTATCAAGCAGTTGTACCTACAACATGGAATGCAGGACCAATGGATGCCAACGGTACCGTTGGGCCGTATGAAGCATCGTTGGTAGGGTTAAAACTCGAAGATCCAACAAAGCCACTTGAAGTACTTAGGGTCATTCACTCTTTTGATCCGTGTATGTCATGTTCAGTGCATGTTATGGATATGAAGGGTGTAGAACTGAGCGAATTTAAAGTAAATCCTATGAGCAGTGGAGCAAGTTGCTAAAACGTTAAAATATTTTTTTAATCATAAATGAGAAGGAGTAAACATGGGACAGACAGAAAAATATACCTCAGACCATCCTGACTTTGTCTACAGTAGCAGTAATAGAATTTTACATTGGATACGGGCTTTGGTTATTACAGGGTTAATCATTACAGGATTTTATCTTGCCAATCCATTCCTTTCGTCTGAAGGTTCAACGGACAAGCTACTTTTTGGAAAGTGGGCTATGTGGCATTTTATCCTAGGGTTTGTCCTTATCTCTTCTGCTTTACTTAGAATCTATCTTTTCTTTTTTGGAAAAGACAGGAATGGTGAATTGCGTTCACTTAAAGACGTGTTCAGTTTAAAATCTTGGATAGTTTCATTGAAATCTTACTTTTTTTTCGGTGAGTTGCGTAAAGTAGGCTTGTACGGACCATTGCAGTTTATAACATACTTTTTCATCACAGTCTTGGTTATTACAGCTTCTGTTACTGGATTGATTCTGTATGTACATGTCTATCATCAAGGTGTTGGTGGTTTATTGTATGATTCCATGCGTGTGATTGAAGCATGGATGGGAGGATTGGCAATGGTGCGTTACGTACATCATATTACCATGTGGGGGTACTTGATCTTTATTCCTATTCATATTTATCTGGTTATCTGGTCGGCTATTAGATTCAAACATGCTGCGCTTGATGTAATGTTTACTGGGTATGACTATCATCTAAAAAAAGAAAAAGAAAAAGCTGACAAGGAAGATAATCAGTGAATATTTTAGTACTTGGTATAGGTAACCTTCTATTTGGAGATGAAGGTATAGGTGTTCATTTCATAAAATATATGGGAGAGAAATATCGATTTGAAGGAGAACATCAGATTGATATTGTTGATGGTGGTACACTTGCACAAAGACTTATACCTATAATTGTGGAGTATGACCATGTGATCATCATCGATACTATTAATGCAAAAGGTGTCAAAGCAGGTGAAGTCTATTTTTTTAATTTTGATGCCGTCCCCGACACTGTTGACTGGCAAGGAAGTGCACACGAAGTTGAAATGCTACAGACACTCAATATGATGGATCTAGCAGGTGATCGTCCTACTACTATGATCATGGGAGTGGTTCCAACAATTATAGAGGCAACAGAGTTCTCTCTATCAGTTGGTGTGGCTGATGCTGTACCACTAATGGAAAAAACACTCTTGAACTATTTGAAAACAATGAATGTTAATGCAGTAAAAAAAGCTGAAGTAGATATACAAGCTATTCTTCCAAACTCTTTCAGGGCTCTTGATGCATATAGCGTTTAAATTTAAGTACATCCATAATAATGGATTGTTTACCCGTCTATTATATCGCATACAGGAACTTTCAGCTATTCCCCTTTCTCTTTACGAAGAGGGTACAGACTACAGGATAGAAGCATCAGGAGAGCAGACTGAGCTGGAAACACTTGCAGAACAGATATCCTCCCTTATTCCCCAGTCGATTTTCTTACAAGAGTATAAGATAGAAGAGATAGATCAAGAAGAAGATAGTGAAAGTACTTCTGTTCCTTTATCCAATAATGATGCTGTATTTGAAGTACCATATTGTCCTGAATGCCAAGAGAATGTGATCAAAACATTAAACCCATTTACATCATGTTCTGTTTGTGAGTTTAGTGAAAGTTCACTTTCTATGGAAGACCTAACTATATTTACGGGTATTTCAGCTCCAACAGAGGAAGCATTTTTTATAAAAGTAGCAAATACTATAAGTGAAAAAGGTGAGATTGTTTTACCTACCTATAATGGTATTCGTCATTTTTCCCTGTTAAGTACTGATGAAGAGAATAACGAAGGTATATTATTTTGTAATCCTACTGACATTTCAGACAAGTTTCTTATCACTCAAGGTGAGCTAGACTCTCTGATGATGGTAGAAAAACCTACAGTTCGTTTAAAAGCAAAATTAATGCTACGTTCTGAATATGAATTGAATGAACCTTTTTATCCTGTCTTCTTTGCTGATGACAAAATAACATTGGCTTTCTCAACAGCTTTGAGAAACAAAGGCATCGATGCTGTTTATTGTGATCAGATAACGACACTTCGTGTTGCTAGCGCATTAGATGAGCATCTCATTGTGACATCTGGGCGTGATATGTTGCCTTGGAGTGCTCCTTTGCAGTTAAAAAATCCTTCATTTTGTGAGTACGGTGACTTTCAGGCATATGGAGATACAAATGGATTGCAAGTTGATACAAAACTTGACCTAGGAAATCGACCTTTCATACGCTATGTAGCCAATGATGAAATATCTCAGGTGAGTAATGCTATACGTTTTGAACCGGCACATGCAGCACAGCGTTCTATTGTCCTTGAGCATAAACTAGAAGGTCAAGCGCTTTGTGGTATACATTTTAGCCGTGAGCATAGATCCCATATATTTTGTTATTCGGGCAAGATAGGTTATACACCGATGGTACTATTCAGAGATGAACATATCACTCAACCTAGAGATTTGATTGAAGCTATAGCAGCCATGGATGAGGGCGGAATGCGACTGGTTCAGAATTTTAAAAACACTTTTCCTGAGTTACATGAAAAGATAGAACAGCATGAGTTTAAGACGCATACAGATATCTCTGATCTTACGAAACTCTGGTCTATGGCAGCTATTTTTATCGGCTTATATGAAGGGGATGATGCACTAGTGTCATGTGAAGTACTTGAAACTACAGCCATTGAATTTGGTGGAAAATCAGGACCCCGTATCGATTACAAGGTCATTAGTACAGAAGAAGGCTACCAGCTTGATCTAAGACTTGCTATACGTTCGGTTATGAGTTTTAAACTGGCCGGCCTTGATGATTATCTTCTTAGTTTTGGATTTATTGATTCTTTGGCAGATTTTATAGCTCAGCAGGCAGAAGACTCTGATGCAAATATAGGTATTAACGGAGTCACACTCAGTGGCGGGTTATTTGAAAACCGTCAGTTATTGATGCGTACCTATAATTCTCTGAGTGTGAACTATCCGATTTACAGAAATAAACGTTTGAGTATAGACAATGCCAATGTCGCACTTGGAGCGATAACTCTTGGAAGTGAATAGAAAGCTTAACATTACCGGAGTTGTACAAGGCGTTGGTTTTCGCCCTTTTATCTATCAGCTTGCAGATCGTTACCATTTGAATGGATTTATATTAAACAGTACAGCTGGAGTAAGCGTAGAGGTCGAGGGTAAAGAAAATGCTATTGAAGCCTTTGTAGAAGCGCTACAACGAGAATTACCTCCACTTGCAAGTATCGATATGCTTTCAAGTGATGTAGGAGAGTATGTTGGCTATACACATTTTCAAATTCTTCAAAGTGAAACACAAAATGATAAATCTGCTTTGGTTTCACCCGATATAGCTATCTGCGAAAATTGTCTGGAGGAGATGCATGACCCAAGTAACAGACGATACGCTTATCCTTTTATAAACTGTACAGACTGTGGACCACGTTACAGTATCATCGAAACACTTCCCTATGACAGACCTAACACCTCTATGCAGTCTTTTACCATGTGTGAAGCTTGCCAACGTGAGTACACTAATCCTCTGGATCGCCGTTTCCATGCACAACCCATTAGCTGTCCTGACTGTGGGCCTACACTCAGGTTACTAGATACAGACCATAAAGTGTTAGAAGAGGGTAATACTGCTGTAAGATTGACAGCAGATGCCATCAAAAAGGGTGCTATTGTTGCAGTTAAAGGTCTTGGTGGCTTTCATCTGGTTTGTGATGCAACCAATACCGAGGCTGTAGAAGAGCTAAGAAAACGCAAAGTAAGATCAGTCAAGCCTTTTGCAGTAATGTTTCAAGATAGTGAAATGCTAAAAGCATCTGCAGATATATCTCCAGAGGAAACAGAACTTATCACATCCAAAGAGAAGCCTATCGTCATCGTTACAAAGTCTTCCCACAGTATGATCAGTGATCTTGTGGCTCCTGGCATTGACCGAATAGGCGTTTTTCTTTCCTATACACCACTACATCATCTTCTACTCAAAGAGGTTTCTGTTCCCCTTGTCGCAACAAGTGCTAATCGCAGTAATGAACCGATCATACGAAACGGTAGTGAATTACTTGAAAAACTTGGCTCTGTAGTTGATCTGGTACTGGATCATGATCGTGACATTGTCAATGCAAATGATGATAGTGTCCTGCAAATGGCTGGCAATGAGAAGATTACATTGCGTCTCTCCAGAGGCTATGCCCCAAAGAGCATGAAACTGCCATTTAAAAGTGAAAAAAAGATACTCGCCGTTGGGGCAAATCAAAAAAACAGTATCACTATGGTCTTTGAAGACACACTCATTATAAGTCCCTATATAGGTGATTTGAACTCGCTGGAAGCGTTTGAATATTTTGAACGAACACTTGACTCTTTTAAACGTTTCTATGATTTTGAACCTGATGTCATAGTTTATGACAAACACCCCGAATACATGACGACAAAATGGGCAAAACAATTCAAAATGGATCATCCAAAAGTTAAGAATATAGAAGTACAGCACCATTATGCCCATCTGCTTGCAACTATGTCAGAGTTTAACTTAGAGGGAAAAATTTTGGGCTTTGCTTTTGATGGTACAGGGTATGGAGATGATGGAACCATATGGGGTGGTGAGGTCATGATAGCAGATAATCAAAACTATGAACGTATCTATAATTTTGCTCCTTTTAGGCTTTTGGGTGGAGAGAGAGCGATTAAAGAGCCTTGTAGATCTGCACTTGCTCTCTTATTTGAATCCTATACTCTAGATGAGATATATTCGCTCAAGTTATCGACTTTAGAACAGTTCTCACAAGATAAGATCAACATCCTGCATCGTGCGTGGGAGCAAGATATCAATGCCCCGTTGAGCAGTTCAGTGGGAAGACTCTTTGATGCTGTTGCAAGCTTTGCAGATATAGTACATGTATCAAGTTTTGAAGGGGAGAGTGGCTTACTAATGGAACAGTATATTGATGAAAAAATCACAGGAATCTTCGATTTTGAGATAGATAATGGCATTATCAACCTACAACCCATGATAGAATCTATGATAAAAATGAAAGATAAAAAAGAGATCGTATCTACTTTTTTCAATACACTCATAGAAATGATTTTTTACATAGCTAATAATCATACTGAACTGCCAATGCTCTTTTCCGGTGGTGTTTTCCAAAACAAGGTTTTGGTAGACAAAATAAGTAAACGGTGCAAAGCAAAGAATCGTACCTTTTATTTTCAAAATGAAACAGCTATCAATGATGGTGGAATAGCACTTGGACAGGCTTGGTTTGCCCTACATACTCTCTCTAAAGAAGAAGCACAATGAAGACGCATATATTTAAACACAATTTTATGAAAAGACTCTATAATTAAGTATATAAGGGCATATCTAGAAAGGAAAGTAAGATGGAAGCAGGTCTAGTACTCATTTTCTGGTATGGTATGTTACATGCATTTGGTCCAGATCATCTTACTGCTATTGCCGATTTTTCTATAGGGAAGAATAAACATAAGACTTTATTGATCACTTCAGTGTTTGCCTTTGGGCATGGACTTAGTCTTTTTATCTTTGCAAAAATACTCCAACATACTGAATTATCCGAAGATATTTTAGCCTATGGCGATATGATCTCCGCTATAGTTATTATGGGTATGGGTGCGTATCTACTTTTTATGGTTTTTACACATCGTATACAACTACGCAAACATACACATGAAGATAAAGAGCATATACACATTTGGTTTGGAAAGTCACATGAACATAATAATGGTGTAGAAAACACTTCTTCTTTTGCATTAGGACTTTTAATGGGAGCAGGAGGTGTAAGAGGTATGCTGATTACCCTTGGCGCAGTGCAAGGTGGCGTTGTAGATTTAACGATGGTAGGTCTGTTTACATTAGGAGTTATGCTCGTATTTATAGCATTTGGAATGTTAATATTGTATCTCAACCAAAACTTTTTGGGTAATCTAGAAAATGTAAGAAGAGCATTTGCAACAGCAGGTTTAATCTCTGTGATTGTTGGAACCAATATATTATTAGGATAAAGGAAAAGTATGTGTACAGATTGTGGGTGTAGTATAACAGATAGTGCGATGGAGCATATTCATAGAGACGAAGAGCATAGCCATTCACATGACCATCAAAAAGCACATGAGCATTTACATCATAATCCACAACTCAACGATGCTAAAACCATCTCTGTGATTCAAAAGATCTTAGATAAAAATGACCATGAAGCTGAGCACAATAGACAGCATTTTGACAGTAAAGGTATATTGGGTATTAACCTTATGAGCAGCCCTGGTAGTGGGAAAACTACACTGCTGGAGCATATGGCAGATGTGGCAGATTTTAAATTTGCTGTAGTTGAGGGTGATCTGGAAACCACTAAAGATGCCGACAGACTTAAAGCAAAAGGCATACCCGCGATGCAGATACAAACAGGTTCCGCTTGTCACTTAGATGCATTTATGGTTCATAAGGGCTTACATGATATGCCACTGGATGATCTAGACGTATGTTTTGTCGAAAATGTAGGGAATCTTGTTTGTCCTGCTTCTTATGATGTCGGTACACATTTAAACATTGTTCTTGTCTCGGTGCCTGAGGGAGAAGATAAAATAGCCAAATATCCTGTGATGTTTCGTCAAGCTGATCTTGTACTCATCACAAAAACAGATCTACTACCATACTTCAAGTATGATATAGAAAATGAAAAATCAGAAGCCAGACGTATTAAACCCAATGTAGATATACTGGAAGTCAATATCAATGATACTAAGTCAGTGCAATCGGTCGTAGACTGGATCAATTTTAAACGAAAAATGAGAGGTTAATATGTGTTTATCCATTCCAAGTAAAGTAGTTGAAGTTGATGAAAATAATATGGCAACCGTCGACACAATGGGAATCAAACGTCATGTAAGCCTTGATCTTATAGCTGATGAGATAAACATAGGTGACTATATACTCATACATGTTGGTTTTGCTATGAATAAAATAGATGAAGATGAAGCCTTAAAAAGCCTGGAAGTCTATCGAGAAATGCTTGAAGCAATGGAAGAAGAAGAGAGACGGCAAGTGATTGAATCGGATGACAATTGCGACGCTAGAGGCGAAGGATGAGTGAACTACAGCTCAAAGATCTCTATGATGGATTTCGAGATCCTGATGTTATTAAAGCATTGGCTAAAACGATCACTGAAGAGGCAAAAAATTTAAAAGAGCCGTTAAAGATCATGGAAGTGTGTGGTGGTCATACCCATACGATTATGAAATACGGTCTGAAACAACTGCTTCCTGAAAATATTGATTTTATACATGGGCCTGGTTGTCCAGTGTGCATCATGCCTAAAGAACGGATCGATCATGCCATTGCTTTAGCACAGATGGAAAATACTATTTTATTGACACTGGGTGATATGATCCGTGTGCCTGGATCTACAAGTTCTTTAGCTGTAGAACGTGCTAATGGATGTGACATACAAGCACTTTACTCACCTTTGGATGCGATCAAGGTCGCACTTGAAAATCCGAACAAAAATGTTATTTTCTTTGCTATAGGTTTTGAAACAACAACGCCTATGACAGCAGCATTACTAGAGCAAGTCGAAAAACGAGGTATCACTAATCTTTATTTTCATATCAACCATGTCCTTGTACCTCCGGCAGTCGATGCCATTATGGCGGATGGTCAGGCAAAGATAAATGCGTTTATTGGTCCTGCACATGTCAGTGTGATCAGTGGAGCGAAGATTTATGAGCCATTACCTAAGATGTATGCAGCACCTGTAGTTGTCAGTGGCTTTGAGCCTATTGATGTACTACAGAGTATTTTGATGATCGTTAGACAGAAGAATGAAGATCGTTGTGAAATGGAGATTCAATACAGTCGGTCTGTGACGTTAGAAGGCAATACAAAAGCACAGGAAATCATCGAAAAGTTTATGGAACCCCGTGAACATTTTCGCTGGCGTGGTATAGGTGACATTCCTCATAGTGCACTTGGACTAAGAGAAGAGTATGCTGCTTATGATGCAGAAAAGAGTTTTGCCGATATTCTACCAACAGAACCCATTGACGACCATAAGCTTTGTATCTGTGGAACGATCCTTAAGGGATTGGCAAAACCAAATGACTGTAAGGTATTTGGAACTGCTTGTACTCCGAATAATCCTATGGGTAGCTGTATGGTCAGTTCAGAAGGTGCATGTAATGCCTATTACCGTTATGGAGAAATTTAAATGATAAGAGTTACAAGCGTTAAAACGCAGTGTAATAAGTCACTAAATGATTTATTTGAAACTCAGTACAGAGAGGCACTAAATGCCGAGTCGTAAACAGATACAATTAAGCCACGGTGGTGGTGGTGAAGAGACCAACAGCCTCATACATGATCTCTTTTATCATCATTTTTCCAATGATATTCTATTGGCTGCAGAGGATGCTGCTGTCTTGGAAGTCAAAAGCAAGATCGCTTTTACAACAGACAGTTTTACAGTAAGTCCCATTTTTTTTAATGGAGGCAACATCGGTAAACTTGCTATTGCTGGTACGGTAAATGATCTTGCTATGATGGGTGCAAAACCTCTCTATTTGAGTTCCTCATTTATGATTGAAGAAGGATTTCCGTTTGATGACTTGGAGATTATCGTCAAAGCGATGGCAGAAGAACTTAAACACTCTGGAGCAAAAATAGTCTGTGGCGATACCAAGGTGGTTCCCAAAGGTGCAGTAGACCAGATATTTATCAATACTTCAGGCATAGGAGAGATAGAAAAAGAGGGGATCTCGGCGAATAATCTTCATGAAGGAGATGTCATTATCGTTTCTGGTGATGTAGGACGTCATGGTGCTGCTATACTGATGGAACGTGAAGGTTTGGGAATAAGCGGTGACCTTCAAAGTGATTGTGCCACATTATGGCCAGCAGTTCAAGCTTTGATAGATGCCAATGTCACTATCTCTGCGATGCGTGATGCAACACGTGGCGGTCTTTCTGCCGTACTGAACGAATGGGCTGAACAAAGCACTGTATGTCTTGAAATAGAAGAGGCAAGTATACCTGTAGATGATGCTGTGCAGGGAATATGCGAACTGTTTGGTTTTGAAGCGTTTGATTTTGCTAATGAGGGTACATGTATACTTGCTGTACCACCAGAAGATGCAGAAATGGCAATAGAAGCACTTCAGAAAGTAAATGTCACAAAGAATGCGACAATAATCGGTCATGTAAGTATGAAAAAAGAGGGGAAGGTGATTCTCCATTCTGCCTATGGAAGCAGCCGTTATCTTGACTTGCCAAAAGGTGAACTTTTGCCTAGGATATGTTAACGATATGCATGAATATTCTATAGTTCAAGCTCTTTTGGAGCAATGTGAAGAGCATGCCAAAGCTAACGATTCAACAAAGGTTACCAAAGTAGTGACGAAGATAGGAAAACTCAGCGGTGTAGAACCGCATTTACTGGAAACAGCCTTTGAAACATTCAAAGAGAAGACAGTATGTGATGGGGCAGAGTTTGTGATGAACATCCAGGATCTTAAGCTCTACTGTAATGTATGTAAAGTAGAGAGTGAACAGAGTGAAGTGCGTTATCAATGTACACATTGTCAAAGTACAGATGTATCTGTAGTTGATGGTGAAGATATGTATCTAATGACACTAGAGATGGAATAAAGAAAAACTCTTCACAAGTGTGTCAAAGTTACTCCTACAGTATATGTATCCAAAATGACTGTGCCACTGTAACAATAAGCAGAATACCCAAAATATTAAAGACAATGCCATACGTCGCCATTGTTTTGATCGATACCACCCCTGAACTCATGGCAATAGCATTCGGTGGTGTGGCGATAGGCAGCATAAAGGCATAGGAAGCACAGATCGTTGCAACCATCATGATAAGTGTAGCATCTATACCAGTTTGTTCTGCTACTTTGTAAAGGATAGGAAGCAGGATAGAGATCAATGCAGTATTGCTTGTGATCTCTGTAGTAAATGTCACCATCGCAGCAAGGATAATCAAAAACACTACTATTGGCATGTTGGTAAATGAGATAAGATACGAGGCTATCTCAGTAGCCATACCGGTCTTAGTAAATGCAGCTGCAATCGCAAAACCGGCACCAAAAAGAAACATAATACGGTAGGGAATACGATCTTTGTCATTCATCCAATCCAGTATAGAAAAAGGCGGGGCAAAAAGAAGCAGTCCTGCCGTAAGCAGTATACCTGGCTCACTCAATCCCAATCCATTATAGTATGGTTTGATAGGAGCATTGACTAAAAGCATTAGGATCAATCCAAAGATAACATAGAGTACTTTCTTTTGATTTCCATCAAGAGGTGTTCTACTAAGATCAGCTTCAATATGATGATTTTTAAGCCCTAGTCCCAATACAAAACCTACTGCAATAAACATTACAAGAACTAAAGGTGCAACCATATATATCCACTGGATAAAAGGGATAGTTTCCATACCAAGCTCTTCCATAATACCCATAAGTATAAGGTTTGGCGGTGTACCGATAGGTGTCAAGATACCCCCGATACTTGCCCCATAAGCGATACCCAATGCCAGACGCATTTTAAGTTTTACATCCTCTGTCAGAAAAAGAGCGATAGGAAGTAAAAGGAGGGTAGTGGTGGTGTTAGAAAGAACAGAACTTAAAAGTCCCGATGTGATGATCAAAGCAAATATGATACCTCTGGCAGAGCTTGGAAAAAGATTCAACATCCTAGAGGCTATAACTTTATGCAGACCAGTTTTCTCTACAGCAATCGCGATCAGAAATCCACCCAAAAAGAGGTATATAATAGGGTTAGCATAATTGACTGCCGTCTCTTTTGTAGATAAGACTCCAGCTGCAGGGAAAAAGATGATCGGTAACAGTGAGACTACAGCGAGAGGCAATCCTTCATTCGTCCAAAGTGTCACCATCAAGACAATAGCTGCTACCATCAATGACTGCTGCAGCGTAAAAAACAGTATCATCATCCCAAATGCTATCACCGCCAGTAAAAGTGCTATTAGAATTTTTTTTGTCTGTTCTGCCATTGTCATGATACATACCTTGATTGTCAATTCTTGTTTTTTATTGTGCCTCAAAAAACTTAAGGGTAGCTCTAAAATAAATAATTATAAATCATTTACACATTGATTGCACACTTTAATTCTATACTTTAAATAATAAAATCTTAGAAGGATTAAGTATGGGTTATGCAGGGCATGGTTGGGGTGTTGGATTTAGTGTGTGGTGTACTATGATAGTCGTTGGTTTTATTCTCTTTTATTTTTTAAGACTCAATACAAAAAATCCAGAAGGTCACTCTTCTGCACAAGACATACTTGATAAACGTTATGCCAATGGGGAAATCAATACACAAGCATATGAAGAAAAATCTAATGCTCTAAAAAGAATTGCATAAAGGGATTATTACCCTTTAAGTATGGAATAATTCTACTCACATAATATATCAAAATACTCTTTTATAGTTGTATGACATTTTTTTGACATTTTAATTGTATACTTTCTACATCAAATTATATAATAAGGATACTAATGAAAAAAATACTACTAGCAGGAATACTTTTATTGGGGATGAGTACCTTTGCAAATGCAGAATCAGATGATGAGTTTGATGATGATCTTGGTGGTGACATAAGCCCAATGGAGACTATTCAGGACTTTATGGATGATTGTAATAATCATGGAGACTATTTTGGATGTTTTTCAGTAGCAATGAAATATGAGACAGGTGATGTACTGGAGAAGGATATCTCTAAAGCGATTGAATACTACGGTAAAGCATGTAAAAATGGTTCTCAAGAGGGCTGTAAGATGGCTGATAAGCTTAAGGCACAATAAGTCAAATTTCCTAAATACAGGAATTATAAGGTCAAAATTAAAGTCTATTAGAAGAGGAGAGAAATATCATCCACTTCAATAGACTGAACTCCACGCAAACATACAATCAAAAATATAATACTTCATTTAAGGCATCATAGAGACCTCGTTTATACTCTGTATCATCAAGACAAGCATGAAGCTTCAATTGTTTAGTTACTTGTTCCTTGAACTGTTCCTGTATCCTCTTTTCTTCCTGCAAGTAGTGATACGTAAGCTCACCCAGATATTCTAATGCTGTTAGCCTGCCTTCTCTATACTTCTCACTTATTTGTAGCGTAGTTGTATTGAACTTGTATAACGTTAGCTGATTAGAACAATATTTACTTATTTTTTCAAGTACTTCTTTGGATGTAGATTTCATATTTTAATTCTGACAGAAAAATATGGAATAGGGCAAAAGTATGACAAATTGTAATAGAAATTAAACCGTATATGCGCAATTTTATTTTTACTTACACAGAAAAGTTATTTCTAAATGCTTTTGCTCCGTCTTTACTTGATTCTATCTGATCAGAAATGTCTTGAAGGGAAAAACGAAGTTTGCTTTGTTCTATCGTTTCTATCTCTTTTATTTTGTTAATGTTTATAAGATAAGATCGGTGGATACGTATAAAATCATAAGCCAGTAATCTTTTTTCAAGATCAGAGATCTTCTGTGCATAATAAGAGAAACCTTTTGAAGATCGCAACATAACTTCGCTAAGATCTGCTTTAACATAATAGATCTCTTCAGGCTTGAGGAGGTAATAGCTCTCACCCGTCTTACTCATCAGGCGAATATCGTTACTGCTCTTACTTTCCACTTTAACACGTTCAATACTTTGCTCTAACTGCTCCATACTAAAAGGTTTCACCAAATATCCTACAGCACCGATATCAAAGGCTTTAAGGGCATGTTCATCGTAGGCTGTCTGAAAAATGATCGATAAGCCTTCCTGATGGTATCGCAGTTCATATCCTAGTTCAAGGCCACTGGTTTCAGGCATGTTGATATCTAAAAGTACCAGATCAAAATGATTTTCTTTTACGGCTTCTAATGCGCTTGCTGCATTGTCTGCTTCTACGATATCTTCATATCCCAGGGTAGTGAGCATTCTTTTAAGTCTGGCAAGTGCCAGAGCTTCATCATCAACGATGAGTATTTTCATGACAATCTCCTAAATAGATAGTAAATGTGGGTGTTTCTTTGTTTATTATTTCAATCTTACCTTTACACAGAAGTTTTATACGCTGTGCCAAATTTGTAAGTCCCGTGCCAAACACTGTGCTGTTCATAGCTTTACCATTATTTTTCAGTATGAGTGCGTTTTGTATTTTATCATAAGATAGTGTAATATGTAAAATATTTTTTTCAACAAAACCGTGTTTTATGGCATTCTCAACAAGTAGCTGAATGGAGAATTTCGGTACTTTTATCTTAGGCATAGGATCTTCTACATGCATATGTATCTTGCCTGAAAAACGTATGTTCTCAAGTTCTACATAATCATTTACATTTCTAAGTTCATCACCTAGAGGAATGAGTGCTTTTTCATCCATAGTATTGCGCAGAAATGTAGAGACTTTCAAGATAGCTGTTTCAGCCTTGTTTGGATCCTGATGGATCAGTTCTGCAATGGAATTGAGTGCATTGAATAAAAAATGAGGATTGAGCTGTGTTTCAAGTGAACGAAGACGGCTTTGAACATAGTGATGATCCACTTGTTCTTTTTCGTTACGCATCTTAACAAAACGGTAAAGTAAAGCTCCTACAATGTAGGTTAGTATACCAATAGAAACAGCAATTTGAACACTATGTGTATGGAACATAGGGATAAGGTCGATATGTAATGCATTGGCCATAAGAATACTCATAAGCGTACCTAAAAAACCAGATAGAAATGAGGAAAATATTGATAAAGGAAGCCAAAATATTTTTGAGATCTTTGGAAGAATTTTTTGGTTCATATAGGTAATAAAAATAAGTGAAAAAAGTGTAATGGAAAATCCAAGTAAAGCTCCAAAGTATGCACCTTGAATCCATGTACGGTCCAAAAGAACATAACCTAAAGATGAGAGTAGTGTTGAAAAAAGTACACCTATGAGTAAAATATAGAACCAGTCAAGCGTTTTAATATGCAGTTCAATATTATACATGCAATAACTTTCTTAGATTGTCTACACCGAGCATTACCCCTGGCCAGCCTTGCGCGGCATAGACCGTGTCGCCTACATGATAGAGTCCTTCTATTGGTGTATCGTTGGCCGGAAGTCTAGGCAGAAAATTTTTCATAGTAATGGCATTGCCTCCAAGTTGTGATCGTTTAATGTACTGTTTAAAGGTTTTGGGTGTTGCTGCAAAGTGATGCACGATCTCTTCATTTTTGATATCAAGTATATCACAGATGGACTTTATCAATACACTTTGAAGATACTCTTTCTTATCTTTGTAGGAAGCCTTATCTTCCCACCATCTTTCATCTGTATGGATAGATGCAGTGATACTGTAGTGACCTTTTTCACAGAGCTTTTCATCATCCATATCTGAAAAAGAGACGAAAAGTGCATTGGAAAGGGTGTGGGTGTAGGGTTCATTTTGAATAAGTTGATAATGATGTTCAAATTTTTTTTCACTTTGGATGGTCATATAGAGCATAAAAGAACTTTGGTGGTTGTTTAGTTTTTTATAAGGCTTATAGTAGCTTTTAATTTTATCATCATTAAAGAGCTTATCACTTTCATAAACGGTGCTGTTGAGTATGATGTTTTTAGCTTTTACTGAACCTACAAATGAACCGCTTTTAGTATGTAAAATAAAATAGTTTTCACGCTTTTCTATGCGCGTGATCTCTGTTTTTCGTTGGACATTCTTCATTGAAGCAGTCATTTGATCAAATAGTGCACCAAAGCCACCAGGTACATAGTGTGTTTCATTAAAAGTATAGCCTAAGGAGATTGCAGCTGTAAAGAAATTGATCTCACGCAGTGGTGCCTGTGCCACAATGAGTACTTGAGATTCAAGGAACTGTAGATACTCATCAGTGATATCACCATAGAATTGCTTGATAAAATCAAAAGCATTATGTCGTAAATAGCGCTGAAATTTAAACAGCAAAGGCAGATAGCTTGTCAGGGAACGTACTTTGTGAAAGAAAGAGCGGTTGCTGTAGTAATGCCCCTGTATAGCATAAAACTGTGTACCCAGATCATGAACTAAAGTCCAGAATGCACGATTTCTTGGGTGAGGATAATTTGATTCAAGGATGTTAAGAAATTTTTCGAGATCAGTGTATCGTGGTGTTTCTTTACCATTTTGTAGTATGATAATGGCAGGATCTGTGGGTATCAGATCGGGTGTAAAGCCTATGGCATCGAACATAGATTTGACGATATGACCATCTTGATACCCTGCCAATGTGGTTGCCCCTGTATTGTAAGAGAAACCTTGATGCTTAAAAGTAGAACTGCATCCGCCAAGGTAGGGCTCTTTTTCAAACAGAACTGTGTTGTGCCCTTTAGCATCAAGATAGGCTGCTATGCCACTACCCCCGATGCCTGAACCTACTACCGCATATTCAATCATACAGAGGCTTTTTTAGTTTCTGAAATCTTCATACTTTCATAAATGTCGCTTATGCAGGCTACAAATGCTGGGTGATCATTGGGTGCTTTTGCCACACGGTACTCCTCAAAGTCTAGATCTTCAGCGATTTCTCTATATTCTACACCAAGCTCAAATTCTGTTTCAGAATTGTCAATGGTAAAGGCTATAGGATATATGATAACTTTTTTCTTCTTTAAACTTTTTAGTTTGTCATTAAGATAAGGGCGTATCCACTCCAATGGACCAAGACGTGACTGGTAGGCAAGATGGGTATTGTGAAACTGTATGCCAGCTGTTAACAACACTTTTCTTACATGATAGACATTGTAACGGATATGACGCTGATAGAGGTCACCTTTGTTTATGATATTTTGAGGAAGTCCATGCGCAGAAAAAACAAGTTCAAATTCTTCAGGGTCATCCTCTCCTAGTGTCTCTTTAATGCGCTCAACAGTGGCCTTGAGATAGTCTGGATGACGATAATAATGTCCAAGTGTTTTAACCTTGGCAGTGACACCTTGCTTTTTGATGCTTTCTTCTAGGTCTTCCATACTTGAAAGTGTGGTTGTACTTGAATAATGAGGGTAAAGAGGAATAGCATAGATCTCATCTACATTCTTGAGTGTTTTGAGAGTATCTGTAGCAAAGGGAGGGGTATAGCGCATGACCATGTGAACCGTGGCATCCATAACTGTTTCAAGTCTTTCAATGAGTTTCTGTGTATATCCAACAAGAGGTGATTTACCTCCCAGTGCAGCATAGTTGCTTTTGGCTTCTTCTTTTCTTTGCCATGTAATAAGTTTGGCTATGAGCATACGTATGGGTTTGGGTGCACCTATAATACGCTTGTCATTGAACATATTGCTCAAAAAAACTTCTACTTCATCCAGATTGTTAGGTCCACCCATATTTAATAGTAAAACAGCTCTTTTCATGAAATCCTCACTTTTTTATTTATTGTACAAATATAAAAGTGCAGTTGGTAGTTCAAATATGTTAGTTGGTTTAAGAGCAGTAAGTTTAGCGCATATTACCCCACTAACTAAATACCCAAACTTTTGAAAGAACGAGAGGAGGGAAGATGTGAGTGAAAAAACCTGTAGGACTAACTGGTTAATTCAAAGATTTTTTTGCTTACAGGTTGCCTTCTCTCGTTCTTCCCAAAGGGTGCAGTGCTTTTGCCCATACTCTGCGTTATATTTTTTCGAATTCGCTAAGGCGAGTCCTTCAAAAATATGCCTTGATTATGAACGAAATCACAGCATCAAAAATTTGGGTATTTAGTTAGTGGCGTAATTAACAATTTGGCTTAGTGCTTTTTCTATCTGAGTATATTTAAAGACATATCCTTCATCAAGAATTCTCTTAGGATAGACCTCCTTAGAACCTGTGAGTACGGATGAAGCTTCTCCATACATGATGCGCAATACAAACTCAGGAATAGGAAGAATTGTAGGACGATACAGAGCTTTACCTAGACTTTTGGTGAAGGTGTAGTTTGTGACTGGGTTGGGTGATGTAGCGTTGAAAATACCAGTGAGTTTTTTATCTATAATTAAACCATAAATACCCATCAGGTCCTCCATATGTATCCAGCTGGTCATCATCTTACCATTACCTATGATTCCGCCAAGACCAAGCTTAAAGGGGGTAAGCATTTGAGCCAATGCCCCGCCATTTTCACCCAGAATGACACCAAAACGTATGATCACCGTAGGTTTAGTGCATAGATGAGCTTCATCTTCCCAATCCTGACTGAGTTGACCAAGGAAATCATCTGACAGGTTTTCACAGGACTCATCACATTTTATATTATCAGGATAGATGCCGATAGCTGAAGTGGAGATGAACTGTTTGACACTGCTTTGATTGATGGCTTTAACCAGACGATCTGTTGTTTTTATGCGGCTATCTCTTAATATCTTTTTATAAGGATCACTCCATCGCTTGATGATGGGTGCTCCTGCAAGGTTGATAACAACATCCACGTCTTTAAGTTTTTCAAGTATGATCTCTTCACTGTCATCTCTTTGAATGTTGATTGTATGGGGAAATGTTTTCTGTATGTCTTTGCCAACAAATCCACTTGCTCCTGTGAGTGCTATTTTCATCATTAAACTCCTTCTAGTACTATAGTATCTATATTATGTATTCCATGTGTAGCAAGAAGTACATAGTCTATTTGAGCAATGTTTCTATTTCTTTTTCGAGGGAAATAGGTTTGGTTGATGACCCAAAACGTTCAATGACTTTGCCTTCTTTGCCGACAAGGAATTTAGTAAAATTCCATTTTATGGTTTCTGTACCTAAAATACCGGGTTGCTCTGATTTTAGATAACGGTAGAGGGGATGCGTATCATCGCCGTTCACGTTGATCTTTGAGAACATCGGAAAAGTTACACCAAAATTCACACGACAGAAGTTCTGTATCTCTGCTTCAGAACCTGGTTCCTGAGAGCCAAACTGGTTACATGGAAATCCAAGTACAACCAACCCTTGCTCCTTATATTTTTTATAGAGTGCTTCAAGTCCATCATACTGAGGCGTATATCCGCATTTACTTGCTACATTGACAATGAGTATTACTTTGCCTTTGTACTGTTCAAGTGTTATCTCTTTACCGTCAATGGTATTTACTTTAAAGTCATAGATAGTTTTCATAGGTGTATCCTTTGCTAAAATGTTGATACTCAAAATGAGTAATAAAGAAAAAATCGTTTTTAACATTTTGTTTCCTTTTAGTGCCTAGATTTAGTAGGAAAATCTTTAATGATCGTAATCACAAGTTCGCCAACTTCAAAACCAAATTTTTTCATTTTTGAATGGTTTAAAATGACGCCATCTTCTTGAAGATGCAACCAGTCACGTACATTGATGTCAATGGTTGAATCATTATAGGGAACTCGCATAGTGTAGTCTATCATAACTGTATTGCCATTGGCAAGCATCTGTGCCTCGCCTACGATATCTCCAGCTGTCCCGATGAATGTTTTTTTGCCTGTTGGTTTGAGTGTCCAGACTCTTGTTTGAATCTCTCCGTCATCATAGACAAATTTTTCATCTAAGGTTCCCACACCATTTTCATCCCAACTTCCGACAAGTTTACCTTTAAAACGTCTGATGACCTTTCCATCTCTGTCTTTGACCATTCCATAGGCAGTCATTGGTCCGTTAAAATACTCCTGAGGGATGAACTCAGGTGCTGTACCGTT
Organism: Sulfurovum sp.; assembly: GCA_023955225.1. Taxonomy (GTDB): domain Bacteria; phylum Campylobacterota; class Campylobacteria; order Campylobacterales; family Sulfurovaceae; genus Sulfurovum. Next base: position 26,882 of record JAGSGJ010000011.1, read on the forward strand.
AAAATCCTCTATCTGTGGTGCACTACATCCGCTAAGTACTCCACAGAGTCCCAGTGTTAAAAGTGATTTGAGTTTCATGCTACCAATCCTTTGTTCAAATGTATGTTCTGGTCACGGGTAAAGGCGACCTGAACGAGGTTTATGTTGCGGGTAATAAAAGCCGCTTCACAGTAGCTAAGATACATTTTCCACATACGAATGAAGTATTCATCAAAACCAAGATCTTTGACATGGTCGAGTTTATTTTGAAATGCCTCATGCCATAAACGCAGGGTTTTTGCATAGTCTTCGGTAAACTCTTCCATGTGTAAGAGGTTCAGGCGTGTATGTGTGGAAGTTGTTTGTAGTATTTTTCCAACACTTGGTAAATGTCCACCTGGGAAGATGTACTTTTGGATGAAGTCCGTTCCTTTGCTGTATGCAGCATAGCGCTGGTCAGGCATGGTAATGATTTGCATTACAAGTACCCCTGAAGGTTTAAGCAGTGAATCACACTTTTTAAAGAAAATGTCAAAATACTCTTTACCTACAGCTTCAAACATCTCTACAGCGATGATAGCATCAAATGTACCCTCCAAGTCTCTATAGTCTTTGAGCAGTATCTCTACTTGTTTTTCTACCTCTTCTTTTATGAAACGTTCCTCACAGAGTGCCTTTTGTTCTTTACTAAGTGTTACCGTAGTAACCTCACACTGCTTCTCTTTGGCAAGGTGTATAGCCATTGCACCCCAACCAGAACCTATCTCTAAGACTTTTGCACCAGGTTTTAGACGGAGTTTATCTGCTAGAAGTTTTATCTTTCTTTTCTGTGCCTCATGCAAAGAGTCATCAGCTTTTTCAAATACTGCAGAGGAGTACATCATCGTGTCATCAAGCATGAGTTTAAAAAAGTCATTGGAAAGATCATAATGTTCTGATATGTTCTTCTGTGACTGTGTCTTGGAGTTTTTACGCATCCAGTGTTTGACTTTATTGAGTTGTGGTAGTAGGTTTACCAAACGGCTGGAGGTTCTGTCTTCACTTTTTGTTGCAAGCGTTTTAGAGTTAATGAGAGCAAGTTCTATGAGTGCTGTAAGGTCTGAAGTTTCAAAGTCTCCATCCATATAACTTTCTGCAAAACCTATATCACCATAAAGAGCCATACGTTTGAAAAACCGACTTTTATCAATAGTCATATCTGCTTTAGGTACCTGGCCATTCCCATATATTTTTTGTGTTCCATCACCGTAGGTCACACATAATGTTCCCTCTTTTATACCCGTTAAATATTTATCTCCGAGTTTATTCCAAAATGTATTCATTTTAATACCTCCTTATTTGATCTGCTGGCATAGGGGCATAGAAAGTCAACCCTTTTCGCCAAAGTTTAAAGGTCTGCCACAATGTTCTTGTCACAACCCATACTGTTAAAAAAGAGTGCCGTACAAAAAGTTTTGCAATGGTCATACTTTTAAAAGGTTTTGCAACACCGCTAAAAGCTGCGGTCAGTTTTTTCTCTCCGTCTTCATAGAGATCGACCTTTATCGTCATCTGTTCTCCCTCACGACGAAAGAAAAAACGGTATTCTCCTTTGTTTTCCAAAAAAGGTGAAACATGCATGTCTTTCAGTGCTTTACCTTCATATCCTGTGCCATCTTTTGTCTCTAGTTTTACAGGGTAAACAATCCTTCCTCCATTGTAGTTGTGTACTTCGGCAAAGAGATGTGTAGGTACATCTTTTTCAAACAGTATCAGAATACTGATTGGATTAAAAACAAAGTTTGCGACCCTTGGCAGCGTTATAAAATGCATATTCTTACTCGTATACAGACCAAATTCTTCAAGTAACTCATCTACATTTTGCATAAAATCTTCATGTTGCCCAAAGTGGTCTTTACTTTTAAACGAGAAAAGATTGAATCCTCCAAGTGAAAAGAGTCTGTTTTTGAGTCTGTCAAGCAAGGATAGGTCTATATCCAAAAGATAGAAAGGATAGGTGAATTCATGCACCTTTGGCGTATAGCGTTTATGATAGACTTTTCCTTCAAAAAAACTATGGCTCATAACGCACATCCAAATCTCTGTGCTATGGTGTTAGCACTCCAGAGGCCATCTTCATGAAAACCGTAACGCCAGTAGGATCCAGCATAGTAAGTGTGGTTCTCTCCATTGATCTCATCTCTTCTGGACTGCATCTCAATGGCTTTTGCATCAAACTGAGGATGTTCATAAGAAATTTTTTCTATGACATTATCTAGCTTAGATGTTTCATTAAGAGAGACAAAGTACTCTTTTTTACTCTTAAAATTTTGTAGTTTGTTTATCCAGTAAGAGAGTGTGACGGTATTTGCCTTGCCACCTGTTTTGTAGTTCCATGCTGCATAGATGCGCTTATCTGGATAGAGTGCCTTTTTGTCATTGTGTAAAAGTGCCTCATTCTCTTTGTAGCTAAAAACAGAGAGTATCTCTTTTTCTTTAGATGTAGTATCTTCAAGTATCTCAAGGGCTTGTGGTGCATGCATTGCCATGACTACTTTGTCATAGTTACTCTGGCTCCCATCGCTATGGAACAGTGTCACTCCATCGGCATGACGTTTCACGAGAATGACATCAGAGTTTAAAATGATTTTACCTGACACATGCGCTTGTATCTTCTCCACATAATTTTTCGACCCGCCGCTTACAGTAAGCCACTGGTGTTGGGTAGTAACTCCAAGTAGGCCATGGTTTTTAAAAAACTGCACAAAAGTACGTGCCGGAAAATCGTTCATCTTCTCACTGGGTGTTGACCAGATCGCTGCACCCATAGGGATGAGATAACGTTCTTTAAACACTTCAGAGTAAGAATCAAGATACTCTCCCAGACTTACATTAAGAGCGGAACTGTTAGCCTCTATGTCTTCGTTGGCTGTTTTGTTAAACCGCATAATGTCTAATATCATTCTATAGTGAGAAGGGGAAAAGAGGCTTTTTTTCTGAAAAAAAAGCCCACCAAGAGACTGACCATTGTAAGCATTGTTTGATGCCTCATCCCAAAAACCAAAGCTCATGTCGCTGTTTTCTATCTTGACATCTAACTTTTTAAAAAGCTTCGTCAAGAGTGGATAAGTAGGGTGGTTGAAAACTAAAAATCCAGTGTCAACCCCAAAACGTTTACCTTCTTCCTCGACCATGGTAGTTCGTGCATGTCCACCCAAACGTCCCTCTTTTTCATAGAGGTCAACTTCATGTTTCTGGCTGAGTAAATAGGCTGATCCAAGTCCGCTGATGCCTGCTCCAAGTACTGCTATTTTCATTTGTAACGTCCTTTTTTGTCCTGTGGTGTAAAAATGAGCCTACTCAAGTCCATATTTTTTTCCAGTTTTGCAAGAATCTCATTGAGTTTTGGTTTTGATAATTCAGGGTTTCTGCTCATCACCCATACTTGTTCCATCTCTTTGTCCGCCAATACTGCGGCTGAATAGTCTTTTTCAAGGTGTATCACACGATAGCGTTGTGTAAAAATATAGTAGTAGGTCATATCAATCTTTGACATTGAACGCCCATCAGCAGCTTTTGCACTTCCGTTGTACTCTATAAGGTCACCACCTATGACGTTTTTAAAACATCGATTATAAACTTTGTATTTGTTGTTCTCTTGCAAGTCATACTCAACAGTAGCAGCAACACACTCTTTTTCCTGATAGTTGTAGGTTCTGGCCACTTCATACCACAACCCACTAAACTGCTCAGCATCTACATGCGGTACAGGATTAGGAGCGTTAGAAAACAACAGTGTTGAAAGTAAAACAAAAAACAATGATTTCATCATAGACTCCTTTGATAGTTTTCATCTACTTGTAGTTTATGCTCTTTTTAAATCTTTTTGTATTGTTATTTTGTCGGTTGGTTTAAATCAGTGTTAACAAGGGGGGTGTTGGCAGGATTTTTATGTAAATGGCAATGAATTGACATATTTCAACTTCCAAAAAAAACAAAAATAAGAGATAATGGTATTTATACAATGAAAGGTATTATCATGATAAGAATATTTCTTCTCATAGTTACATTACAAGGAACACTTATGGCGATAGAAGAACCAAAGTACACTGTCATTCAAAAAAATGATACGTTTGAGATAAGAAAATATGCTTCCTATCTGGTAGCACAAACAGAAGTCACAGGCACATTTGATGAGATGGGTGGCAAGGCATTCCGAATTCTTGTCAAGTATATTTCAGGTGAAAACCAACAACGCAGTAAAATAAAGATGACAGCTCCTGTCATACAAGAGAATACCGATCAAGAGGGACAAAAGATACAAATGACCGCACCCGTGATACAGGAGATGGACACAATCAATCCCCAAAGTGCAACCTTTAGCTTTGTCATGCCTCAATACTTCACGCTTGAGACTCTACCTCTTCCACTAGACAAGCGTATCACGATTAAAGAGATTCCAGCAAAAACTGTAGCCGTACGAGAGTACTCAGGAGGATGGGGAGAGGAAAAATATAAGAAAAATGAAGCCATACTTATTAACGCATTGAATGATGCAAAGATAAAAGCCATGGGTAAACCAAGTTTTGCACGGTATAACTCTCCATTTGCATTATGGTTCATGCGAAGAAATGAAATTATGATTGAAGTACAAAGTAATTAGTCCTAAAAGTATATTTTAATAGGATCAGAGCCATCTACGAGTCTTGTTTTTATAAGTTTCATAGTCTTTGTTGAAAGTGCTTTTTAGCACTTTCTCTTCAGCACGAACAATCACAGTATCAAGTACTATCAATAATACGGCAGCACTAACAAGAAACCAGATGCTATCAAACACAAAAGCCAGACCACATTCAGAGAGTACCAACGCTAAATAAACAGGGTTTCTGCTCAAAGTAAAAACGCCATTTTTTATAAGAACTTTTGGCTTCAAAAATGGAGCATGGGGAGTGAGAGACTTTTTAAATTGCCTGTAGGCAAGTATGTTGAGTGTGAGGCTTGTAAAAAGAAAGGCTACTCCTGTCAGGCGTATCATCTCATCATCCATATAGTAAGTAAAATGCCAAGGGTGTATCCAGGAGAGGAATAACCCTGAAATAAAAGTGATGAGAAATAAAGCAGAAGGACTCAGTTTAGGCTGTTTCACGGTACCCTTTCATGATCCAAAATGCAAGCATTTTAAAAAGCACTGGTGCTCCGCCATAGAGTAATGCAAGTGTATTCAGTGCCAAATGTGTAGGTGCTTCTGGCTCAAATCCTACTACACCGAGTATGACAAAGCCTAAGCCCACAGCGAGTGCAAGTGCAAATTTTGTCAACATTGCCCAAATACCAAAAAGTATGCCTGCATAAGAGGTTTTTTCATTTTGTATTTTTTGTACCACATCTGCCTGAATTGAAGAGGGCAGTGCCATGTCTGCACCTAAAGAGAGTCCAGAAATAAAAGTGATAAGTGCAAAAAATACAAGATCTCCACTACCAAGAAAAGGCACAAAAATAAAGGCAGCCGAAGCAAGCACCATAGAAGCTAGCCAGCTTTTTCTTTTGCCTGTCTTTTTGGCTAACATAGTCCAAAACGGCAGTCCTACTATGCCGGAAGCAAAATAGAGTAAAAGAAGTGGCCCTGTTTTTGACTCCTCTTCCAATACAAGCTGTACATAAAACAAAAAGAGTGTGGCAGGAATTGCATTGGCAAGAGAGTTGAGTATAAAAGAAGACTGTAGACGACCAAGTGAAGGTATTGTTTTCCATAGCATTCTGAGTTCTTTTAGTGTGACATGTTTTGTAGTCTTAACAGAACCCTCTGTACTTACCATCAGTGTCAGAGGAAGCATGATGAATAACGTAATGATAAATGCAATATACAAAATGCCCAAACTTTTGTCTGCAAACTCTGAAACCCCATAAAGGTAGGGTATAAGTAGTGCACTTAAAGCACCTACTATTGTAAAGAATTCTCTGGCTGCACTTAGACGGGTCTTTTCATGGTAATGAGACGTAATCTCTGCACTCCAAGCAAGATAAGGGATGGAGATAATACTCCATCCAAGATAGACCAACATGGAAAAGCTCAAGAGCCAAAGTTCTGTATATTTACTAGGGGGATGAATGAGTGCATAAAAACTTATTATGAGTACAATTGACCCCACAATCATAAAAGGTTTTCTCTTACCATACTTGCTATGAAAGCGGTCACTGTAGAGTCCAACAAGAGGGTCGGTGATGACATCGGTGAGTCGTGACAAAAAAAGAATGACTCCTACGACTGTGACACTTAAACCCACGCTTTGTGCATAAAAGGTTGGTAGGTAAATATAGAGAGGTAATCCCAGCATAGAAAGAGGGATTGCTGTGGCAGCATAGGAAAATAGGGTAGTTTTCTTTAGTGTGCTTTGATTCATTTTAAACCTGCGTTCCATGCTGTATCTTTTTTTTCACAAAACGAAGTACTGAACCCAGTAGTGGCATTTTTTCATAGATGTGTTCTGATGCATCCCAAAAATCAACATGAGAGATGACTTTTCCCTCTTCATTCATTTCTAAACGGCTCACACCCTCAAAGCCGGTTTCTTTTTTTTCACCTTTAAAAGAAAATATAAAATCCCATTTGACATATGCCACATTTTGATTATCTATATACTCTTTGATGATAAATCTGGGACGATCTAAAGTATTGTACATATGCTCAAATATACCGTGCACTGCTTTGACGCCACTGACTTCATTAAAGGGGTCCTTAAAGACAACAGCATCATCATAAATAGTACTGAACGATTCAATAGACACTTCCTTATGAAGTGTTTCAAAAAAATGTGTTATGGTTTCTTTATTCATAACATCATCTTGTTTCGTCATCTTTTGGCAGCATCTTTTTAGTCAGTGCCAAAGAAACCCTGTAGGGAATCAGACGTAGAATTTGTAAAAATGTAGAGAGCTTAAACGGAAAATGTATCTCAAAGCGGTACGGCTTTTTTGTTTCTTTTATAATATTTTCTGCTGCTTCTTCGGGTGTCATGAGACCCGGCATCTCAAAGCTGTTTTTTGCTGTCAGTCTTGTTTTGACAAAACCGTGATTAATCACCTGCAGTTGTATGCCTTTTGTTCCTAGTTCAGGCTGTAATGCTTCTGCTAGATTGACCAGCGCAGCTTTTGGTGCACTGTATCCACCTCCAAGAGGTAAACCAAAATAACTTGAAAGGCTGGCATTCCATATCCAGCGGCCTACTTTTTCCTTTTCAAAATAGGGCAGAAGTTCACTCATCACACGTACTGCACCCATATAGTTGACCTGCATCATCGATTCAAAGTGTTCAACCTTCCATTCTTCTGTAGACATTACTTCATAGACTGCTGCGTTGTAGAACCATACATCTATACCCTCAAAATGTTTCCATGCCTGAGGTACAGATTTTTTGACAGATTCTATAGAGGTAACATCCATGTCAACTATCTGCAGCTGCGTTTCATAGATATGCTTGAGTGCCAAAAGATCTTTTGTAGTGCTGGAACTCCTGGCACTGGAAATGACAAAGTTTCCCTCAAGAAGCCACTTTTTAACAAGCTCAAGTCCAATTCCGCTACTTCCGCCAACGATCCATATACGGTTTTTCATTTGATGCCTCCTATATTGAGTTTTTTAGACTTTTCACTTAAATAACATTTTTTAATGCAAGCAATAAAGATTTTGCATTTGTATAGTTCACATCATAAAGTACTGGACCATGTCCTACATGAAATGCATCATAGAGTGCTTCTGCAACCACTTGTTTATCATAAAAACCAATACCCCATCCACTACAATCACGTTCATGTAAAAGTTCTTCACCGATCAATTTTATATCTGTATGGCGGGGATCTTTTTTGATACGCGCATACAATTTATCAATTGTTGCTATAGGTCCTTGAATAATCTGTATAAAATGTTTGTTGTCATAGAGCAGCATTCCCGAGATATAACTGTTATGGTTATATTTCCAAGCGTGTGTAAGAATATTGAGAATCTCTGCATAATCAACATTTTCTTCTGCAGTACTTACATAGATCAACGATTTAAAAAAATAGGTTTCAATATCTTCTTTCATCTGAAATCCTTTAAGATAGTTTTTATATGTTTCTTATGTGAGTTTATGATTTTTATGTCTATCTTTGTAGTCATTTTTTGTCGATTGATATAATGAAGAGACAAATATATAATACAAAATAACACTGTTTTGTGCCATAATGGACATATGAAACATACATTAGAATTTGAAACCATTATAGAATGCACCCCGGAGCGTCTCTTCGCTTTTCATGCAGATACGAAGAATCTTCCGCTTATCACACCTCCAGGTACAACAGTAGAGATACTTCAACTTGAAGAGACTTTAAAGCAGGGCAATGAAGCAGTCTTGAAAATCAAAAAAGGCTTCTTTTCTTTTGTCTGGAAGCTGGTATTTGAAAAAGTAGAACCTCCCCATCTTATAGTAGATGTCGCGACACAGTCACCGTTTAAAACTTTTAGACATGAACATTATTTTCTGCGACTTGATGAGTTTCATACGCTGTTAACAGACAGAGTGACCTTTTCTTTGTCTTTTGGGGTTTTCAACAGACCCATCGTATGGTTCATTAAGAGAGACATGAAAAGGATGTTTAACTATAGGCATCAAAAGACCCTAGAGGCTATAGCTTTAGAAGCTCCATAGCCTGTATCATATCTTTGTCTCCACGTCCTGAGAGACTGATGATGATAGTCTTGTCTTTAATGTCTTCTTTAGGCATTTTTTTAAGATATGCAATGGCATGTGCACTCTCAAACGCAGGGACTATACCTTCTTCTCGGCTTAACCACACAAAGGCATCCATCGCTTCATCATCTGTGACTGAGTCGTAGACTACCTTTCCTTTTTCCATGAGGTAAGCGTGTTCAGGGCCTATGCCTGGGTAGTCAAGTCCTGCTGAAATGGAGTAGGCTTCTTCTATCTGCCCTTCATCTGTTTGTAAAAGATAACTCAGTTGTCCATGTAAAATACCGGGTTTACCCAGTGCCAACGATGCACCATGTTCACCACTCTCCAGACCTTTACCTCCAGCTTCTATGCCAATGCACTGTGTCTTTTCTTCGTCTATGAAGTGTGAAAACATTCCCAAGGCGTTGGAGCCTCCACCTATGCAGGCGAGGACATAGTCTGGCAGTGTACCGTGTTGTTTCAGTATCTGTGCTTTGGCTTCATAACTGATGATACCCTGAAAGTCACGTACCATGAGAGGGTAGGGGTGTGGGCCTGCAGCCGTTCCGATGATGTAGAAGGTGTCACGTGCATTGGTGACCCAGTGGCGTATGGCATCATTCATAGCATCTTTGAGTGTTTTACTTCCTGACTCAACAGCATGTACTTTGGCACCAAGCAGTTTCATGCGAAAGACATTTAGCTTTTGACGCTCCACATCTTTAGCACCCATGAACACTTCACACTCAAGCCCCATAAGTGCAGCGATGGTCGCCGTGGCAACCCCATGCTGTCCCGCCCCTGTCTCTGCTATAACTTTAGTCTTCCCCATACGCTTTGCCAAGATGCCTTGTGCAATGGTGTTATTTACTTTGTGTGCACCTGTATGGTTCAAATCTTCACGTTTTAGGTAGACATGAGCACCTATCTCATCACTGATATTTTCTGCTTTGTAAAGTGGTGAAGGACGCCCGACATAATGTGTATGCAGTGCATTGATCTCAGCCCAAAACTCAGGGTCAAAACGGTACTTTTTATACGTAGTCTCTAGCTCTATGAGTGCAGGCATCAGTGTCTCAGGCACATAACGCCCGCCAAACTTTCCAAAATGTCCACTCTCATCAGGGTCGAAGTCAAATGCTGTGGGTATGTATGGTTTCATGAATACTCCTTTAGATTTTTAATTATAGTCAGTGAGGAGAATTTTCGTAGTCTGTTTATGTCAATTAGTAGTGGGTGACATACTTTCAGAGTAGATCAAAAAATCTGGACTTTCTGGCTAGGGAGATAGTGTTTATATGTTAAGTACCTCTTTAGAAGTCTTGTTAAACCTCTGTAAAGGTAATTATGCCAAATTATTATAATTGTTCTTTTCTTTTTCTAAAATGAATGTTTGGGCTGTCAAAGCTTTTTCTAAAGTCTAAAAAAGGAACCCTTTACTACTACCATATAAGAGAAAAGGCTTACTACTAATTAAGCCTTCTTATCACTTTTTTCTTCGTCATCATCATAAATAGTGAAGGCTGGTGGGAATCCCATAAGTCGTAGTTTTTGATCGAGTAGTTTTGCATCATAGCCACCTCTTTTAACAGATGATAATATTTTCATTTGTTGTTCTCTACTCAATCCTGCCATCTCAAGTTCAAATTCAATTTCTTCTAGTGTCATACTCTATTCCTTGTAATAATTTTTACTGTATTATTCATGTCTACTGACAAACTGTCTCTACCATTGCATTAATGCAAATTATACTTTTTGTTTCGTAATGGCTATTGCGTCATCGTCATAAATACTGAAAATGGGTGCATACCCCATACCTATCAACTTTCTATCGAGTAGTTTCGCATCAAATCCACTTCTTTTAATGGAGGACAATAACATTCTTTGCTCCTCCAGTCTCAATCCTGCTAACTCTAACTCAAACGCAATTTCTTCTAATGTCATACTATACTCCTTTTTTTGATAAAAATGTTTTTCCGACTGTTGCATACTTCCCACGTCCAGAAAATAACATAGGCTCAGCACTCTGATTTTCATTTACATGTATCTTCTTCACATCGGCTATGAAAATGGTATGATCACCATTTTTGTAGGTATCACACACCACACACTCGTAGATGAAGTCTGAAGCGTTGAGTAATACATTTTTATATCTATCTTCACCTGCTACATCAAGATTGCTTTCTGCCAGTTTATCATCCATGTCTCCATGGAGTTTTCCCATAAGACTCACCGTTTCATAGTATTCAAAAGGAAGAAAGTTAAGCGTGAAGCTGTTCTTCTCTTGGATGAGTTGATGGGTGTAGTTCTCTTCCCGTACTGCTACAGCATAACGAAAGGGCGACTTCGAGACAGGCATGTGCCATGAGGCAGGCATGAGGTTGTCTTGGCAGGCTAGTAGTGCTGTGACTCTTGGTTGTGAATGGGTTGCATCTTCTAGCGTGCAGTAGATGTTAAACATAGGTTTCTCCTTTTTTTCCATTATTATATAGGGAAAATAAGTGATTTTGTATGCTTTTTTTGTTAATTAATGTGTAGAGAGAGTTTATAGCGCCATACTACTTAGTAACGATATCATACCCTTGGCACTTCCTAAATGTTCTTTTAGTTCTATCTTCACTTCTGGGTACATTATTTCCATCTGTTCTACAACAGCAGGTATATCACGTGTGACATGATTGCCCGAAGCTAGGAAGTAGGGCAGAATGACGATATGTGTGACTCCTTCTTCTATACATGTAGTGATACTCACTTCTAGCGATGGCTCGGCAAATTCTAAAAAGGCAGTTTTTACAATATCATACTGAGCATCTACTAGAGGATTGACCTTAACTCCCAGTGCCATGACTTCAGCATTGGAACTTTCTTTTCGACTGCCGTGAGCGATTATGATGAGTGCATTATCTGGCATGGTTCTTGCTCTGATCAGGGTATATAAGCTTACTTGTATCAAACCCTGCAGCCTTCGCTTTAGCTAACAGTCTGTTTAATGTTTGTTCATCCAATGTTGGTGTACGTGAGAGTATCCAGAAGTAAGAAAGGTCTGGTCCGCTTATCATGGTGTAGGTTTTGTAATCTGTGTCTATGACGATGTAAGAGCCATAAAAAGGGCCAAAAAATGAGACTTTCAAAAAGGCTTTGTCAGGACTTTTCACAAAATACGCTTTCCCTTCTGCCTCACTCCACTCTTTCTCTGCGGTTTTGTAGCCACGGTTCAGTACTTTAACGCCACCATCTTCTCTCCTACTGTAAGTTGCAGATATCGCTTCCATACCTTTCTCAAATCGGTGTTCAAGCCTTACTATCTCATACCATGTACCAAGGTACTCGGTAAGCTTGAAGTTCTCCACAGGAGTTACTTTTTGTGGTTTTTTATCTTCACATCCAGTCAATAATAGTGCAAAAGACAGTACAAGTGGCAGTAGTAATTTTTTCATGTTTATCCTTTTCTAAATAATAATCTTAACACGCCAGCACCAAAAAGTACAAGCGCATAGTTTTCCAAAGCATGGTCGTACATCAGTACAAATAGTGAAGAAATCATCAATACAATACCTGTAATAACAGGAGAGAGTGACTCTTTGAATGACTTTTCCAGTACTTCAAGTTGAGGCTTGGAGAGTTCTACTGAGAGATTTTCCTCAGAGATGCGATATATGGCATTTCTAAATGCACGCACATCCAAAGGTAAAGTCTTAAACTCATCAATGATGGTCTCCACAATGCTCTCTTTCGCACCCAAAGCACGAGGGATATTGTCTTGCAAAATGGGCAAGATATCTTTAATGCCATTAAAGTTCTCGATGTACGTCGTCCCCAATCCTTCGATGATGGCACTCACACGAAGAATGTAAATCGCTTCTTGTGGGAGTTTAAACGGCAGGTTTCTTGTTTGCTCAAGTACCTCAAAGGCCAGCTCTTGCATACTGGAGCTATCGAGTGCATCATTGTTAAAGATCTCAAACATGCGCTCAGTAAACTCCGCCAGTTCAGCAGTAGGTGCATCGTAGGCTACCGTACCCATACGTTTGCTGGCACTTACATAGCGTTCATAGTCTTGTTCATTGGCAGCCTTGATAAGCTCGATGATGGCGATACGCGTGTCGTTAGGCACACGTTTGACCATACCAAAATCAAGCAGTATCAGTTTGCCTTCTTTTGATACCAGTAGATTACCAGGGTGCGGATCAGCATGAAAAAAGCCTCGAACAAGCATCTGTTCTGTATAGAACTTCACCAAGGTCTTAATGAGAGGGATGATGTCGATGTTATTTGCTTTGAGTGCTTCAGCATCATCAAAACGATAGCCCTCTTCAAAACTCATGACCAACGCATCATCGCAACTTAGTGCTTCATAAGCTGTAGGAAAGTCCACATGCATATCGGCATACGTTTCAGAAAACTTTATAAGGTTGGCTCTTTCTTGGTTGAGGCTTACTTCTTTAAGTATCATAGAAGAAAATTCGCTGATGACTGCCTCTATGGAATGCTTGGTATAGTGTGAAAAAAGCGGACGGAAGAGGGCATTAAAGCTAGTGAGTATACGAATATCAGCTTTGACCTGCTTTTCTATGCCTTCACGTCTGAGCTTGACTGCGACTTTCGTCTGTTCATCTAGCCAAGCTTCATGTACTTGACCGATAGAAGCAGACGCTATAGGCTCTTTTTCAAAACGGTAAAATGGATCTCTCCCATAGGCACGATCAAAGACCTTCTGCATCGTTTTAGCATCCATGGGAGGTAGTTCATCATGCAGTATTTTGAGCTTCGTCAAATACGGTGGTGGGAAAAAGTCATTACGCGTGGCAAGAACCTGTGCAAGCTTGATGAAACTTGCACCCAAAAGTGTGATGTACTGTAGTAGCTTCTCAGGACTAAGTGGTGAGAGAAATAGAAATCTCTCACGTTTACGTATGAGCATATAAAGTGTGAATAAAACGCTAAACACACGCCATACCCTCATGGGCGAGTAAAGTTTAAGTACATCCACTATTTTTCTTTCAATGCCTCTATGTCTGCTTTTGTTGCCAGTCCCATCTCTTCAATCACCTCTTTTAAGGCATCTTTGAGTTGTGTTTTTACTTTCTCTTCTTCCTCTTCACCACGTGTTTGAAGCTTTTTCATAAATGTATCGGCATCTTCTTTACTGAGCTTGCCTTTTTCCTGTAGTTTATCTATCTCTTCATCAACACGCTCTTTAAGTAACAGTGCACCACCTAAACCAGTGTATAAAAGTTCTTTTAACATGTGTGACTCCTTTTTCTTTATTATACACTCTAAATAGTGAATTAATATCCTTATTTTGTCTGTTCATCATTTTGTGCTTTTTTGAGTATGGATCTTATCATATTCCGAAATACCAGATAGTGCACAGGGGTAAGAATATACCAGTAGAGTCTTCCCCATAGTCCACGTGGGTAAAAGTATGCAGTTTGTATTAGTTCATTCTCTTTTATTTTGAACTCAAGCCAAGCTTTTCCCGGAACTTTCATTTGTGCAAATAGCAGTAGTCTTTCATTGGCACTCAAATCTTCAACCCTCCAAAAATCTACACTCTCACCTATGCGAAGATGGTAGGTGTCTCTTCGACCTCTGTTGAGTCCTGCACCACCGATCATCTTATCGAGCCAGCCTCGTATATCCCACAGCCAGTCATAGCCAAACCATCCTTCTTTACCTCCAATAGAACAGAAAGTACGGTATACAGTCTCCTTGGGAATACCATTTAGTTTCACAGACTGCCTATCTATCAAAACAGAAGATGAAGGGTCATCTTTATGTTGATTTTGCCATCTATCCTGTCCTCCGCCTGCATCACTCCAACGACTGAAGACTTGATTTTCTTCCATCTCCTGGATGGCTTTTTTGACCGCTTCTTCAAATCCTATGGGGTGTATATGAGGGAAATACTTTTGGGCATGGTCATTTTGAATGACCACTTCAGAAGAGAGTCCCTCTATAAGAGAACGCGCTACAGTAAAGGGTACCGGGGTAAAGAGGTTTAGCCAGTATGATGAGAGGTTGATGGTGAGTATAGGTAGCGGGAAAATCCAACGACGAAGACCCAGTGCTCGTGCACAGGCAAGCATCATCTCTTTATAGATCATCTTTTGGCTGCCTATGTCTACCATAAGGTTGCCATTGATTTTGAGGGCTCTTGAGGCATTCAAATAGGAAATGACATCATCCACCCCGATGGGTTGTGCCAGTGTATTGACCCATTTAGGCGTGACCATGACAGGCAGTTTTTCTGTCAAGTGCCTGATGATCTCAAAACTCGAACTGCCTGAACCGATGATGACCCCTGCGCGTAACCAAATAGTCTCTATCTCATCAGGTCTGCTAGAGAGTATTTCTCCTGTTTCTATACGGCTTAGTAGGTGTTCACTTGCATGTTCTTTGACACCCAGTCCACCTAGATAGATGATACGCTTGACTCCTTGTTTTATGGCAGCATCTAAAAAGTTCTGTGCACTTTGTTTGTCAAGTTCTTTGTAGTTTTTATGCTGCAATGAGTGTATGAGATAGTAAGCAACATCTACCCCTTCAAGTGCTCGTTCAAGTGAAAGAGGATCAAAGGTCTCACCTTGTGCGACTTCGACTTTTATGGCAGGATCAAGACTTTTAGGATTACGTACTAGTAAGCGTAAGGATATATCTTCCTTTAAGAGGGTCTGTTTAAGACGTCTTCCTATGTAACCGTTTGCACCAGTGAGCAGGACTTTCATGATAACTCCTTTATGAGCACTTTATTTACATAGATTATAGTCACTTTAGCGTATGATTCATAGTCCTCTCATGTCAACTCATACATACTGTTTAGATGAATTGACATCGTGCTACTACGAATCTACACGTTATATCAATATAATAATAGTTAAAAAGGAAGCACGTATGAGAAGAGACAGTAATTTTGAAAATACTTACGTCATTGGCGACGTCCATGGGTGCTTTTATACTTTGCAAAACCTCATTGCAAGTCTGCCCAAAGATGCAGAACTCATTTTTGTAGGTGATCTTTGTGATAAGGGTAATTTTTCTAAAGATGTCATAGATTTTGTTATACAAAACGGTTACGCCTGCATAAAAGGAAACCACGAACATCTTATGGAAACATACTTGAAAGACGCCATTCTTCATGACAAGCACTCTCCATGGAGTTCAGATAAACGTTATGGAGGGTTATCCACTATCAAGAGTTATGAAGGTGATGAAAAACAAATGCTTGCTCATCTAAATTGGATAAAGAGACTACCCATCTACATGCAACTAGGTAGCTACTTCATCACCCATGGCTTTGCTTTACCTTTTTATGAACACAGAAACAATCCTGAGTATTATAAAGATTATTTACTCAACCGTTATGAAGAAGGCACCTATGTCGAAAATGAATCGGTTGATAACGTAGAAGTCATTAATATCTTTGGTCACTGTGTCTTTGATGAAGTAGTCAGCGGAAACAATTTTTACGGCATCGATACAGGGTGTTCGTATGGTAAAAAGCTCACGGCTTTACAACTTGGCACCATGCTCATTATCCAAGAACCAATGGATTCAAGAGACTCAAACTACAGTATTAAAGAGTTGAAACTAAGCCATATTGACTTGCCTCACGATGAACATACTATTATTAATTTACGTATGCATATCGATGTTCTTTTTACAGATTTTGATCTGGTTTCTACCGAAGTGGCAGAATACATTGTGCAGACCTTTGGTGAGACAGGTAAAAAAGAGATAGAGCTGATGCTGGAGAAAAAACAGCTCTTCATGAAACAGGCGAAAAAAATACTGCAAAAGAGTGAGGTTTTAAGTCATAGCAATGAATCGACAAAATAGTTATATTAAATACTTTAATATAGAGATAAAATATTAAAAAATCAAAAGGGAATTTTCATGCCACACATCGTACTGGAAAACATAAACGACACAAAAGAGGCTTATGAAGCCGTATCACCATTTGCACAGAAGATAGACGGAGGCATACTTAAAGTTACTGATAAATACATCAACGGTTCTTTACACACTGCACTGGTAGAATCTTTAGCCGTTGAGAAGGGTGTGAACCAAAACTTTTTCATACAACTCTCACAGAAAAAAACAAGTTTGACTGTCCGCTTGCTTCCACTGACTGATCCTGAAAAAACAAATGGGGTTAAAACCATTATGGCGATGGTTGCCAAACAGATCAAAGATACCCATGAGAACATCACGTATGGTAAAAATAATCTTGAAGAATTTTTAATAGACTAATGCAATGTAACAAAGAAGAGCCATATATACAGGAACCTCTCTCCCCCTTCAGAGGAAGATAAGCAACGCCTCATAGAAATGGCATGGCAGGATCGTACGCATTTTGATATCATACAAAAGCAACTGGGACTTAGTGAAAATCAAGTCAAAAATATGATGTGAAAGCTAATCAGCCCCAAAGCTTACAAACGATGGCGCAAACGTGTACAAGGACGAAAAACGAAACATGCAAAACTGTGTGGGCATAAACCTACACGATTTCAGGGACCTTGGTGATAACTATCAGGGTGCCAATCTCTGAATAGTCCAGCTTTCTTGTTCTTTTGTATACAAGATACGGTCATGCAGTCTGCTCTCTCTGCCTTGCCAAAACTCTATTTGTGTAGGAATTACCCTGTATCCTCCCCAAAAGTCAGGTAGAGGCACAGAGCCTTTGGCAAATTTCTCTTTCATTTTTTCTATCTGCATTTGAAGCATCTTACGTGAAGAGATGACATCACTTTGGTTACTCACCCATGCACCAATCTGACTGCCACGCGAACGCTTCATGAAGTACGCCATCGACTCAACTGTGCTTATTTTCTCACATTGCCCCAGTACACGTACCTGACGCTCAAGATCTAACCACAAAAACTCCAGTGCAACATGCGGATTCTGTGCTATCTCTTTGGCCTTCGTACTGTTGTAGTTGGTAAAAAAGACAAATCCTTTTTTATCAAACAGTTTAAGAAGAACAGCACGGATGTTCGGAATATTATTGTCTGAACTGGTTGCGAGTAGCATTGCATTGGGGTCTTTTATTTGTGCTTCTACGGCTTGGCTAAACCAAGTCTCAAAGAGAGAAAAAGGCTCTGAGGGTACGGAGCTTTCATCGAGTGTCTCTTTTTTGTACTCTGTACGCATCTCTTGTAAATCTAACATTTCACTCTCCTAAAGTTGCTGTTTATAATAAGCCAAGGCACTTTGTGAAGCCTCTTTATGTCGTAACATGGGTTGAGGATATCCCTCTATGGTATGGGTAAGTAAATACTCTTCATTATGAATATACTTTGGATCCAAAACGCTAAGTTCAGGAATCCATT
This sequence comes from Sulfurovum sp., assembly GCA_023955225.1. Lineage (GTDB taxonomy): Bacteria > Campylobacterota > Campylobacteria > Campylobacterales > Sulfurovaceae > Sulfurovum. The sequence continues at coordinate 44,886 of JAGSGJ010000011.1, forward strand.
TTTTAACGTATCGGGCTTCTTTATCAAACTTTTTACTCTGCAAATAAGGGTTAAAGATACGAAAATAAGGTTGAGGGTCTATGCCTGTACCAGCACTCCATTGCCATGAGAGTATATTTGATGCGGCATCATAATCAAGTAGATACTGGGCAAAAAATCGCTCTCCCCATTGCCAAGGTAAGAGGAGGTCTTTAGTAAAAAAAGATGCACAGATCATACGTACTCGGTTATGCATATTTCCTGTTTGTAAAAGTTCTCTTACCCCCGCATCTACGACGGGTACACCAGTTCTGGCTTCACAAAAAGCTGCGAACTTCTCTTCATCTTCTATGCCGTTAAATCGGTACTTGTAATTGTGTGTCGCGAGGTGAGGAAAATGAAAGAGTAAATAGGCATAAAAGTCACGAAAGATGAGCTGTCTGAAAAAAGGTTCGGTATCGATACCTTCATTTTTCACATCCACTAAAAAACGTAAGAGTGAACGAATAGAGAGTGTTCCAAAACGCAGCTCAATACTCAAATGAGAGGTAGCTTCTTTTGGGAGGAAGTCTCTGTCCGTAGCATAGCCTGCAAGTTTCGTTTTGAGTTGTTCAAGTTTTATTGATACATTGTCTGTTATAGGTAAATTCTCTTTAAATCCAATCGATCTTATGTGTAAAGGGAAAGTCTTCTCTTTATCCGCTTCAACCTTGGTGATACCCTCATACGAAGTTTCATACAACGTATGATCGGCAATGGTATATGCTTGAAGATGGGCTTTTGTGAAAAATGTTTTGGACTTCTTGTAAAAGGGTGTGAATACCAGATAGGGCGTACCATTGTCTTTAAGTACCTCTTCGGGGTTAAAGATGTACGTGTCATGTAGATAGCGAAAGTGCAGAATATGTGAGACTTTTAGGTCACGCTCTTTGGCATAAGTATCATAATCTCCACTGGCAACCACTTCATCAAAACCTTGCGCTTCGAGCATGGTGAATATCTCTAAGGGATCACCCCAAAAGATCTTTAGATCCAGTTCTTTTTTCTGTAGTTCATTTTTGAGCTTGAGTACTCTATTAAAAATAAAAGAAACACGTCTGTCTTCAGGAGGCAATACATCTAAGATCTGTGTATCAAATATGAAAATAGGTAAGACTTCTCCACCCAAAGAGAGCAGTGGATTGTCTTCTATTCTCAGGTCACGCCGAAACCAAAGAATTCTTTTCATCATCATTTTATATTCATCATTTTAGAAAATATATTTTAATTTTGGTAGGGCACCCGATGATGGCTCAATACTATAACTATCAACTTCATTAGAATTCTGATCATAGATCGTGAAATCACGTTTAAATGCATAAAGAAGATCAACATTCAGTTCAAAATCTTTATTTATTTCATAACGAAATCCAAAGTTTGCCTGATAATCTTTTGCCTCAGAGAATCCTTTGGGCTCAATACCACTATCATCAGCAAGGCGTATCACTGCTTGAGAATAGATCATGCCGGCATTGAGTAAAATTTCCGGACTTAGATGGTACCCGATATAGGCTCTTGGAAATCCAAGAACCATTTTCAATCCATCTATTTCTCGCGCACGATATGAATAACCCAATACAGGCAACACTAATGTTTTTACAGGATGATAATTTGCAAAAGCGCCCATTTGTATAGCATGATCATCATCGAGCCTATAGGAAAAAAAGCTCGAGATACCTGCACCAAAAGAGTCACTATATTCTTTTTCATAGGTTGAATTTACATTGATCGAGTTAAGCATAAACCATTTATCGTTAAGGGGAACAGGCCAATTGGCAAAAAGCCTAATACTCTGCATGGATTCTATGGGTATTTTACCCCTGTAAAAGGGGAGGTCATTTTCGTTACTCCAGTCAAAATCCCAGCGACTATAGCTAAACCCCACAATATCATTGTTAATTTGAATCTTTTGCTTATAAGTTTTTACACTACCTTCATAATTTTCAAATTTAGCATCAGAGAGAAAATCACTTTCAAAAGTGATTTTAGGTTGGGTAATTCTTTCAAGCAGTGAAAGTTTTTGCTCCTCTGCTGTGAGAGACAATAGACATCCTAATAATAATATGGTGATACGTTTCATTTTCCACTCCGTATATCAGATCTTAGAGCTAATTCCTTAGGGTAGGGATGAAGAAACTTCTGACCCAAAAGGTACTCAACTTCATGGGTTTTGGCAAACATATAAAGTCTACTCATCGGTGCTATAAGAGGTACTATTTTATTGGCATATTCATGTATTTGCTCATGTAACAACTCTTTCTCAACGGGTGTAAGTTTATCTTTGACGAAACCTGCCATATGTTCAAGTACATTTCTTGTTTTTTCTATAGAACTTTTTTGTCCTATGGCAGTTTTAAAGTGAAATTCATACTGACTAAGTATCTCATCAAAAGCTAAATTATCATGATTCCCAACTATCTGTCCAAGGTCTCGGTAGATTACATCATTTTTTGCTTGGAGCATAAACTTGTAACTTTGGTGAAAATCTACTAAATCTTTCATCGTAGGATTTGAAGCCTTGAAGTTTTCAAAATCATCATACGCAAAGAGCTGCATCACAAAGTTCTCACGCAGCCATGGATCACAGAGTCTGCCTTCCTCTTCCATAGGCAAAAGCGGAAAATGTTCTCTGCACAGTTTTGCAAATACGCCATCATCTTTCCCCTCAGCATAACCGTTAGTTCTGTAAACCAGTGCACTGCCAAGTCCACAAGAAGGAGATTTTGACTTGAAGATAATAGCACGAAGTGGTGCTGCTTTAAGACGCGTCAGTTCAGCATTACTCGTGGCTAAAAGCTTCTGAGTGAGATCATCATCTGATTTGCTTGGATGAACTTCTATCCCGTCTTTCTCGTGAACAAGTCTAATGGTAGGTCTAGGTGTACCAAATGCCAAATGTTCCGGACAAAAAGGTACAAACTCTGCATGTTTTCCCAAACCTTGAGTAATAAAACGGTCATGTTTATGTCCTCCATCAAAGCGTATACGCTCACCAAGTAAACAAGAAGATACTGCTATTTGCATCATTAATCCTTAATGTAAAAATGCCGTCTTAAATGTCTTATCATCCAAAGAGGTGATACCTATTTCTCTAAAAAATTGTAAAATCGGCAATGATTTTTCATAGTCTGAACTATAGTTTACATCAAAACACACTAACGTTGCTTTAAGTATGTCATCCATGAGTGCAGACTTTGCTTCTTTTGTATGGTCATAATAGACCTCCATCGCCTCGTTTGGATTTTCATTCATAAATGTGATGGACTCTTTTACTGCTTTATCAAAGTTTTTACATGTCTCTTCATTGGCATGGTAAAAATCTTTGTTCACAAATAAGTCAAGTGCAGAGAAGTTTGCAAATCCTGAAGTTTGTGCATCTAAATAGAGTAGATCCATACCCTCATGTTGTGCCTCTATACCTTCAAAGTTATAGAAGTAGAGCCATCCACCATCAGCACCTTCTTTCATGTATTTGATATGTTCAAATCCATTGTCTTCAAAGTGCACGTTCTCTCTAGGAACATCGATGCCGTCTTTTTCAAAGTAACGACGGATAATCTCATACCCGATGGTATTGGTCACATTGTTCGATACTGGTGTGGTTATAGTAATCTTTTCACCATTTTTTACTTTATCATAGGTCTCTTTTTTAAGTAACACACCACCTTGTGTTTCAAAGTAAGTACCGAGTGAAAGAAACTTCTCATGAAACTGCTCTATGAGGTGTAAGGGCTCATTGGTTGCAAACTCTATGTTCCCAGCGATGAGTTCATCTAGTCCATCATAGTGTTCATCTGGTACGATGAGTTCAAGCTCTAAGTCATACTTTTTAAAGTACCCTTTATGGATACCTACTAAAAACGGTAAGTGATCTGGGTTTAAGAACCATTCAAAAGCGATTTGTAATTTCATATTTTCATTCCTTTAATTAAATTAGATACATTTTCTTGTGTGTTTCCTACAAATGCCGCACTGACTACAGAGATCATATCTGTGTTTGTTGCAGCTATTTCACCTATATTTGTTTGAGATATCCCTCCAATAGCACAGATTGGTACAGTCACTGCCTCTTTGGCTTTCTTAATTACATTTAGTGAGACAACACCTGAGTGAGGTTTCGTTGGCGAAGGGAAAAAAGAACCAAATGCCACATAATCTGCACCTTCTTCTTCTGCCTCTCTAGCCTTACGGATACTTCCGTAACATGAGACACCTATGATTCCTTTCGGGAAAATCTTTCTTGCCTCTTGAATGGGCATATCATCTTTTCCTATATGGATACCGTCTGCCTGTATTTTAGTAGCCAAATGTGGTCTATCATCAATGATAAAAGGTACGTTGTATTGTGAGCACATAGTTTGTAATAATCGACATATGTTCTCTACTTCATCATCTGATTTAGTTTTGTTTCGGTACTGTACGATGCTAGCACCAGCTTTTAACGCGTCTTCTATATATACATGTACAGTTTCATCTGGTGTAAGATGTTCATCTGTGATGACATACAAACCTTTAAGCATATTCGACATATTCGCCTCCCATTTTGTGATTAATTGGACCAGGTCCATTTCCTATATCTGGCGCACTTTTAAGTGCTTCTGAAATAAACTTCTTTGCAATTGCTATTGAATTTTCAAGTGTGTGACCTAGTGCAATGTTTGCTGTAATAGCACTAGAGAAAGAGCACCCAGTCCCATGAAGATTACTTGTCTCAATAAATGGTGTTTGAAATACACGTTCTTGGTTTCTAGAGTAGAGTTTATCTACACTAAATTTACCTTCTGCAAGTTCTACAACATGATGTTTCATAAGTACTGGTGTATTCATACTCTGAATTTTTCCCAACGATTTTGGATCATGATATTTATACTCAAAGAACTCAAACGCTTCATAAGAATTTGGCGTGATAAGCATAACATGATCAAAAAGTGTACGCATCTCTTCTATTGCACTCTCTTCAAGAAGTGGCGAACCAGCTTTTGAGATGGCCACAGGGTCAAGTACAATTGGGATTTTTAAATCTTTTATGACATCACGTACTGTCTCAATGATCTCTTTGTTAAATAACATTCCTATTTTAATCGCAGCAACATCAAAATCTTCAACAATAGACTCGATTTGTTTTTTCACAAAAGAGGCCTGCAAAGGTACAATCCCTTGTACGCCCATAGTATTTTGTGCAGTAAGAACGGTAATAGCTGTCGTACCAAAAACTCCAAATGCTTCAAAAGTCTTTAGGTCTGCCTGAATACCTGCACCACCGCTACTATCAGAACCAGCTATACTCAATACAACTTTCATAGTTACTCCTTATCTTTTGAAGGAGTATATGTTTTATTGCAGACTTTTGGTAGTGTTAAAATGTCGGTTTGTTTCTTCCTTGCCTAAATTGAAACAAAATAAATGAAGTAGTTCTTGTATATATACATATTGTATATAAGCGAATATCTTTATGATTTATTAGGTATTTATATCCCTAAATTACATACTTAACTTATATTTTTCTCAGTCATTCAAATATAATTAAAACCTTGTTCTTGTGGTCTTTTTTCTTTTATAAAAATAAATATGACAATTGAATTTATGCTATTTTTGAAGCTATATATGGGGGTGGGTGAATTGGTTGCGGGAAGAGGATTTGAACCTCTGACCTTCGGGTTATGAGCCCGACGAGCTACCAAACTGCTCTATCCCGCGACAGGATTATTAGACAAGATGTCTAAAATGGTATATTGTGTTATTAAGATTATAGGTAGTTAATTTTTAAATTAAGTTATGTATAAAATTCGAATTGGTTGCGGGAGCAGGATTTGAACCTACGACCTTCGGGTTATGAGCCCGACGAGCTACCAAACTGCTCTATCCC
>JAGSGJ010000009.1 GCA_023955225.1 Sulfurovum sp.
ATGGCGAAAAGTAAAACCGAAGATCACATCGCATTGTTTATAGACTGTGACAATATCTCACATCGATCTATAGAAGGCATCATTAATGAGCTGAGTAAATATGGTATCGTAAATATACGCCAAGCCTATGGCAATTGGACCAAAGATAACCTTAAAAACTGGGAAGACAAACTCTTGGAGTTTGCCATTAAACCGATACAACAGTTTGACTATTCTAAAAACAAAAATGCCACAGATATTCTTATGACCATAGATGCCATAGATCTGCTTCACACCAAAGACATTGATGCTTTTGCATTCGCTACGAGTGACTCTGACTTTACACCTGTGGTAATGCGTGTACAAGCTGAAGGTATTAGGGTCTATGGGTTTGGTGAGAAAAAAACACCCAAACCTTTTATGGCAGCATGTTCACAGTTCATCTTTACAGAACAGCTGATGAAGATAGAAGCGGCAAAAGTATTAGATACAAACGATAATACACGTACCATAGATGTACAACAAACACCTTTAAAGAAGTCGGGTAAAGAGATGCGTCAAGATACCTGGCTGGTCAATGTACTAAGAACCGCATTAGAGCAAACGATGGATGAGGACGGTTGGGCGAACCTAGCAGCGATAGGACAATATATCAATAACTCTACCTCTTTTTCACCTATTAACTTTGGATATAAAAAAATGAGTAATCTCATCAATGAGATAGACCTCTTTGATATCTATTTGGATCCTGATACTAAACAAATGAGCATCAGAGATAAGAGATTCTACTAAACCGTAGTCTCTTTCTTTTCTTTTTTTCCCTTAGGCTCAGGTTCCACAAACTCCCCTTTAATAAGCCCTGCTTCATGTAAAAATTGTGAAGGTTTATAGTCTATCTTTTTCACTCTGTCAACTTTTGCCAAAGAGAGATAAAGTCTGTCTTTAGCACGTGTCACTGCAACATAAAACAAACGACGTTCCTCTTCTATACTGGACATCATCTTTCTATTGGGGAATCTTCCGTCTACCAGGTCAATAACATAAACCTCTGGAAACTCCAGCCCTTTACTTGCATGTACCGTGAGTAGATTAACACCCTCTCCTTCACTGAGTTCATTTCCTCCCAGTACCATCGCATTCACAAAACGTCGTAACTCCTTGTACTGACGAGAAAGGTCCAGTAAGAGATTCGCTTTTCTCTGTATACGTTCTTTGGCCTGTTTCTTCTTCTCTTCATCCACTTCTCCAGACTTAAGTCGTCCTCTTTGCGTGGCCAAAAGTTCTATAATGCCGACATAGAGCTTTGAAGAGATAATGTTTTTTAAAATATCAGATGGTTTCTCCAAACTATGTACAGACTTCATAAGTGTATAAAACTCTTTAAAAAAGTCCATACCGTCGTTGCTCAGTTTTGCATGCTTAAGCAATGGATGACTGTAAAGTGCACTCTCCAGGTTCATATGTTTAAACCTCGCTGCAGATCCTATCTCCTGATCATCATCGAAGAGTCCCAGCTGAACATTTTTGTTAGGGTTTAGCTTAGGGAGATCATGTACCTTTGGGTAGAGTACCCCTTGCATGAAATGTCCCTGGCCAAAATGTAAAAAACATTGGAAGAACTCTTTAGAGAGTGCTGACCCTACCCCTCTTGCATACTCAAATACATGAATAAAGGCCATCATATCTTTTGGATTTACAAGCAATGCCAAGAGATCCAGCAAAAACTTTATCTCTTTTGCATCAAAAAAACTTGTCCCACCTTTACGCTTACAAGGTATACCATACTCACGTAAACTTGCTTCAACGCCATCGGCAGAAGAGTTGTTTCTAAAAATAACCGCTATCTGGTCATTAGGGACATGGGTACGTTTAATACCCTCGGCAATGGACTGATACTGTTCAAAAAGATCATTATACATCAAAAGTTTAGGCGGGTAACTTTTCATGACACGCCCCACTTCCAGTTTTTTAGGGTAGATACGCTCATTTCGTTCTATAACACGGTTAGCCAAGGAAAGGATAGGTGCAGTAGAACGATAATTGGTTTTAAGCGTAAACACACTCGCATTGGGATAACGCGTTGAGTAAGTAGCAATATTTTCAATATTCGCTCCATTAAACGCATAGATACTCTGGTCGTAATCTCCTACACAAAAAAGAGATTTAGGTTTGAGTGCATCTATAAGCGCACTTTGAAGGGTATTGGTATCTTGATATTCATCGACGAGTACCTCTTCAAAAGGTATGGTGTTTTCTTCCAAATGGCTTTTCATACGTAACAACAGGTCATTAAAAGAGGCAAAGCCATAGTCTATCTTCTCTTTTTCAAACTCTTGGGCGATATCCATATAGATATCCATCACAAGCTCGTGATCCGGGTATTTTTCCAAAAACCATATATCAAAGCTTTCCAGAGACGCATTTTGATACAAAGAATACATCTCATAGAGGTAGGTAGCTGAAAAAGGCTGCATGGTAAGATTCATACGTTCAAAGTTACGTTTTTCATAGATACTTCTAAAAAGTGTTTTAAGCTCGGAGGGTTGTTTAAGTGCCAAGGTTGGATATATCTCCTTCAGCCAACGGTACGAGACTGCATGGAAGGTTCCAGATTCTATCTTAGATACTATTTTCTTAGGAAAATAGCGTTCAAGACGTGCTATCATTTCGCCTGCTGCTTTGTTTGTAAAGGTTAAGAGTAAGATTTTGGAAGGTTCCGTACCTTTATGTAAAAGATGTGCAATACGCCCTACGATAGTAGAAGTTTTACCTGTACCCGCACTGGCAATAATAAGGTTATGTCCTAAAGGTGCCGTAGCAGCACTTAGCTGCTCGTCATTGAGTGTGGTTAGAGGCAATTAGTTATGACCAATAATATAGTAAGTGTTTTTATTTGCTACCTGTTTTAGTTCTAGTTTATATTTATCTGCCCAATGTTTCACTAATGCAGTAAAAGCAGAAAGATTATCTGCTCCTGTGTCTTCATCACATTTTATTTTGAGATGATCTTTGGAGTTTGACATCGCAATAAAGCCTTTTTCTACAGCCAATGCATCATTAAATGAAGGAATATGCTGTGAAAATTTCTCAAAACCCTTTGTATTAGCAATAATATTATTGATTTGATTCAGTGTTTGTTCTGTTTTTGTATAGCCAAGTTGTGTTAAAAGTGCTTCTGGTGTAAGATCGAGGTGCATAACTATCCTAAGTCGTAAAATTTAGAAGTAGATTGTAACAGATTTTTGATTAGTGAAGCGTTAGGGAAATTAAAATTCCCTAAATTTTAGAAGAGTGTATCTGATGGTGTTTCAACACGTGATATCAGATCCTTATAGTGCTCCACGTTTTGAAAGGCTTTTTCATAACGCCAGCGTAAAACAAATTCAATAATCTCATTTTTAAGTGTATTTTCCAAAGTCTCTGCTTTACCAAAATATCCTAAAGAGATATTTTTAGCTTTCTTCTTACCGTTCTTATCTGGTTCATAAGTGATGGCGATGACTTGAATATATTTACCCTCACGCACTTCACCAAAATCATCCTCTTTCAAACCAATACCCGACAGATTCATCGCTTTATAAATAAAGACCTTGTCAAAGTCCTGAGACTTCTCGAAAATTTTTAGCTTTTCATAAAGTTCTTTCACCCGTTTAATATTCTCTTCTCGAACATTATCACAGTTATCATCTGCGCTTTTAACAGCTTTTTCTAGTGGTTTTTTTTCACTTTTTTTGACTTCTTTGACCTCTGTAGATATAACAGCAGAGATCTTTTCTTTCTCTTCTATTTTATCTTCCAGACGACTCGTAAGTGCCCTTAACTTATCTAAACTACTCGACATTCTTTTCCCTTAAAATGGGGCCTAGGGCCCTTCTTGAGTACATATTATTAAATATAATACAGTAGTTTTAGTAATAGTAACTTTAAATTATAGTGAATAATATCAATTTTTCTATTTTTTAATGTTAAAAGGGATATCAGTATTAATATTATTTAGTATAATACAGTAACTTTATACCATAGATAGGTCTCTTCTAATCGACTTTTAGATAAAATTATATAAATATATTTGAGGATGAAATTGATGGATTATTTAGAGATTGTTGGTGGGGAAAAGTTAAGTGGAAATGTCACAATAAGTGGTGCTAAGAATGCAGCCCTCCCCATAATTGCAGCAACCATACTTAGTAACAAAGAAGTCACATTAACAAACTTACCTAATGTTGTAGATATCAGAACGCTTCTCAAACTTCTTACTATGCTTGGTGGAACAGTAGATCATGATAAAACGGTAGCAAAGATCAATAACGGTTCTATCACTTCTACCAAAGCAGTTTATGAAATAGTCTCTCAGATGAGAGCATCCATTCTAGTATTGGGTCCCCTGCTTGCAAGATTTGGAGAATGTGAAGTGAGTTTGCCTGGTGGTTGTGCCATCGGCCAACGTCCTATAGACCTCCACCTCCAAGCACTTGAAGAAATGGGTGCACATATAGAGATAAAAGGTGGATATGTTCGTGCTGAAGCGCCCAATGGACTTCATGGTGCTAAGATCATCTTCGACAAGATTACTGTAGGCGGTACAGAAAACATCGTCATGGCTGCAGCTTTGGCTAAAGGTACTACAACCATCATCAATGCAGCACAAGAACCAGAGGTCGTACAACTTTGTGAGATGATACGTGATGCAGGTGTCAAGATAGAAGGTATCGGTACCAATGAGCTTACGATAGAAGGTACTGACAGAACACCACTCACATTTAAACCGGTTGAAATCATACCTGATCGTATCGAAGCAGGAACCTACTTATGTGCAGGAGCTATCACAAACTCTTCTATCACACTTAACAAAGTGAATCATCAGCACATCAGAGCCTCCATTGACAAACTGGAACATATGGGTTGTACCTTTGAGTTGGAAGATGACAGTATTACCATTCACCCTACTGAAAATCTTACACCTGTAAATCTCATCACCATAGAGTACCCAGGCTTCCCTACAGACATGCAAGCGCAGTTCATGGCACTGGCAGTCATGGCAAAAGGTGAAAGCCTTATAGAAGAGCGTCTCTTTGAAAACCGTTTTATGCATGTAAGTGAACTCAATCGTTTAGGTGCAGACATTTGGCTCAAAGGAAGCACTGCCGCGGTAAAAGGTGTTGATGAGCTCTACGGAGCAGATGTTATGGCAACAGACCTTAGAGCCTCTTCGGCACTTGTTCTGGCTGCCCTTGTTGCAGAAGGTACAACAAATGTAAGACGTATCTATCACTTAGACCGTGGATATGATGATCTAGAGGGAAAACTCTCTGCATTGGGTGCAAATATTGTAAGGAAGAAGGAAAGTAAATAGAAGTCTATTTGACTTCTACTCCATATTTTAAAAATATGTCTCTTGTCATTTTAATGTTTTTTATACTTTAGCGCTTTTTCTTTTTTTTGCTTCCAAATCTTTTCTAAAGTTTTTTTGTCTATTTTTAACAAACTTGGCAGTGTAGAACCGGAATTACTCGATTGCTTAGGTTTATGTCCAACTTTGATACTAGAGGGCACCAAATCCAATGTTCCATTTATCTCTTTAATCATGCCATATTCATAATTTTTTGATTCTTTATTATATTTGATAATGTCACCTTGTTTATCCTCTACCCAATTAAACCACTCATCGCCTTTAAGTTTTCCTGAAAAACTTGAACCATCATTTTGTTTGAATTTTATAGCACCTTTATATGCTGGTACAGAATATGCCCATGATATCATACTTACAAATAAAATTAATTTTATCATTTCTTATCCTTTAATTGATTTCTATATCTATCTTCATAGTAGCATCAGGGTTAGAGATATTAGTAATGGATACACCACTATCCCCTCCATCATATCTCTTTGTGTTTGGTAAAGTTGCTGGAGTAAAACTGTCATTATTAGCACTATAAAACAGATTCTTATAATGACCTTCATAGGTAGAATTATTATCTAATTCTAGATCATTATTTGCTTCTTCTACATCTACTAGTTTATGTAGTTCATTATCATTACAACTATTACTAGTGATACAAGTACTCAATAGATTATCGTCAATATGCAAAATAGATAATCCACCCTCAAAGCTATCTAAACCTTGAAGACTATACAATCCTCTATCATATCCACTAGCAGCTCTATTTTCCACTAAAAAGTATTCTCCAGTTCGACCAGTTGGTATTTGATACAAATTATATTCTATAGCAGAAGTAGCATTTACGTCTAGATCAATTATATTACTCTCCATAATCGTCGATGTAACGAAACCACTATACACTTTACTCCATCCTGTCATATGTACCGGTGTAGTACCTACATACTTATCTCCATCTTTATACGCCCAATTGCCTCCCCCCATCAAACCAAAGTTCCCAATACCCGATGAACTTCCATCTGTATCATAAAGATCTGGCAATGCAAATACTGCATGTCCCAATTCATGCGCGATAACACCTATTGTTGCATCATTGCCAATTCTTGCATCAAAATGTTTTTCACCAAATGCTGAATAACCACCCTCATCATTGCAGCTCATGAGAGTTACAGTATCAAGTGTTGGTGCAGGTGCATTAGTAAAAGCTTCCAACATACACCACGCATGTGCCCAAATACCAGGATTCGCTCCTGTCGCCCGTTCACCACCAGCTACTAAAAACATGATTTGAAGTTCATCTGAACTTATTGCACCATTCTGGTCAGTATCATATTGAGAAAAATCTATACTTGCATCTGCAAGCACAGCGGCATCTGCTAATTTATCTATATTATCCTCAAGGAAGCCAGGATGGTTTTCATTTAACTGTACAGTAATTATTCCATCCGCTGTACCATCAGTTTCATTTGCCTTTTGAAAATGGAATTTACCATACGATATTTCATTATAATAGTCATTCAGTTGCCCTTCATTGGTACCAAATATTTTTTGACTCCAAGTAGATGCAGGACTGGTAAATGGATAATCATTAAACTCTATACGAATAATGACTAGTGGTCGTGGACTTGTATCATTCACATCCTGAATTACTGTTCCACCACCTGCACTGCCACCGCCTCCTCCACAACCAGTAAGGGTAATGACTGAAACAAGTAACTGTGTTAAAAAAATATTTAATCGCATTTCATTATTCCTCTCTTTTTAATATATAATATTAACATAATATTTATAGTATAAAACACTTGTATGAAATCTATGTGAAATTTGGGGGGAGAGGATAAGAAAATTTGGAGTTTATTTATAAAACTCTTCAGGTAACACAAAAGGATTGGTTGTACATAGCCTTATAAACTTTTTCCATAAAGATATTTTAACTCCTCCATCTTGATCGGTATCATCGTGTTTTTGATATCGCTCTGAGGATAATACATGCCTGTCCAGTTTAGCATTTACCTGTTGAAGATGCACAGGTTTAAAATCATTGCGCATCTAAAACCTTTTCTATCTCATTCATTGCATCTTCATTCTTCAATCTAAATTTAATTTCTATACGTCTTGATGCATTTTTATCTTCTACACCATCTATCTTAATGGCATCCAGGTAAGCTCTACCAGAAGCTATCATGAGCGGTTGAATATTGTGCTCTCTAGTGAAATCTAATGTAAGTAAATACTCCATGACGGCAAGTGCACGTTTTTGCGAAAGATTCAAGTTATAGATATATGATCCCACACTATCTGTATGCCCTTCGATAATTATTTTATCGAGGTGCGGCTTAATATTTTTGTTGGTCACCAAAGTACCAATGTACTCTTCAAATGCTTTTTTGAGCTCTACTTCAGCTTCAGGCTTCAGTGTTGCGTCACCACTTCCAAAAAGTATGTTAGAAGCCAGTCTGAGTGATCCTGTCTTTTTATCTATGTCAATCTTGTCACCCAGTGCCTCTTTAAGTGCAGCCACCACTTGAAGCTTAATACCTGTCAGAGATTTGATCTTCGCTTTTTGTGCTTGAAGATTTGCTACCAATTCATCATACTTTGTTTTCTTTTCATCAATAGCATTCAGAAGGGTTAAAAGTTTTTCATCTTTTATTTTTACCGTATCCTTCGTTTCACTCAATTCATTAGAAAGTATCAGTACTTTCCCTTCATAGTCTTTTAAACTTTTTGTATTTTTATCTAATTCATTTTTGTTTTTATCAAGTAGATTTTGGACTATGACTATTTTATTGCTCAGTAGATCTTGTTTTGCATTTGCCTCAAGTAACAGCTTATTAAGCTTTTCGATCTCTGAAATTTTAAGCTTGAACATTCTTTCATTTTCAGCCAACATAAGTTGGCCTTTTGCTATACGTGCATTTTTAATTTGAAGTTGTTTTTCAGATTCAGTCAATTTAATTTTATCATCAGCGATACGTGCATTTTTAAGTGTAAGCAATTTATCTTTTTCAGCTAAAAGTCTTTCATCTTCAGTAAGGTAGCTGTCTTTTTCAGCTACAAGTGCCTGACTTTTTGCCAAACTGTCACTCAATTCATTCAGAGTATTCTCTTTAGTTTTAAGTGTCTCAGATAAGTTTGAAAGCTTCTCTTCTTTGGTATGCAGGTCAGATTTCAATATAACAGACTTTGATACAATCGCACCAATAAGTAAAATGAAAACAAAAAGTAATCCTGCCATCAAGTCAGCATATGATATCCAGAAATTGCTTTCTGCGTTCGTCTTGTCGTTTCTAAACATATTTTTACTTTTCTTGCTGTTGTGATGTTGCCATGTTTTCAAGTATCTGTTCATTCTGTTCAGAGATGATACGTGCAAATGTTGCAAGCTTGTCTACTGCCTGCCCCAATTCCTCATCTATCTTCTCGAAAGTATGATCCACTGAACCATCAAATCGTTCCATTGATTTTTGAAGGTTTTGAGCATTTTCATTGAACCCTTCAATATTTTTTTCCATCACTGCAACTGCATCAACACTCGCTTGTCTGTGATGTATGTTCTCAAGTGTATCACGCAACTCTGAAGAAGCTTCCTGCATATGTACGGTCAGCTTTGTAAAACTGTTTGTCGTGTCATGTATAATGGTTGTGAAATTTTTAAGATACTGATCATTCAATTCTTTAATAAAATCCATATTGAATGTCTCTTTAAGTGTCTGAACGATCTGTTGATCTTTAAGCTCACTCTGCATGTGCTCATGCTTGATCAGTTCAGATCTTTTCCAAACACGCTGACCATAAAGTCTTTCCAGATCAAAGATCTGTTTATCTACTTTTGCAATACCTCTTTTTTCAAAGTATGTCCAAATAAGAGAAAGCATAATTCCATAGATAGAGGCATAAAATGCTGTACCAATACCGGAGAGAAGTATAGAAATTTCACGATCAAGTGCACCAAGATCTTTCACTGTAAAGTCAGGCATAGACAAAGCAATAGCGATAAATGTACCCAAGATACCCAGCATAGGAAAGACAGAAGGAGCAACACGTGCAAAATTATCATTACGAATATCCTGATAATACTCAGTAATGAAATCATTAACATGTAATGTAGACTTGGTCTTACCCATGATCGTCAATGCATTTTCACGTAATGCTGCCTGCAGGTCTTCTTCCATGTTGAAAAAAGACCCTTTCATGTGACACACTGCATAATTTGCATTATGTTTTACAAAAAATACAAATACAACAAAGATAAATGCTACGATCCCAAAAGTATGTGCCTCAACATTAATAGGGAATATACCCAAATAAGCAAGAACCAGTCCTACTAAAAAAAGAAAAGGTATCAATAATATTGCGAAAGAGTGTGAAATACATGAAGCTGAATTTTGTCTGTCAAATTGTTGCATAAAGTATCCTATTAAATTTAATTAAGGCATTATATCCAAAATCTTTAAATCAACGTATAGAACATCTGTATAGCTGTTTTTAGAAAAATAATGATGCCTATAATGGGGTTAAAGACACCCTATAATGTCAAGGGGTACTACTTCATCAAATGATATTTCTTACGATGTTCTTAACAGATCACTCCGCCGCCAAGTAACTTATCATCTTCATAAAATGCAGCGATCTGTCCTTTTGCCAGTCCGAATACTGCTTCTTTTAAAACGACTTTAGCTCTGCCATCGTTGATGCTAACATGACAAGGTACTGCAGACGTACGGTAACGTACTTTCACCGTACAATCAAACTCTGTCAGATCTTTAAAAAGGTTGATCTGTTTGACTTCAAACTCATTCTCTTCAAGTTTTTCTTTAGTACCCACAACAATCTGATTTGTTTCAGGTTTAATTTCAAGTACAAAGTGTGGATCATGTGCACCATCCACAACAAAACCTCTACGCTTCCCTACAGTGTAGTGCATATAGCCTTTATGTGTACCGACCACATTACCTTCAGTATCAACTACTTCACCCGGTATATTTATCTCCATGTGTTTTGCCAATACTTCATCATAGGTATTTTCTACAAAACAGATTTCAGAACTTTCAGCCTGTGTAGCAAAATCTTTAAGTACTTCAATATTGGCAGCATACGCTTTTACATCCGGTTTTACCCATGTTCCCAAAGGAAAAAGAAGACGAGGAAGCACTTCTTTTTTCACTTCACAAAGGAAATAACTCTGATCTTTATTTGCATCTTCTGCCGCGTAAATAAACTCTCCATCACATTTAATGTAATGCCCTGTAGCCACATGATCTGCCCCTATACTGTCTGCAAACTCTATCATCTTTCCAAACTTGATGGTTCTGTTGCACATTACACAAGGATTTGGAGTAAGTCCTTCTTTGTAACTTTCAACAAAATAGTTATATACATTATCTTTAAACTCTTCACTCAGATCAAGAAAATGCACTTTTACACCCAGGTATTCAGCTACTCTCTGTGCTTTTGTAAAGTTTTCTTCATGGTAACCGGGTTTATGGTGAAGTTTCATATAGACACCTTCTACCTCATAACCCTCTTTTTGTAAGAGTATAGATGTCACAGTTGAATCAACACCACCACTCATACCTACTAGTACTTTCTTTTTCATATCAATTCACCTTCTTTATCTGTATCGCTATCTCTTCATCCACATTGACCAAAGAGCCCTCTGCTATCGTTTTACCCTCTGACACAAGCGTTACCTTTTCTAAATCTACATGTGTGGTATCTATCGTAGACCCTATTTCAAACGCTTTACTTTGCACTGTACCAAAAGAGATCTTTAGAGTTTCATATTTTTTACTACCAGACTGTTTTATCGTCTCTTCTGTCAAATAGACAATTTCTGCTCCATGCGTATTTCCCATGGGTTTGAGTCGTGTACTTGCACAGATAGTATCTCCCTCTAACAATAAAAATTCTAAAGTATCAATCCCTATAAGAAGTACATCATCTATACTTAACTTTTTAAGCTTATTACTCCCTACCATAACAAATGGCAGGGTTAACTCATACGTCGGATAGCGTGTATGCTTTTGCATCATCTTCGCTAAATGAAGAGCCTGCGTTTCATGCTTCATCCAAGTCCCCGATAAACTGCTCCAAAAGATACTCTTTTGAAGCGACCATAAGATCATCCGGTACCTCTTGACCAGTCGAGAAATAACTCATAGGCAATTTGTATAATAACATAAAGTTTAACAACGTTCCAAAATGCTTCGTCTCATCAAATTTACTGATCATGACAGAGTCTATATCCAAGAATGAGAAGTTATTATAAATATCATCCATATCTTCATATTTTACCGTTGCCGAGAAAACAAGATTTACCTCTAACTTTCTAGGTATGTCAGTTTGAACAAATTCAACCGTTTTAATAAATTTTTTCGTATCATAAGGGGACATACCTGCTGTGTCTACCAATATGACATCATAGTCATCCAAAGCTTCTAATCCTGCAGTAAAATCTTCTACACTGTCTACAGTAATATGTTCGAGCTGCATGATATCGGCATAGTGTGCAAGCTGCTCAAAAGCACCCACTTTATAACTGTCAAGATTTAGAAGAGCTACCTTGTAAGGTCTGTCCATCAAATAGGCATAACGTGCAGCCAACTTTGCAATTGTAGTCGTTTTACCAACACCTGTTGGACCTACGAGCATCATGATCTTAGGTTCATCCAATGTCTCTTTTCGTACTTCCAGGTTCTCATCTATCTCTTCCAGTAAATAAGAGACTAAAAGTGTTGCATCATCAAGAATATTGCTTCCCATTAATGACATTAAGACATCATCCAACCAAGGTTTTGCAATACCCTTTTTCATGAAAAGTTTCTTCACCGTTTGCATTACACTCTCATCTTCTGAATCTAACATCTCTTCTTTCATTAAAGATAATTGTTTTTTAAGTTCACCCAATTCTGCTAACAATGCTTCATCTTCTTCTTTTTCAGGATCACTATGCTCAGTAGAAATTTTACCAAAAGACTTTTCCATAAAAAGATCTTTAGGTACAGCAATACTTACTTCAGAACGCAACTTACCATCTTCATATTTGATCTGTTTTGCTGAAACGAGTTCAACACCCTCTCCATACTTCTTAATGGCTTGTTCGTATGCACTTTTCGGATCAGCAGCTACAAATGTTTCATTAACCATTGTTGTTATACCTTTCTTATTGAACATAAGCAAAGCTTGCATTCAATTTCTCTCATTGAAGTTTTTTCCCTGGCAAGTACTCGTATATTCATCATATACTGCCTTTCATCATTGATAATGGAATCAATACAGACTCTCGTTCTCTCCAACCCGGATGAGGAAGTGTCAGTTCTTTTGTTTCCATTTTCACATTTTCATAAAATATGATATCTATATCTAACGTTCTGGGTCCATCTTTAAAAAGACGTTTACGCCCAAAAACTTTTTCTACACGCAACACATAACGCAATAATGCTTTAGGCGTCAGTAACGTCTCTATACGTATCAAAGAGTTATAAAAGTCTCCCTGCTCTATATATCCAAAAGGAGGATTTTTCAGTATAGGTGCTGTCTCTATCACGCGTACTAGAGAAGATCTTTTCAAATAGTAAAAAAGATGTTCAAAACGACGTACTACATCACCAATATTCCCACCGATCCCCAGTAACACGCTATGACCACTCTGACGTGACAAGATACAAGGAAAATCTTTCGTCTTAATTAAAGTGTTCTTTGCGTCTATTTTTTTTCTTATCATAGCATAACCTACAGGACAACAGCTTTACCGTCTACCATCGCTACCATATCTTCAATACGAATACCAAACTCATCAGGAATATATATACCCGGTTCTATCGTATACACCATACCATCCTCAATAATCGTATCTGACTTTGTAGAGATATACGGCATTTCATGAATGTCCAGCCCTACCCCATGTCCTGTTGAGTGTACATAGTACTCTCCAAAACCTGCTTTAGTCACAATGTCACGTGTAAGCGCATCCACCTTTTTCGCTTTCATTCCTGAACGTGCTTTGGTAATGGCATTATCATGTGCTTTGAGTACCGTGTCATAGGCTTTTTGTCTTTTTTTACTTTTAAAACTTTGATTTGTATCAAACATAAAATATTTATCTGCATGTATAGTACGTGTACGGTCTGAACAATAGCGTTTATATTTTAACCCCGCATCAACCAAGAGCAGATCATTTTTGGCCAGTTTTGTAGATGTTGGCATGGCATGAGGTTTTGCAGCATTTGAATTGATGGCCACTATGGGGTCAAAACTCAATTCATACTTACCAAAATCACTTAAAACGCCTTTTGCTCTATAGGTTAAAGTGTATTCATCTTCACCAAAACCATTTTTGCGAAACTCTTTGGCCAATGATTTAAACGCTTTTGCGCCGAGTTTTGCTGCTTTTGCAAGTATTTTCAGTTCTTCATCACTTTTGATAATACGCTTTTTATGCGAAAAATCCACCTGCGGATCAAACATCACCTTAGTCTTAGAACTCACACGTTCAAAACCGTCTACTGTCCATTCCTTAGGGTCAAAGATCACTTTTTTGACTCTAGACTTTTTGAGTAAAGCAACTGCTTCACCATATAGATCACCGTTGATCACAACCGTTGCACCTTGTACATTCCCAGTTGCATCGATGCTGTAACGACTGTCTGTGATAAAAAATGCTTCACTTCCCAGAGAAAGATAGAGAGCATTATCACAACTGTAGCCACATTCATAATACATGGAATTTTCATCTTTGAGCATGTAGTTCATGGGATAACCTTTTGGTTTAGTTTTAAAAATTGGAGTATAGTGCTCCTCTCGGAGGAGAGGAGAAGTATAGAATTATTTTTGTTGTGCTTGTGCTTGTGCTTTAGCTTGGTGTTCTTTCATTGCTGCCACTTCTGAAAGCATTTGTGTCATACCTACCATTGCCAAGTGGTAACCAAATGGTCCCATACCTGTGATTTGACCAGCACATACAGGTGCTGTAAGTGACGTGTGTCTAAACTCTTCTCTTTGATAAATGTTTGAAAGGTGTACTTCAAGTGTAGGTATCTGTACTGCAGAGATAGCATCACGAATAGCAATAGATGTGTGTGTATATGCAGCCGGGTTGATAATAATACCGTCAGCATCACCGATACACTCTTGGATACGATCTACGATCTCGCCCTCTAAGTTACTTTGAAAAAATTCAATTTCAGTTTTATTTTGATCAGCAAATGCTTTCATTTGTGAATGGATATCTTCTAATTTCATCGGACCATAGATATTTTGTTCTCTAATTCCTAGCATATTGAGGTTTGGACCTTGGATCACTACTATTTTCATTTTCTACCTTGTTTATATAATTTAGGTATTATTTTATCTAAATATATTAAATGTGAGGCAAAATGAAGATAATAAATGCGGACTTTCTCTATACACCAAAGGGCTATGTAAAAAATCAAGCAGTTGCGTTTACAGAAACCATCAAAGATATTGGTACACTGGAAGAACTTATACAACGTTATCCTGATGCAGAGGTGATCTATACAGAGCCAAATTCAATACTCTACCCTGGTTTCATAAACACCCATGTACATCTTGAGTTTTCGGCAAATAAAACCTCTTTAGCCTATGGTTCTTTTAAACCTTGGTTGGATTCTATCATAGAACATCGTGATGAACTTATGGGGGCGTGCAACAATGAGATGATGATGCATGAGTGTAAAGAGATGATGCGTTCAGGTGTCACCACTTTTGGTGCCATTTCAAGTTTTGGCAATGAACTTGAGGTCTGTGAAGAAACCCCTCAACGTGTTGTCTTTTTTAATGAACTTATAGGGTCAAATGCCATGTATGCAGATATGCTCTATGGTGACTTTCAAGAGCGTGTCAGAGCCTCACAGTCATGTGACAAAAGTTCCCGTATCACCCCTGCTGTAGCGATACATTCTCCCTATGCTGTACATCCTATACTCTTACAAAAAGCAGTGAATGTAGCCAAACAAAACAACATGCCCATCAGTGCGCATTTTTTAGAATCACAGGCAGAAAGAGAATGGCTCGAATCAAGTTCAGGTACATTCAGATCATTTTTTCTAAAATACTTTAATACTTCTCAAACGGTTACGACTATAGAAGAATTTATGCATGCTTTTGACACGTACCCTACACACTTTACACATTGTGTTCAGGCAACTAAGGAAGAGTTAAACTATTTGGCTCAGAAAGGACATTCTGTCGCCCATTGTCCACGTTCCAACCGATACTTAGGATGCGGAAGACTTGCCATTGAAGATCTATCTCTTCCTTTTAGTGTAGCTACAGATGGCCTAAGTTCTAACGATTCACTGAATATCTTCGATGAACTTAGAGCTGCTATTATGCTGCACAACGACATTCCAATCCAGGAACTTTCTACGAAATTACTGCATGCAGTGACTGGAGAGGCAGCAGATATATTAGGTCTGAATTGTGGTAAAATAGACGTAGACAAACTTGCAGATTTTTCAGTGGTCACACTACCGGAAGCACCTAAAAGAAATGAAGAATTAGCACTGTGGACTATCTTACATACTAAAGAAGTCTCAGAAGTTTATATAGAAGGAGAAAAATATGTTTAGTACTATAGGAAAAGCTATAAAATGGATTGGTCAACACTTTATGGGGATGCTTTTTTTACTCATCGCGTTTGTTGTGCTTATGCCAACGTCAACGACTGAACTAAAGTCAGCGAACCTGCAAGAGATACAACTAGTAGGCCCCATTATGAATGCGGATGCCATACTTAAAGAGATAGAGGATATAGAAAAAGATCCTAAGATCAAAGGTGTACTGCTCAATGTGAATTCACCTGGTGGTGCTGTTCCGCCTTCCATTGAGATAGCCTATGCTATCAAAGCGTTAAAAGAACATAAACCAGTAGTTGCATATGCCTCTGGAATTATGGCAAGTGGTAGCTACTATGCATCTATCTATGCCAATACCATTATTGCAAATCCAGGTTCTATCGTGGGTTCTATCGGGGTTATCATGGAGAGTGCAAACGTAGAGGAACTTATGGATACTATCGGTGTTAAAACACAGATAGTCAAACAAGGTACTTACAAAGAAGCTGGTACTCCAACCAGGGAATGGACAGCGGAAGAACGTGCTGAACTGGAGAGACTTACTAAAGATACGTATGAACTTTTTATCAATGATGTAGCCAATGCAAGAGGGTTAGATATCAACCATTCAAAAGAGTATGCAGATGCACATATATTTTCAGCAAAAAGAGCGAAAGATGCAGGACTTATAGACCGTGTCGGTGTCAAAAGCCAAGCAAAAGCAGAAGTTGAAAAACTCGCGAAGGTCAAAAACCCAGTGTGGAAAGAGAAAGATAAACTCGAGAGCTTTATGGAACAATTTGCCACTAAAGGCATGATGCAGTTACAAAATTACTTTTATGGATTAAAAGCTTCATTCTAACTACTGCACATCAAAGAAAACTTTTTTCTTACCAAGATCCAAACTTACCCTTCCTGAAGAGCGTCTCTTCGGGAACGTAATCTTTAATGTATTTTGGTCAAGAAAAGAAACTTTTATCCCTCCTCTGGACCTATAACTGTGTAAGATGTCTTTCCCTGAATCCGGTACGATATACAACAAGGATGTTGAAGCTGACGGTACTGTCAATTTTGTCTTCTTTTCAGTAATTCTATATACTGTTTCTTGAGGCTTTTCTGTTCTAAAAGACCAACGTTTTTTTACCTTGCTACCATCTGCAATAGCTTCAAATAGCACCGTATATCTTGTGTCAAACTCTAGCCTATGAAGTGGCATAAGTGCGAATTCCAGTTTGCTCAAAAGATGGTTATGATCATTGTTCTGCTGAAGGATCTTAATTTTTTTTATCTCTTTCTCCTCTGCATCATATAAACGAAAAGATTTCAACTTAACATTTTTATAATGTATAGGGTTAAACTGTACAGAAAGAGGAAAACCACTCACTTTATAGCCAGGGAGAGGGTCTGGAGATTCGTTATAAAAAGCAGGCCATACATGGGTTTGACCAGCATAAGGATAAAGTATGATATCTCTGTTTTTTCGTCGTACTTCATCTTTTTTTTCTTCATAAAGTGACTTAGGTATCATTTTCGAACTTTGCTTACAAATATTTTTCATATAATAGACACCATTTGCCATAGAAAATGATCTTTTACAAAGTTCTGAAATACCTAAAGACCCTATATCATAGACATAGGCACGTTTTATTTTTCTTTTTTTCTTAGTCGAGTGAAACCCAAGTCCTATCTCATCTTTATCTAAATTCAAAAAAACGAAACGATGGTAAATTGCAGAAAAAAGATTGTCTATGGATTTTACATATCCTGTTGTATTGACAGAAAGGTTTTCCATCACATAGGTAGAAGAATACCCTGCTTTTATCACTCTTTTTGAAGGGCTAGTCCCAGTGTATGAATATTTTCCTTTTTTCTCATAGTGTCCATTTCTTTGATTTTGTATGAGATACTTGGCATGAGAATTAGCCGATTTTTGTAAAGATTTATTGTTTTTAAACTTGATAAGTCCAGTATTTTCTCTGATCTTATTCAGGTATGCCAAGCCCGCCTTCTCACTGTTGGCTTCAAGAGAAACCAATAAGAGGGTTAGAATGATAAAAAAATGTGACACAGAAACTACTTACAGTGCATTCGCTGCTTGCAAAAAGTCCTCTGCGATGGTCTTAGGATCTTCCAATCCTATAGAAACACGGATGAGTCCTTCATGTACACCCAGGAATTTACGGGCTTCATCATTGAAGTCACTATAAATGGTACTTGTCATATGAAGAGCAAGGGTTCTATTGTCCCCTATGTTTGCAGTTTGTATGACAAGGTTCAATTTGTTAAGGAATGCAAAAGCGCGTTCTTTTGTACCACAGTCTATACTCAGTAATGGACCACAACCTTGTGCAAAGTCTGACTTGTATCGTGCATTGTCAGGACTTGAAGGTAATGAGGGATGATTTACACTCACACCCTCTGGTAATTGTGCATCAAGTAATGCTGAGACCGTTTCAACACTGTTATTCACTCTCTCTACTCTGAGTGACAGTGTTTCAAGTCCTATCATTGTCATAAATGAACCAAAGGCATTTGCTGTCATACCAAAGTCACGTATAGCACGTTTTTTACAGATAGGTATAAATGCTTTTTTACCCATCTTTTTTACTATTTTATGTACATCTGCATACTTTTCATTTAGAAGTTTATCACCCTCTTCTTTTAGCGCTCTAAACACTGCTATACCACCAAGGGCAGCAGAGTGTCCAGACATATTTTTAGTTGAAGAGTGCACAGAGATGTCTGCACCCATCTCTAGTGGTCTAACTAAAAGTGGTGTCGCAGTATTGTCTATCATTACCAGTGTTTCATACTCATTACAAAGGTCGATAATACGCTGTATATCAGGCAGTGTAAGGCTTGGGTTACCTACGGACTCAAAAAGTACCATTTTAATACCACGTTTAAGTGTTGTTTCAATGTGTTCAAAGTCATCTACTGTACAAAAAGTATTTGTTATACCAAAACGTGCCAAAGTTTCATTTACAAGTGAATAGGTACCACCAAAGAAACCACCGATACAAAGCAATTCATCTCCAGCAGACAAAAAAGCGCTACATACCATAGAGATAGCCCCCATACCTGAAGAAGTAGCAATGGCACCAAATCCACCCTCCATCTTTGCTACAATAGATTCTAGTTTAGCATTTGTTGGATTCCCTACTCTTGCATACAACGGTTTATTGACCTCTGCAGAAAAGATACCTTCTGCTTCTTCGGCATTTTCATAACCATAAGCAGCAGACGGTGTAATAGTAGGTGCAATGGGCCCTACCTTTGAACCTACACTTTGGACAAGTAAGGTATTAAAATAGTCAAAATCAGTGGTGTTGTTCATAGTCTGTTCCTATATTGAATAATTAAGTGTTTGATTGGCTTTGAGTTGATAGTTCTTAAGTTCAGAAAGAGGGATCTCAAACACAGTTGAAACTTTCTGTTTTAAATCATCCCAAAAGAATTTAAGTGCTTGATTATCTGTTTGATAGTTATCAGAAAATATATCTGATTCTAAGATGAGCACAACATCTTTAAGTGTAATATCTTTAAGACTTTTTGCAAGTTTGTACCCACCATGTGCACCTTTGATGCTCATAAGAAGACCCTGCTTTTTAAGTTCTAAAAGTATTTGCTCTAAGAAGTTTTGTGGGATGGATGCATTTGCTGCTATCTCTTTTATCTTAAGCACTTCATTGTCCGGGATAGAACCCAACTCTTGAAGTGCAGCGATAGCATAAATTGTTTTACTTGATATTCCTATCATTCTCTAAATTGCCTTTAACGATTTGTATTATATAGTATATCTTACATCCTATACAAAAATCGAATAATGTCTCAAGTAATGCACAAATTAATAAAATAACCGCTATCGCTGTGGTAAATGTTGTAAATCCTGCAACATAAAAGACTATAAGAAACAACGAAGTTACCAGTCCAAGATAAAGAGCAAATCTTTTTGGTGATTCATCACAAAGTTTAGGTGCAATGCCCCATCCACTAAGTGCAAAGTTTCCAACTATCTGAAATGGACTGAAGTTTTTTTTACGCAATGCTCTCACAAAAAAATCAAATAATAATAGCCATGCAAAAAAACTCTCTTGTGTAACGAGAAATATCATAGTAAAAAGTGCTACTTGGAAAGAAATGATTCTCACCATATTGGAGTCAACTCTTATTGTAGATATTGGACAACTTGGAGACATATTCTTTCCTTTCACTAAATAAAATTTTTGAGCAAAGCTCTTTAACTATATTGACACGATGATAAATAGCACCTCTAAAGACCCTAGAGTGATTTACAGCATTGACTTTTTTCTTAGTTTCTCTATTAACAATATAGGGGAGACAATAAATACCTAAGAAAAATGTGCAATGCCCTTGTCCGATGTAAATATCTAGGGTTTTTACAAGTGCTCATTTAATTTATGAATGTATATTAGCCAAATCTATTTTTAATGTCAAGTAAATCTATAGGTTTAATTATATTTTATACTTTTAAGCTGTTTATATATCTCATTATAGTGTCATATTAGCCTTGCACACGTGCTACACAGAGTTCCATTAGAATACGTATAGATTTACTCAAAACTAGGAGATAGTATGCGGATTGTACTTTTTACTTTGTTGTCTGTAGGCTTACTGCAGGCACAAAGTATTCACCAACTCATCGACCGATCAATCAAAAAGAATCCTTCACTCCAAACCATACAGTACCGTCTGTCTGCAATGGACCAGCAGATAGAAGGAAGTCAAAATTTCTCCAATCCAGACCTCTCTCTTACCATCAATGATATACAGTTTGATCATCCTTCAGATCGTGGTCTTGAGCCTATGCAGTACAATGCAATTAACTTTAAACAACAATTTCCATGGTTCGGTAAACTCGATGCCCGTAAAACCTTTACACAAGCACAAAAAAGTGTTATGCTAGACTCTTATGAAGTAGCAAAAATAACACTCGCTGAAGAGATTCGCATGACAGCCTATACGATGAAAGAACTTGAAGAGCGTATCAGTATTGTCAACCGATATAAAATCGTAGCAAAGCAAAACATAGATCTCTATACTGCCTATGCATCCACTGAAAACAAAAGTCACACAAGCAGTATGTCTGCAAGTTTGATGCTTTCAAAAATAAAGATAAGGGCTGAACGCTATAACACTATTTTAAAAACCCAAAAAGCGAAGCTTAAATACTTAGTACAGGGAAATGTCTCTTCTATCTCAGATACATTACAGATCAAACGTCCCAAATCATTAGGATCTTATCTTTCTAAACTACAGAATAATCCAAACTACCATATGAAACTCTCTGAGCGTAGCGTCGCTGATGCCAACAAAGCCATACAAGACCTAAGTATCACCCCAGACCCTTATGTCAAAGTAGGTTATTTTAACCGTACAGAGTTTCCAGACTATGTTTCTGTTACTGTGGGTATTTCTCTGCCTCTTTACGGTTCAGAAAAACTCAATTCAGAAGCTGCCCGTAAAGAAGTCTTGGCTGCTCAAAGTGCCTCTTTAGATTACAGATCCTCACTAGAGAGTGAAATAGACATTATGTATGCAAAACTCACTGAAGCCTATCATATCTATAACATTATCCAAAATGAAAGTCTGCCACAACTTGAACATATGTTTGAACTGAGTCAATCCAGTATTCAAAATGGAGGCGATCTGTTTGCCTATACAAATCTCTTAGAACAAAAACTGGCACTTGAAGAGCAACGTGTTTCTATAAAAGCTGAGTACCTTCGTACACAAGCCAGACTCAAATCTCTCATAGGAAAACGGTAATGATACTTACTTATATGAAGACAACACTCACACTTTTACTGCTACCGGCATTTTTACAGGCCGAAGTTCAAAAAGCGTATACTCCAACGATAGAACAGCTTTTCAATGTCAAGACCATACAAGTCAAAACAATGACTACTGCCAAAGAACAGATCAACTATGGGTATATCGTCGCAGAAGACTCACGTAAGGTTGATATCCATGCATGGTTTTCTGGCTATGTCACAAAACTTTTTGCCGATACCCTCTATAAAAAAGTAGAAAAAGGTGATGCCTTGGCACAAGTCTATTCACCTGAAGTCTACAAAGCCAAACAAGACTACCTGCACTCTTTGGAATTTAATGAAAAACGTGCCTCACCTGAAATGCTTCAGAGTGCGCAAACAAAACTACATCTCTTAGGTGTAAGTGATGAAGAGATAAAACGTATAAAGAATGAACGTAAGGTCTATGAATTTACCACTATCTACGCGCCACAGTCTGGATGGATATTTGAAAAAAATATTAACCAGGGGGCATCTTTCAGTACACAAACAAAACTTTTTCAGATCGTGAACTTAGAGAAAGTTTGGATAGAAGTAAAACTCTATCAAGATGAGATAGAAAAACTCTCTCTCCTAAAACATTTTACGGTGAAACCTAAAGGTATCTCTAAAACATATACAGCTAAGAAGTCCCTACTTTATCCTAAGCTAAAACCCACAGAAGCAACAGCTACATTAAGATTGATTCTGGATAATGACAAAGGCTTGCTAAAACCAGGCATGTATGCAAAAGTATATGCCTCAGCCGATACTAAAAATCGTCTTGTCATTCCCCGTACCGCAGCCATACGGAAAAATGGGGCATGGTATGCTTTTCTAGCCACTGAATTTAAAGGAGAATATGAGCCTATAGTCATCGAAATAAAACCTTTGGACTCGAAACATTATGAGATTATAAATGGTCTTAAAGAAGGTGATTCACTGGTAAATAATGCGTTATTCATGATGGATTCAGATGCACAAATCAATGGAGTCTACTAATGAGGGAACGTATTTTGAGCAAAGCCCAAAACCCTACGTTATCACTAGGACAACTTACGACTCAGAATTTAGTGCCTCGCTTGCACTGCAATTTAGTTGCTTGTCAGCAGTTGGCTCATGCAACTCGTTGCACATATACTATAGGAGAACTATAGTATGATAGAACGACTCATAGCTCTTTCAGTAAAAAATCGTTTTCTCGTTCTTATGACCACTCTCTTCCTCATAGTAGGTTCCATTTGGGCGATGAAAAATACACCTTTAGATGCTCTGCCGGATCTTTCACCTCCACAAGTCATTGTACAAGTGACATGGAAAGGACAAAGTCCTGAAATCATAGAAGACCAAGGAACATACCCTTTGGTTTCACAATTTCTTGCCATTTCAAACATCGAAACGGTAAGAGGTTTCTCAACCTATGAAAATGGACTGATCTATATCATATTTAAAGAAGGAACTGACCTTTACTGGGGTCGTACACGTGTATTGGAGCAACTCGCTTCCATGCAGAGTAAACTTCCTCCTAACATGGAAATAGCATTAGGTCCTGATGCCTCTGGTGTGGGTTGGGCCTATGAGTATGCACTCACTTCGCAGACTAAAACCCTTGATGAGCTACGTACATTGCAAGACTACTACTATAAATTCGCACTTATGGGTGTAGATGGAGTCAGTGATGTCGCAACCATAGGTGGCTTTGTTCCTACCTATCAAATCACTGTTAACAACGATGCTTTAGTACAATACAATCTTTCTATCAATGATATATCTCGTACACTCAAAGAGAATAACAACGACACAGGTGGTCGTATTGTTATTCAAAATGGTTTTGAGTGGATGGTACAAGCAAAAGGCTACATACAAGACTTAGATGAAATACGTAAACTTGTTGTTAAGATTAAAGATGGTGTGCCACTTACACTTGATGATGTTGGTCGTGTTGAGATGGTGCCAAGCGCTCGTCGTGGTATGGCAGACCTCAATGGTGATGGTGAAGTTGTGGGAGGTATCGTCATGGTACGTTATGGAGAAGATGTCTACTCTGCCATTAAACGTATCAAAGAGAAGATGAAAGAGCTTAAAGTAGAGGGGGTCGATGTCGTCACTACTTATGACCGTTCTGAACTCATAGAAGCTTCAGTAGAGACACTACAGCATACACTTATTGAAGAGAGTATTATCGTCATTATTATCATCGGTTTGTTTTTGATGCACTTTCGTTCTACACTCATCATGCTTATTGTACTCCCCCTGACTATAGCCCTACCCTTTCTAATGATGAAACTTTTTGGTATAGGGTCTAACATTATGAGTCTAGGAGGGATAGCCATTGCCATCGGTGCGATGGTCGATGCTTCTATCGTTATGATAGAAAACGCCCATAAGTCCATCCATAAAGCTGAACATAACAAAGGTGCACAACTTGACAATGCAGAACGTATAACTGTCATTGTGAAATCTTCACAGCTTGTAGGGCGTCCCATCTTCTTTGCTTTAGCATTGGTTGTGGTTTCATTTCTACCTATCTTTTCACTTAATGGTCAAGAGGGATTGCTCTTTTCACCTTTAGCCTTTACAAAAACCTTTGCTATGATGGCGGGGGCACTACTTTCTGTGACACTTGTTCCTGTACTAATGATATTTTTTATTAGAGGGCACATCATTCCAGAATCAAAAAACCCTCTGAGTCGTTTTTTCATTTGGCTCTATCACCCTCTCTTAACCTATGGATTAAAGCTCAAATATCTGGTCATCGTAGCAGCTATTGCCCTTCTTGCTTTTACTGTGCCTCTTTATGAAAAACTCAACTGGGAGTTTATGCCTATGCTGGATGAGCAAACGATGATGTATATGCCTGTGACCCCTTATGGTATCTCTGTAGACCAAAGTAAAGTCCTTACACAAAAGACAGATAAAATCATCAAGTCTTTTCCCGAAGTTGCCACAGTCTTTGGTAAAGGTGGACGAGCAGACTCTGCTACTGACCCTGCCCCACTAGGTATGATTGAAACTATCATCACCTTTAAACCTAAAGAGAAGTGGCGTCCAGGAATGACACGTGAAAAGCTCACGGCTCAAATGGAAGATGCTCTCCAAGTTCCTGGATTAGTCAACTCATGGACCTACCCTATTAGAGGGCGTATTGATATGCTTCTCTCAGGTATTCGTACTCCTATTGGGATTAAACTCTACGGTAAAGACGCAGAAGGCCTACAAAAAATTGCGCAAGATATAGAACATAAACTACGTGACCTCAAAAGTACACAATCTGTCTTTTCGGACCAAGCAAGTGCTGGTTTTTTCATCGATATCAACATAGATACGGAAGCCTTACAACGTTATAACATCACAAAAACACTCATACAGGAGTATACCTCTGCTGCCATTGGTGGTAAGAAAATTACTACCATGTATAAAGGTTTAGAACGTTACCCTATTGCTCTTCGTTTTGAAGAAGAAGAGAGACGTAACCTTGATGATATACGCAACATACAGGTCAAGACACCACTAGGCTTCGTACCTCTTTCAACCTTTACAAAGGTAGAATATAGGGAAAGTGCTTCTGTCATAAAATCTGAGATGGCTACGCCTGTGACCTTCGTATATATCACACCACAGCAAGGCATGAGTGTCGTCACCTACAAAGAAGAAGCTATAAAAGCATTGGCTAATTTAAAACTACCATCAGGATACTACTTCGAATGGGCAGGACAATCAGAATATCTTGAATCTGCTATGAAAAAAATGAAATGGATTATACCTACGGTGTTATTGGTGATTTTTGTACTTATCTACTTTGCACTTCAAAGTATGATTCCAACACTTATTGTCTTCTTTACCTTGCCCTTTGCATTGGTAGGAGGACTCATCTACATACAAATGTTAGATTTTAACATGAGTATTGCCGTCATTGTTGGTTTCTTGGCCCTACTAGGCATTGCCGCAGAGACTGCCATCGTTATGATAGTCTATCTACAGGAGAGTGTCAATGAAATACGTGCTACGGCAGGAGATGCCTTTAATGCCAAAGACTTAGATGCAGCTATTTATGAAGGTGCCGTACAGAGGGTTAGACCTAAACTGATGACGGTTTTTGCCATTCTAGCTGGGCTTCTTCCTATTATGCTTATCTCCGGAGTAGGATCAGAAGTGATGCAACGTATCGCAGCACCGATGATAGGTGGAGTAGTGACTTCTGCTGTACTTAGCCTCCTACTGATACCTATCTTTTTTGAAATACATGAAAAGTATCAATTAAAAAAAATACTTAAGGGTCGGAAATGAACATAAAAATACTCACAGTAACTTGCCTAACAATTGCCCTACTTTCAGGCTGTAGCGATAAAGAGAAGACCAAATCACTTACAGAAGGCGGTATGAAATGTGGTGCTAGCATGGGCATGGCAAATGGTTCCGCATTACTTGTAAAAAAGAAAATGAATATTTTAAACCAGATTTCAGAAAATGACAGCAGGCGGGAATGTGTACATAAAGCTATGTCAACCAAAGAACTATACGCGTGTGTACGCGTAGAAGAAACCGGTAGATTAAGTACAAAATGTTCATCAGATAATACAAGGAAGATACCGAAAAAAGAAATACCTCCTATGAAATGTGAAGCGGGGAAATGTGGGAATAGTATGTAGTTATAGCATATAAATATGTATATCACTTTCTTGACTATTCAAAAAACTTATTAAATTAATAAACTTATTAAATTAATCTATATTATATATTCATAATCATAAGTAAGATATACTAAAACATTTTACTTAGATCATAAGGAATACAATGAAAAATGTAACTAAACTAGCCCTTACAGCACTTTTTGGTTTTGCCATGCTAACAACAACTGTGGATGCGGGAAGCATCAACAAAGGCCAAAAGATCTATGCTGAAAAGATCAAAGGTCAATGTGCTGACAAAACTGGTGGAGACTTTGCTGTAGCATTTAAACAAAAAGAGTGGGAAGATGCTTTTAAAACAGGAAACTTTGAAGTAAAAGTAAAAGAAGTGTGTCCAAAGATAGAAACATATAAAGAAAAATGGACGCCACATCTTTTTGAATTTGCATATGAATATGCAGGTGATACAGGTAACGAACCTGCTTGCTAATCTATTTAGCTAATGGTGGGATTCTTGCTCACCCATAAAATCTACTCTGTTTCACACTCACTTTCAAATATTTACAAACACTTCCACAATTACATAGAAATATAATTCTACACATAGCTATAGAAATACCTAAGTTAAATAAAGTGTATTGAGATGAAAGATAAAATAGGTTTTAAGAGGAAAAGAGAGTAGATGTATTCAAAAGCCAAAAGGCTTTTGAATCTAAAGTTTAAAAAAACTTATTTCATTGTTGCAATATAATCTGCAACAGCTTTGATAGTAGCGTCATCCATAGCAGCTACTTGACCTTTCATAAGACCACCCATACCTTTTTGATTAAGTGTACCAGCTTTGTAACCGTTAAGTTGCTCTACAGTTTTAGCAGCGTCTTGACCTGTGATAATCGCAGATTTACCTAGAGCAGCTTTTTCACCGTTTGCACCATGACAACCAACACATTTAGCGTAAGCAGCAGCACCATCAGCCATAAGTAGTGTAGATCCAGCAAGTAACATTGTGATTGCAAATTTTTTCATTTTAATTCCTTTTAGTTTATATTTTTTATTGATTAAAAATTAAATTATAATCAATTCCGCTTAATTTAGTTTTGTTAAAATATGATATGATTATTTGACTTAATATAATATTAATTAAAACCTAACATTATATTAATTAGAACTTAACAGGCTGGTACGTTACCTGAATCGCTTGCATACTCATAAACAAAATCATATACATGTGGAGTATATTTAGCTTTGAACTTTTTTATTTTAGGACAAATTTTCTTTAGCTCATCTGCAAATTTACCAGCTTCATAGATATTTTCCCATTCATCCTGCGTATGTCTTTGCGCAAATGTTGAACCACCTATATTACAAGGAGCTTTAAGCTTCTTAAGGTAAATTTTTTGACCCTTTTTCACAGATGCAGATGCAGTTGATGAAAACAATGTCATACCAAGTAAAGCAGCAACTGCTAATTTAGTTATAGTATTCATGATTTATAATCCTTTAATTTTTAGATAATAGTATATTAGCATGTAATTGTGAAAATATTGTGAAGTATGTGAAAGAAGAAGCAGAAGGTTAACAACTGCTTCAAGAAGTTACATTTGTATTAACACTTAGGAACGTGAGATCCACCTTCTCCATATTCATAGGTAAATTCATAAAGATGATCCCACCATGATCTTTTGATTTTCTTGAGAGGTAATTTAGGACAAATTTTCTTTGTTTCTGACTTAAAGTCGCCCTCATCATATATTTCTTCCCATTCATCTTGAGTATGCTCTCTTGCAAATCTCACGCCTGAGAAACCACAGTATTTTCTCACCTTCTTTTTATAAATCTTTTGCCCTTTTGCTACGCTTGCCGTTGCTACTGTAGGTGTACTAACCATAGCAAATGCAACAAGTGTAAGTGCTGTAACTAACTTTTTCATCTAATTCCTTTTTTATAATTTAACCTTATCCAGAGTTATTGTAACTACTTCAACTTATTAAAAACCTTAAACTTATCCCAATATATAGCTAAAGCTTCATCAATGTCACTATCACTCAACTTACTCTTCTCTTTAATGCCATAACTATCAATAAACAGATCAGACATAACAGAGATTTCTTTTAATGGGTATTTCAAATAATGTTTTAGCCCTGCTTTGACATTTTGTTCACCGCTGTAGACAAGAAGGTAACGCATAAACATACGTTGTAATGATGTCGGTAGCTCTTTATGACACTCCACACAATGACGTTCATACGCATCCTGTGCGAACACTCCTGATACCAAGACTAAACATAGAATCATAGGCTTTACCATCTTAACACCATTCTTGTTCCCTCTCCTTCTTTTGACTCTACTTCTATAGAGATATGATATTCATTCAGTATTTTCTTAACGATACTCAGACCCACACCAAAGCCACCTTCACTGTTATTAAATCTCATATACCGATCAAACATAAAAGGTATTTTCTCTTCCTTCATACCTATGCCCGTATCCCAGACAACCAAGAACCCTTCTCTTAATTTTATACCCACCGTTCCGTTACGTTTATTATATTTAATTGCATTAGATATAAGGTTATCTATCACTCTGGTCAATTTACGTCTATCCATAGTGATACTAGCCTCTTCCAAGTCTAAATTACACTCTATATGTTTTGATTGGCCCAAGACAGAAAAATATTCTGCTCTATTATAGATAAGCTCTTTAATTTCTATCTCTTCATCATGATTCTCTGCTTCCTGTTCCAAAGTAAGATAGGTTAGATCTTTGTAAAGGACAGAAACAGTTTTTGCTGCAATGTTGATGCGTGCCAATTTTGTCTTATTTTTCTCTACCATGACATCTGTGTCCATCATCTCTATGTTTGCCAGTATCGCAGAGAGTGGCGTGTTAAGCTCATGGGTAGTATCTTTGATAAATCTATCTAAAAGTACAATAGAATCACGCATTGGTTTTAAAAATAATTTGGCAAGGTAGAGACCAAATAACAGAAAAAAGATAAAGGCAAAAGTACCATAGCCTAGGATACTTTTCCATATCTCCCCTCTCCAAGTACCACTGTCTTTCACTTCTATAATAAGATACTTCGTCCCCAAATAATATTCATCTAATGTTTTCACTAAATGTATATGAGTGTTACTAATATATATCTCTTCCTCATCAAAACGTACATTTTCATCTTCAAGTAAAGAAAATATTTTCATATGTTCTAAGTCATACATGGCTGATTTAAAACGGGGATCACGAGGGTACTCTGTTCTTTCATCAAAAAAATGATGCAATACTTTAAGTCTTTTTGTTTGTATGTAAGCATACTTAGTCATCATGGCACGCTTATCAGAAAGCATCAGTTTTTCCTGACTCTGATAGTAAAACAGTGAAAGCAGCGTGATCAGAAATATGACCATTGCTACATACAGTGTTAAAAATCTAAAAAGAGATTTTCTCTCACTTTTCAGCAGTGAATTTGTAGCCTTGTTTTTTGATACTAACAATTCTTTCCTTACCTATAATTTTACGAAGATTCTTAATGTAGGTACGAAGTGCAGTATCACTAGGTTCTTCATCAAAATCCCACAAATGTTTATAAATGCGTTCATGTACAATCACCTCATCTTCATTTTTCATAAAAAGTTTAAGAAGCATAGACTCTTTATGTCCCAATGATACCGTTTCTCCATCGATGATAAGTTCATTGTTCCTAATGTCATAGGCGATATCTTTTGAAATCTCTATCAACTCTTTAGATTCATGGTAAAAGGCACGTTTAATGAGTGTTTCCACACGTATATGTAGTTCTTTCAGTACAAAGGGTTTACGTATGTAGTCATCACAACCACTGTCAAAGCCTTTCTCTAGATCATCTACCGAGTCTAATGAAGTGATAAAAATAGCAGGTGCTACCACATCAGCGCCTCTAGCCTCTTTTAAAAGATCAAAACCATTGATACCGGGTGTATTGACGTCTAAAAGAAGTAAGTCATACTTACTCTCATAGAGTTTTTCTTGTGCCTCATATCCATCATAGACACTTACCACATCATAACCCTTCCCTTCCAGGAACTCTGTAACCGTTTCGTTCAGGTTGGCATCATCTTCTAATAATAATATTTTACTCATCTATAGAGACTGCCTAACCCAGCTTTGTAATCTACTGGCACTTAATGCCCCACTAAGTCTGTCAACTTCTTTACCATTTTTAAATACGATAAGCGTAGGTATGCTCTGTATACCATACTGAGCACCTAAAGCTTGTTGTTCCTCTGTATTTACTTTCACAAACTGTGCCTGCAAGGGCATAGCCAAAGCAGCTTCTTCAAAAGCAGGAGCCATCTGAAGACAAGGACCACACCAAGGGGCCCAAAAGTCAACAACAACCGGGACATCAGAATTTACTATAAAGGTACCTAGCTTGTCTGCATCTACAGAGACAGGTGCACTCTTAAGTAAAGAATTCTTACATCCGCCACAGTTTGCTTTAGCATATGATTCTTTCTTAGGTATACGGTTCACTTTGAGACAATGTGGACATACAACATTTACATTCATAAGAAAAACTCCCTATTTAGATTAGTTTTTAATTTCTTAGGTATTATAGCAAATAAAATAAATATAAATTAAACAAGGATATTTCCCGCTACTTATTGTAGTTTTGTGAAATAAAAGGATATATAATGAAGCGAGAACTCATAGTCGGTGGCGGATGTTTCTGGTGTACTGAAGCAGTATTTGAATTACTCAAAGGTGTAAGTGATGTAGAGAGTGGCTATGCCAATGGAGAAACCCTTAACCCAACCTACAGAGACATTTGTACTGGGGATACAGGACATGCAGAAGTGATCAAGATCACATATGATGACAACATCATCACTTCTGATACTCTACTGGACATCTTCTTTGCAGTACATAACCCTACTACACTCAACCAGCAAGGTGCAGACAGAGGAACACAGTACCGATCAACCATCCTCTATACAGATGAAGAGACCAAAGAGGCAGCAGAAGCAGCACTGGAAGCTGCACAGGCAGACTACACAGATTCTATTGTCACTACTATAGAACCTTTAGAGAGCTACTACACAGCAGAAGCATATCATCAGGACTACTACCGTCAAAACTCTATGCAGGGGTATTGTATGGCTGTTATTCCACCAAAGTTGGCAAAACTCAAAGCGAAGTTTGGAAAAGAGATGGCGTAGTTACTTGTCACTTAGAGGATTGTCACTACGATTTTTGACTTTTCTCTCCTGTTCTTCACTCACATTGGGTGTGGAGAACTCCACTTGTCCAGCGATGATGCAGCCTTTGCATCCTGGTTCACAGTGATGATGGAGTTTTAAGCACCACTCTTTATCATCACCTTTTGTACCCATAAATTGACATCCCCAACCACTACTCATATCTAACGCTCCTAATATCGTATCTCAAAACCATCTGTTGTAAATTCTGCATCATTAATGATCTCATATTGAATATCCTTAACAGAACTCAATAAAGATCCTTCTTTTAATATACCCATAAAAGTATCAAAATCATCATCAAACACTTCAGCAACCACTTCTACTGTAGCATCATCAAGGTTTTGTATATACCCTTTATATTGTTTCTTCATCATAGTCTGAGAAACAGACTTTCTATAAAATACACCCTGCACTTTTCCAAAGATAATGAACCTATACCATTCCATAACTAAACCTTTCTAAATAAAGCAACTAGTCGCGTGAGCACTCTGATGAAAAGAACTCAGTGTTAACGTAGCATAAGGTACTTTGTTCCTTATTCGTCCTATTTATGGTAACTATACCATTCCATATTCATCCTTAAGGCCCTGTAAAAACTCTATAATACGCTGTTGAAAAAGTATATCTTCTGAACTGTCCATACATTCATGCAGTTGCATAAGAAGCCCCATATCGATCTTTGCTGTAAAACGAGGGACTTCTCTAGTCTCTCTATCAACCAATTGAATAAGATGCTCAAAATCCAGTCCGTTGTTTGTGATGATCTTTGTATGGTATTCATTGACTGTATCTATAAGAAGTTCTGCTCTCTCATGATCCTTACCATAAATTTCGTGTGCGATCTCTTTAAGTTTTTGTTTTTCACATTCACATATCTCACCATTGGCTGAGATCATAAGTGTTAGTATTTTTGCTCTATACTCTAAAGAACTATGATGATATACAAGTAATTCTCTAAACATTTTCATTATATTACGTTTTAAAATTTTAAACAAAATCACACCCTTATGCATTATTAACACTATTTTAACAAAATAATACTATAGTTTTAATATTGAACCCTCTGATTAACCCTAGGTACTCATAATGGATTCATTAATTTATAAAAGAGGCTTAGCTTAAATGGGCAATATCGATTTAATTATCATCTTAACAACGGCCTTTTTAGGAAGCGTTGGACATTGTATCGGTATGTGTGGAGGGATCGTTGTTGCATACTCTTCTACAAAAATTGATCAAAGAACTTCTTATCTACAACAAACGTCTGCTCACTTAGCCTACAATTTTGGTCGTGTCACCACCTACGCTATTTTGGGTGCTGCCTTTGGTTATGTTGGACAAGTAGTCGCATTTACGCCTACAACCAAAGGGGTACTTTTTGTCATCACCGGTATGCTGATGATACTCGCAGGTCTCTCACTCATAGGAAATCTAAAATTTCTAAACTCCGCTGAATGGTCTGTTTCAAAATACGCCTGGTATCAAAACAGCTTTAGAGCATTGATGTCAAATAAATCTTATCTCAGTTTTTATCTTTTAGGATTACTCAATGGTATCATCCCCTGTGGGCTTGTCTACTCTTTTGCGATTTTTGCGGCAAGCACAGCTGACCCTCTTGCAGGTGCTTTGGTGATGGCAACTTTCGGATTGGCAACCATCCCTGCACTTTTCTTTTTAGGATTCCTCACAAAATTCTTGCAAAAAGGCTCACTGCGCGGTACGATGATGAAGCTGGCCGCTCTGCTTGTCATTCTCTATGGTGGGATCACTCTTAATAAGGGCTATAAATTCATAGTACATCCACAAATAATGAAAGAAAGAATGGATAAAATGCATGAAGGTAGTACCGATAGCACACTTACAGGACAATTTAACGGTATGAAATGTGCTCCCGGGAAATGCGGATAAACCTCACTCTCATAAAGAAATAGACAATCTAAAACTCCACATTATTTCGCTATAATTTCACCATGAATCACATTAAAACCTACGCATATAACCATACTCCACTCAAGTTTGATTTTAAACAAACAGTCGAACGATTTTTTGTTGAAGAGATACCTCTTTACGCTTCTACCGGTACAGGAAACTATCTCATACTCAAAATCAAAAAAACAGACATGAGTACATGGAAACTCATCACTGTACTAGCCAAAGCAACGGGTCTAGAAGAACGTGACATAGGGTACGCAGGTCTTAAAGATAAAAATGCCACCACTATACAGTATATTTCTCTTCCGAAAAAGTACGAAAAAGAACTGAACAAAAACCTCACCACAGAGAAGATAGAAATACTTGAACGTACTTACAACAAAGCACCTATCAAGATAGGCCACCTCAAAGGCAACCGCTTTTCCATTGTCTTGCATGATATCTCTGAAAATGAAGCGAAATTTTTCACTACCACCGCCAAAAAAATGCAAGTAAACGGTATACCTAACTACTATGGGTACCAGCGTTTCGGAGAAGACAGTCGTTCTTACCTTCAGGGTAAAGAGATAGCCCTTTCAGGAAAACGTCTTAAGGGAAGTAAAGAGAAGTTACTTGTCTCCGCTTACCAAAGCTACCTCTATAACAAATGGCTGGCTTCAAGAGTCAAACTCTCTGCCATCATCACAGGTAATAAAGTGGATGAAGCAGCAAAAAAACTGCAATACCCTCTGGAACTAGTGAAAGTCTTGGCCAAACAGCCTCAGTTTTTCAAACTCTTTATAGGTGATGTCATCATGCCTTATCCTTATGGAAAAACCGATTATGTGAAAGAGATGCAGCAAAGTGCACAAGCTTTTGAACAAAGAAAGATCTCTCCTACTGGACTGTTATGTGGAGACAATGCCATAAGAGCCAAAAGTGATGCCTACCATCTAGAAGAAGAATATGATGATACGGAGTTAAGTAGTCTAAAGGGAGACAGACGTTTCGCCTGGGTATGGCCTAAAGAGGTAGAGACAAAGTATGACAGTAACACTAAAAAGCTTACAGTTGAATTTTACCTTCCTAAGGGATCATACGCTACTACATTTTTGGAAGAGATCGGGAAGTTTTCTTTAAAAGAAGTATAAACTACATAGACTAACTGAAACAGTTAACAAGTAAGCGTGGGAGGGAGACTGACAAATGCTCATCTTCAATGATCCATGTTCCTATTAATTATACAAAGATTCATTTAAAACTATGTCAATCAAGGTATAATATCTTATCTCATAAATAAGGAAGTATTGATGCAATTTACATTTGGCGCTTATACTATAAGAACACACGAGCTCGATCAGAAACTCTCTCTTCAGGTTACATCTGAGTTAGGTGAGGTACATTTAAATGATAATGACCAACGTACAAGTGACTTCCCTAACGAAGTCTGTTTTCATATCAAGAATCCTACCCAAAAACCTGAAGCAAAAGGGTTAAAACGATTTGCTTTTGGAGACTATAGTTTTATCCTGGGTATCAATTATGCAGGTGAACTTTTTCTTTTCCACAGCGTGAAACTTAATGTTGGAAAGAAACTCATCGATGGTAAAGATACACTAACTTTGGCATTTTTGAAAGACATTAAAGCGTAACACTTCTAAAACTTTTATTTCTAGTATTTCTCGTTCACATTTTGTATGTTGAGACGAGAAATACGTTTAAATATGATCTTCTAAAGTAGGTATTATAGACCGTTTAACTCGGAATTATTTCCTACCTCTCCCACGTTTTTTATCTTTCTTCTCCACCTTTGGCTTAGCTGCATCAAAAGTTTTAAACCCATCACGTTTAGTTGTTTTACGTTTTTTACTTTTAGGTACAGTGGCTGTTTTAGTTTTCTTTTTACCAAAAGCCCCATCTGTATTTTTATGCTCGTTCGGGTTTTTACGTGCGCCTTTTTGTTTAGGTATGACCTGAGGAGCATAACCTTCTAGTTTTTCCTGGGGGATACTCTTACCCATAAGACGTTCTACATCTTTAAGTGCTACCATTTCTATAGGTGAGATGAGCGTAATGGCTAAACCTTTAGCCCCCGCTCTTCCTGTACGTCCTATGCGGTGTATGTAGTCTCCTGTGACGTGAGGGATGTCATAATTCATCACTACCCCTAATGCAGGTATATCTAGACCTCGTGCTGCGATGTCAGTTGCAACAAGTACACGCACTTTTCCTTCTTTGAATCCCTCTAATGCTCGAGATCTCTCTCCAGAACTTTTACCCCCATGAATGACAGCTGTTTTGAGTCCAGAGAGATTTAACTCTTTACTCACTTCATCTGCCACTTCTTTTTTACGT
This sequence comes from Sulfurovum sp., assembly GCA_023955225.1. GTDB lineage: Bacteria > Campylobacterota > Campylobacteria > Campylobacterales > Sulfurovaceae > Sulfurovum. Next base: position 35,899 of record JAGSGJ010000009.1, read on the forward strand.
ACAAAGACAAGTACTTGCTTATAGTTACGTGAACCTATGAGGTAAGATAGTAACTCTGTTTTCTTTTCTTTTTCAACAGGATAGACTATCTGTTCTACAGAATGTGCAGAGGTTCCCATACTGTCTACTTCTATGAGTTTTGGTTTTTGGAGTATCTGTTCACCCAGTCTTTTGACATTACCAGAAAGTGTCGCAGATATGAGCACATTTTGTCGTCTTTGAGGTAGATGCTGAAGTATCTTACTCACTTCATGGACAAAGCCCATATCTAAGATAGTATCTGCTTCATCCAACACCAGATAATCAACACTTTCAAGGTTAACATTTTTTTGTCCTATATGTTCCAAGAGACGTCCACTTGTAGCAACGATAATATCTACACCAGCTTTAAGTTTGTTTGCCTGTGATGTTAGATTTGCCCCACCAAAGAGTACAATACTTTTTAAAGGAAGATACTTTCCATACGCTTCTATACTTGCATGTACCTGTTTAGCCAGTTCACGTGTAGGTACTAAAATAACTGCTTTAGGGTAATGCTGTCCCTCAACAAAAGTTTTGCTTAGATCTTGGAGTATAGGCAGAGAAAAGCCTGCCGTCTTTCCTGTCCCTGTCTGTGCCCCGGCCATAATGTCACGGCGAGAGAACATCACTGGGATCAGTGCTTTTTGTATAGGCGTGGCAGACTCATAGCCTTTGTCACTCAGTGCTTTTAAAATTTCTGGAGATAATCCAAGTGTAGCTAATGACAAAACAAGCCTTAATCTGCGTCGTTAGAAACGCTGTCTAACCTACGTTTAAGACGCATTTTTTGTTTTGCAACCTCTCTCATATCGGCATCACTGTCACTCTCATCGACGATCTCAACACCCAATATCGTCTCAACACAATCTTCAAGTGTCACAATACCTTCCACTTGATCATAACTGTCAAGTACTAAAAACATATGCTCTTTTTTCTTAATAAAAAGGTCCAGTGCTCTTGAGACAGGTAAGTTCTCCGAGATCTTAAAAATATCTTTTTTTACAGTGTTTAAAGCAACACTGTCATCTTTAAGTGCCTGCTTAAAGATTTTTTTAGTCATCACTATCCCGGTAATATTTTCAATACTCTCATGATAGATAGGTACTCTTGAAAATTTAAATATTGCTGGTTCATTTTCTATAATATCTTTTATACTTCGAGTACCATCCAAAGCAAAAACCACTGTTCTGGGTGTAAGTATCTCTTTGGTTCTTATTTTGTCAAGCAGAAGGATATTTTCAATCACATCCGATTCTTTCTCTCCAAGTACACCTTCATCTTCACTTAGCAGTGTACTCTCGATAAGCTCTGCTTTAGTCAAACTCATCATATCGTCAGATTTACTGATACGGTTTGTTACAAAGAGTGTCATCAAAATAATAGGATAGGTAAACCAGATAAAAAAACGTATAGTATACGCAGCCGTAGGTGCCAAAGACTTCCAATAGACTGCCCCGATCGTTTTAGGAATAATCTCAGAAAGAAACAAAATAGCAAAGGTTAAAACCACAGAAACATAAAAAACTGCTCCTACACCATAAATACTCTCTGCCTGTGCTCCCACTGCTGCTGCACCAAGTGTGTTGGCAATAGTATTGAGGATCAAAATAGAAGAAATAGACTTATTTATACCAATTTTATGGGCTTTTAAAAGTGCCCCTACTTTAGGACGTTCTTTTTCAAGAACTGAAATATATGCCATGTTGACTGAGAGTAAAACTGATTCGAGAATCGAACAGATGAACGATATCACTACAGCCAAAGTAAAATAGAGAATTAACAAATCCATGTAAGTAAATGTACCTTTATAATAATATCAAGGTCGCTAGACCTAAGAATGAAAAGAAGCCTACAACATCCGTCACGGTAGTCAATACTACTGTACTTCCGATAGCTGGGTCGACTTCCATTTTTTTGAGAAACAATGGCACCATGGCACCAAAGAAACCTGCACACAATAAATTGATGATCATTGAGAGTGCTATGACAATGCCAAGCATCCCTTTGTCAAACCATATTGCGGCTATTATACCCATGATTATAGCAAAAATGAGACCATTTGCAAGAGAGAGTATCACTTCTTTTTTTATCGTACGAAATGCATCATGTTTGGCAATGTCACCAAGTGCTAGTTGACGTACAACAACTGTAAGACTTTGAGTCCCTGCATTACCACCCATAGAAGCCACAATGGGCATCAAGATGGCCAAAGCAACAAAGCTTTGCAGTGTGTCTGAAAAAAGACCTATCACTATCGAAGCGGAAATTGCAGTGATAAGGTTCACCCCCAACCATACTGCACGTGCTTTTCCTGCTTTGAAAATATCTTCATCTTCTTCGGCATCATCATTTACACCGGCCAAGTGATACATCTGATCTGTTGCCTGTTCATTGATGATGTCATAGATATCATCTGATGTAATACGCCCAAGCAGTATACCCTTATCGTCTACGATAGGCATTGACGAAAGATCATACTCTTGAAACTTCTGTACAATATCACGAATATCATCATGGTCAGATCCCAAAATAGTCTTATACTTTTCAGGGTTTTCTTCAATATTCTCTTGTAGCGTTGTATCAAAATCAAACACAAGAAGGTGGTCTAAACCAATACCATAACGTAAAATATCTTCTTCATCTGTAACAAAAAGATAATTCACATTTTCAAGTTCATCTTTTCGTCTCAATTTAGCAAATTCTCTAATCACATCGTGTACAGTATGATGTAAATTGGCGGTATATACTTCTACCTGCATATAAGCACCCGCTTCATCTTCATCATACTGCTTAAGCTTTAAAATATCCGCTTGATCATCTTCATGTAACTGGTTAAAAACCGCTCTCGCTATGCTATGATCAACTTCTTCAAGTTCTTGCATAAAGTCTGTTTGGTCATCACTTTCCAGTTCTGCCACAGATGCTGCGAGTTCTTTGGTTGTAAAAGACTCAATAACATCTTCAAAATACCTGTCCGGAAGTTCCAATGCAACATCCGCAACAAGCTCTTTAGGTATGTATTGTACGGCTTCATTAAAACTTTTTTCATTTAGATCTTTAAGAAGATTGGCTATCTCTGAGGGATGTAATTCATCATGAGCATGATCATTTAAATATTGTGTGAGTTTATCCATAGCCTGTACCTTTGTAGCATTGTATTTTGAAATTATACTTTATTAAATAAGTGGAATGGTTGAATTGCTGAAAGAGTGCTAACGTATAGTGTCAAATAAGAGGTAAATAAATAAGGAAAATCCTTATTTATTTTATTTTGCTGGCGTATCGCACTTTTTAGTGATGATACATGCTGGACAAAAGTTTACAAGTCCTGCAATAAGTGGGATAAATCCAAGATAGAACCATTGAATTCCTGAATATACACCATATGCTATAAGTCCAAGTCCTACAACAATTCTAATAGGTCTACATACTGATCTCATTTTATTTACATTCATATTATTGCCTTTAATAATTTTTATTAGTATAACTATACAGAAACATTGATTAAAGAAGAGATAATCACTCTTATTGATATAAGAGTGATTTGAGAAAAAGATTTGTATTAAAGTTGAGGACCTGCAGATGCATAATCGAACTCTCCACGGTTACCATCATAACGGTGGAAGTTTTCCTGGAACATATTAGCGAGCTTCTCTAACATTGCATCATACTCAGCTTTATCTTCCCATGTGTTTCTTGGGTTAAGTACAGCTGTATCGACACCATCCAATGTTTTAGGGATAGCAAGATTAAATGTATCAAGCGTTTCAAACTCTGTATCTAAGATTGCACCACTTAAAATACCATCGATACATGCCCTCGTGTTTTTAATACTCATACGTTTACCTGTACCGTAAGGACCACCTGTCCAACCAGTATTTACCAAGTATACATTTACACCATGTTCATCTATCTTCTCACCAAGAAGTTTAGCGTATGCTGTTGGGTGCAGTGGTAAAAAAGCTTCACCAAAACATGCTGAGAATGTAGCAACAGGTTCAGTAATACCTCTTTCAGTTCCCGCAACTTTAGCCGTATATCCGCTAAGGAAGTAGTACATCGCCTGATCTTTAGTCAGTTTACTTACCGGAGGTAATACACCAAATGCATCAGCTGAAAGGAAGATGATGTTATTTGGGTGACCTGCCTGTAGATCTTCTTTATGGTTTTCAATATGTTCTATAGGGTAAGAGACACGTGTATTTTCTGTTTTAGAACCATCCGTGTAGTCAACACTACCATTTTCATTTGAAACCACATTTTCCAAAAGTGCATCTTTAATAATGGCACCATAGATCTCTGGTTCAGATTTCTCATCAAGATTGATGACTTTTGCGTAACATCCACCTTCAAAGTTAAAGACACCATGATTGTCCCAACCATGTTCATCATCACCGATAAGTGCTCTTTTTGGGTCTGTTGAAAGTGTAGTCTTACCTGTACCTGACAGTCCGAAGAAAAGACATACATCTTCATCTTCACCTACATTAGCAGAACAGTGCATAGAAAGTTTACCCTCAAGTGGCAACCAGTAGTTCATCATAGAGAAAATACCTTTTTTCATCTCACCGCCATACCAAGTACCACCGATGATAGAAACATTATCTTCTACATTAAACACAACATATACATCAGAGTTCATCCCATGTTCTTTGTACTTTTCATCTACCGTTTTACATGCATTATATACAGTAAAGTCTGGAACAAATCTTTCGAGTTCAGATTCTGTAGGACGGATAAACATATTTTTAACAAAGTGTGCCTGCCATGCTACTTCCGTAACGAATCTTACTGAACGCTTACTTGCGGCACTTGCTCCTGCATATACATCTGTTACATAGATATTCTTACCGGAGAGTTGAGTCAAAGTAAGGTCAAGAAGCTCTTCATAGATCTCTTTATCTATCTTAGCATTTACATCACCCCAAGCGATATGTTCGTTTGAAGGTGCCTGATCAACAAAATATTTATCTTTAGGACTACGTCCTGTGAAGATTCCTGTATCACACATTGCTGTCCCTGATGTAGAGATCTTACACTCTCCGCTGTTTACTTCGTGCGCTTGCAACTCGTCATAACTTAAATTGTAATAGACATCTCCGATATCTTTCAATCCTAGTTTATCAAGTCCGTTGGGCGTTTTAGTACTCATAAGTATCCTATTTCTCTATTTTTATTATAATGTGAAACGAACAAAGTTCGTCTTCACTACGCTAAAGCATAAGTTAGAAAATATGTATTATTTTCTAACTTATGCTTCCTCTCTAGAGGAAGCATACTACGTGGGACTACTTTACTTAAAGATTGAAAGTAGTACACCTGCTGCTACTGCTGAACCGATTACACCGGCCACGTTTGGACCCATGGCATGCATGAGCAGAATATTACCAGGTTTTTCTTCAGAACCAACTTTACTCACAACCCTAGCTGACATCGGTACGGCGGAAACCCCCGCTGCACCGATAAGCGGATTGATAGGCTCTTTAGAAAACTTGTTCATAAGCTTAGCCATAAGTACACCCATAGCTGTTCCTGCTGAAAAGGCAAGAAGTCCAATAATCATAATACCCATTGTCTCAGCTACTAAAAATGAATCCGAAGCCAATTTAGAACCAACACCAAGACCAAGGAAAATAGTAACAATGTTAATAAGTGAGTTTTGCATCTCATTCGAAAGTCTGTCAACCACACCTGATTCTTTTGCAAAGTTACCAAGTGCAAAAGATCCCATAAGCGGTGCTGCATCAGGCAAAATAAGTGCGATCATCATGATAACGATCAGTGGAAAAATAAGTTTTTCAAGTCTATTTACTTTTCTCGTTGATTTCATAACAATTTGACGTTCTGCTTTTGTCGTTAATGCTCTCATTATAGGTGGTTGGATCACTGGAACCAACGCCATATATGAATACGCAGCAACTGCAATAGCTCCAAGAAGTTCAGGTGCTAATGCCGAAGCAATAAAGATAGAAGTAGGACCATCAGCCCCACCGATAATACTGATTGCTGCAGATTGCTTAAGGGTAAAGTCTACCATTCCTGTATACTGTGAAAGTGCTGCTGCACCAACCAATGAACCAAAGATACCAAACTGAGCAGCTCCACCAAGAAGTGCTGTTTTTGGGTTAGAAAGAAGTGGTCCAAAATCCGTCATCGCTCCAACACCCATAAAGATAAGTAGAGGGAAAAATTCGTTAGCAATACCCATATTATAAATAATACCCAACATACCGTGATCACCTGTCATGTTGGCTATAGGGATATTGGCCAGAAGTCCACCAAAGGCGATAGGTAAAAGAAGAAGGGGTTCAAACCCTTTAGCAACAGCCAGGTAGAAAAGAAGAAAGATGATAATAAACATAATAAGTTTACCCCAACTTTGAGCAAAATGACTCATCTCTTCACCATTACCGTTTACGACACCGTCTTGGGGGTTTATCATTGCATTAAAACCTGTAGTTTCAAAAAAGCTTCCAAGAAGTTGAGTAATAGACTTAGGTTCATATGCCTTTTCTGTTTCTTGTGTTGGTACAGCAGCTGCTTCATGCACGCTGGCTTGCACTGTTGATGTGAGTGCTGTAAAAGCAAACATCATCGAAAGTAAAAGATGTTTAAGCTTCATACTTACTCCATTGTGGCTAGAAGTTGTGCGTCTGCGACTGAGTCATTGACATAAACATTAATTGACGCAATAATACCATCTTTAGGTGCAGTGATATCAATTTCCATTTTCATCGCTTCAAGGATCATAATCTTATCACCCTCTTTGATACTATCACCTGGGCTTACCAATATCTTCCATACAGTACCTGGTGTTTGAGAATGAATTTCTACACTTCCTACTCCACTTGGTGCAGGTGCAGGTGTTGCTGCTTCTCCTACTGCATTTACTTGAGCTGGTGAAATCTGGATATCACCCTCACCCTCTGCTACTTGTACACTATATTGTTTACCATCTACTACTACTGTATAATTTCCTGCCATTTCTTCATCTCCGCTACAATTATTTTTACCTTTTCTTACCATGAGAGGGCTTTCACCCTTCAAGAACGCAATACCTTTTTGATCACATGCACCTGCAATAAAGATGTTTTCATCTGAAACTTCTAAACCTTCTTCTTCAAGTACTTTTGTCCAGTGTGCAATAGATTTTGTTTCAACTCTATCTGCAAAATCCAAAGGATTTTCTGTTGTTGGTTCTAAATCTAATTTCTCAGATGCAAGCTTGATGATCTCAGCATCTGCTTTTACTGGTGTTTTACCAAAGTAACCAAGTACCATACGTCCGTATCCTGGTGCTATTTGCTTCCAAGGACCGAACATAACGTTTGCATACGCTTGCTGCCAGTAAAATTGACTCACTGGTGTTACAGATGTACCGTAACCACCACGTTCTACTACTTCTTTCATCGCAGCGATTACTTCATCAAACTTATCGAGATCACCTGAATCTCTCATCATTTGTGTGTTAGCTGTCAATGCACCACCAGGCATAGGGGAGAATGGAATAAGAGGTGATACCTGCGTTGCTTCAGGTGGTATCATATAGTCTGAAAGACATTCTTTAAGTCTCTCTTCATACTTAAGTATTTTATCAAGCTGCAAATCACCAAGATTATAATCCGTTCCTTTTGTTGCATGAAGCATCGTAAGAATATCTGGTTGACTCGTACCACCACTTACCGGTGATGCAGCCAGGTCGATACCATTTGCTCCTGCATCTAGTGCTGCAAGGTAAGAGGCAACAGAAACACCTGCAGTTTCATGTGTGTGAAGTCTTAGGTGCACAGAGTCACCAAGTAACTTTCTTGCCATCGCGATAGTCTCATATACTTTATGAGGGTTTGCAGTTCCTGATGCATCCTTAAAACAAACGCTGTCATAAGATATACCAGAGTCTAAGATATTTCTAAGTGTTTTTTCGTAAAAAGCAACATCATGTGCACCTTTACATCCTGGAGGAAGATCCATCATCGTTACCACTACTTCGTGATCTAGACCATGTTTTTTTATCATTTCTGCAGAAAACGCAAGGTTGTTTACATCGTTCAATGCATCAAAGTTACGTACCGTTGTTGTTCCGTGTTTTTTGAACATTTTTGCAAAGAGGTCTATCATTTCACGGCTACCTGTATCAAGCATTACTGTGTTGATACCACGTGAAAGCACTTGAAGATTAGCATCTGGTCCTACAATCTCTCTAAAACCGTCCATCATCTCAAATGCATTTTCCTGTAAGTAAAAGTAGAGTGACTGAAATCTTGCTCCACCACCAAATTCGAAGTGATTAATTCCTGCTTGTTTCGCTGCTTCTACTGCAGGAAAAAAGTCATCCATAAGTACACGACCACCAAAGACAGACTGAAATCCGTCTCTAAAAGTTGTGTCCATAACATCAATATATTTTTTAGCCATTTAGAATACCTTATTTTTTACGAAATTCAGTGACAGCTGCGATTATAGCTGAAACATGATGAGCTTCCTGAGTAACATTCTTTGAAGTAGAAGCTACTTCAGGTGCCTTCTCAGGGAAGTATTTATTGATAATTTTAGCTTGTAGCTTCATTATTTGAACGAGTATAGCTAGGAAGACGAATACAACCATCATCCCTAGCACCATAAATTTTAGACTTTCGCCTATTAAATTAATTTCCATAGCAATTAACCTCACTTTATAAGTTTACAAATTTTAAAATAGTTTTGCTTGTTATTAGGTAAAAAAGGGAAATTATCTTCTCTTTTTTCTACGATTGGTATTTCGGGTAGCTTTTTGTTCCTCTTGATACCCTTGCATCATCTCATCTACAGTATTTTGATCAAAACCGATTTGAGTCCCTACATTATTCTGCTCTTGTTCAATAACACGTGAAATAAGCTTTTCCAATAGTACCTCTTTATCCATCTCTCCCATATATGCCAACAACTCTGCTGCATCGTTATGTACGTGGATATCTCTGATCTGTTCAGCTAAGTATTCACGACCGGAATCATCAAGCCCTTTACCACCTTGAATGGTTGCTAAACGCATCTCTGCACCTACTTCTTTTTGAATACGTTGGAGTTCTTTAAACTCTTCAGTTGTCACCAACGTAATCGCCTGACCACTTTTTCCTGCACGCCCTGTACGACCGATACGGTGTACATAACTTTGTGGATCAAAAGGAATGTGATAATTAAAAACATGGGATACATCTTTGACATCAAGACCACGTGCAGCAACATCTGTGGCTACCATGATCTTCGTTTCGCCTCTTCTATAGGCTTTAATGACCACTTCTCTGTCCCTCTGTTCCAAGTCACCGTGTAAACCACTGGCATTAAACCCCAATGCCTGTAAATGTTCAGTCAATCTGTCCACTTCTCTTTTCATACGACAGAAGATGATACATTTATTGGTTTCTTCCGTCTCAAGCAGTTTGACAATGGCTTCATCTCTTTGGTTCTCATGGATCATATAGTAACGTTGATCTATGATGTTATTAGTCGTCTCTTCATCTCCTACAACAGAGATAAACTCTGGTTGATACAGAATATTACCTGCCAACTCTTTGATCGGTTCAGGCATCGTTGCAGAAAAAAGCAATGTTTGTCTGTTTTGAGGAATATACTCAAAGATCTCTTTGATCTCTTCCAGAAAACCCATGTCAAGCATTTCATCTGCTTCATCCAGTACAACTATCTCTGGGTTGAAAACATCGATCTTGCCTTTTTTATAAAGGTCTTTAAGTCTTCCTGGCGTAGCTACGACGATCTGTACTCCTTTGTGGATAAGTGCTATCTGACGTCCATAGCCTACACCACCATACACTGTTAACGTTCTAATACCTGCAAAACGTCCTAAATGGTACAATTCATCAGCCACTTGTGTTGCCAACTCTCTTGTAGGCGTGATAACCAACGCTCTTTCTATCTCACCTTTGGCAAGTTTATCCATCATAGGAAGACCAAACGCTGCTGTCTTTCCTGTACCCGTATGGGCTTGACCTACCATATCACTGCCATTAGCGATGATAGGGATAGCCATCTCTTGGATAGGACTAGGCTCTTTAAAGCCTGCTATTTTCACACCTTTTGCTATATCAGCATGAAAATCAAATTCACTAAATTTCATTATAAACCTTTAAAATACGAGGTATCCTCGTTCATGTCCAAAAAATCTTTTTGAACTTAATAGAAACTCCCGTAAGAGGTTCTATAAATTCAGTTTTCATATGTAGGGGTCAACCCCCGTGCTGAGCTAGGACAGACACAGGGGTCTGTCCCTATACATTATATCATCGTCAGTAAGATCACTCCAAAAAGTATTCTGTAAATACCAAACGCCACAAATGTAAAACGTTGAATAAATGCAAGAAAAAGTTTAATCGTCAGATAAGCAACGATAAATGCAGCAATGAAACCAGCAACAAAAGCAGCCCAGTTAGCATCTGCGAAATCTTGATAGTGTTTAAGTAAGTCGTAACCTGTTACTGCTGCCATCACAGGTATGGCAAGTAAAAAAGAAAACTCCATAGATGTTTTTCTATCCAATCCTACAAGTAAACCGCCGATGATGGTAGCCCCTGCTCTGCTTGTACCTGGGATAAGTGAAAATATCTGTGCTACACCTACCCATAGAGACTGTTTGTAACTTACCTCTTCTACTTCTGAAACATGCCACTCTTTTTCTTTATAAAAATACTCAACTACAAGAAAAACTATTCCGCCCATGATAAACATCCATGCTACAACTTCAACAGTAAAAAGTGTTTTGACCTTATCTTTGAAGATGAATCCTACTATGGCCAACGGTAGGAAAGCAACAAAAAGTTTTTGCCATAGGTCTATTTTTTTGAAAGTAATTTTTTCTTTGTAGATAAGCATCACTGCCATAATCGCAGCAAATTGGATGATAACTTCATACGCTTTTGTCAATGCATCTTGAGAAACGCCCAAGAATTCACTAGCAACAATCATATGCCCTGTAGATGAAATGGGTAAAAACTCTGTAAAACCTTCGATAATACCTATGATTATTGCTTGAAAAATATCCAATGTGTACCTTTAAACCATGCTAGAAAAATAACTCTCGTCTTTTGCTAATAGTGCCTTTGGTGTACCACTATCAACAACCTTACCATCTTCCAACACATAAATGAACTCTGCACTTTTTATGGTACTGAGTCTATGTGCGATGGTAATCACCGTCTTTTCGGACAAGAAGTCATGCAATGCATCAAACAGTCTTACTTCTGTATGCACATCTAAAGCCGAGGTTGATTCATCAAAGATCACCACTTTGGGATCAGATAAGATCATCCTTGCTATTGCCACTCTTTGTCGTTGCCCTCCACTGAGCTTGATACCATCTTTTCCAACAAGCGTATCAAGTCCCAAATCTAAACGTTCTATGACATCTGTAAGCTGCGCGATCTCGAGTGCTTTTTGCACTCTATCTGCACTATACTCTTTGCCTAGCGTTAGATTGAACAACATTGTATCATTAAAGAGTTTAGGATGTTGCAAGATAAGATGAATATTTTCTCTGATAGTTGAAAGTTTTAGTGCCTTGTTAGACACTCCTCCATACAAAACTTCTCCCTCATCCAATGGGTAAAAACCTACAAGTATGTTAGAGAGTGTCGTCTTTCCAGAACCACTGGCACCGACAATAGCGATCTTTGCACCTTTGCTGATATGCATGTTAATATGAGTTAATATACTTTTCTTTTTCTGGTAGGAGAATGAAAGATCCTTTATTTCTATATCAACGGCATGTTGGGAATCAAAAGGATTGTTAGGCTCTTCTCTCTGTGGTTCCTGTTCCATCTCATAAATACTGTTAATACGCGTACAGGCCGCTTTGGCAGTAGAGAGTGCGTATTGAAAGTTAATGATATCTTGTGTAGGTGTTACCATCACCCACAGGTAAGAAAAAATAGCAAGCATCAAACCCACAGAAAGATCAGAGTATGCTACAGCTAAAATACTCACTGCTCTAAAGACTTCATACCCGCTCAGAAACACTAAGTATGAGTACTTCATCGCTACTTCGCTTTTGTAGCCGTATGCGATGGCGTGCTCTTTTAATTCTCTGGCTTTGTCTTCACTCTTAGAAAAAAAGTACTCTTCTTTATTTGACGCACGAATCTGATGAAAGAGTTCTAAGGTTTCATTCAATGCAGACTGAAAGACTTCCACTGCTTTGTTCTCATCTTTTTTAAGTTTACCTATATTGCGTGCAAGTTTGGCAGTGAAAAAAACAACGATGGGGTTGGTCACCAAGATGAACACGGCAAGCTGCCAATGGATCCAAAACAGTACCACAGCGGAAAAAATCAACACAAAAGAAGCGATGATCAATTTAGAGATGGTACTGCTTACAAATCCGTCTATGGTTTCCACATCCGTGACCAGTTTAGAAGTCACTGCTCCCACGCGCATCGTCTCGTACTCTTTGAGTGAAACATGTTTTAAATGTTTGAGTAAAGACTCTCTCATTTTATAAGTGATATTTTTTGATATGATCGTAAATATTTTACTTTGCATGATGCTTAGAAGTGCACTAGCGACGCGAAGAAAGATGATAAAAACTAAGATAAAGAGTACATACCCTTTTGTGTCAGAGGTAAAGATATTTTCAGAGATCCAAGCAATGAATCCATGATCCTGTCCCAATAAAAGTTCATCTACAAGTATAGGAATAAAAAGCGGAATAGCAACAATAAGCAGTGTAGAAAGTAATGCAAGTACATTTCCTAAGAGAACAGCTTTTTTGTAACTGAACAGTTGTCGTACAATGCCTTTTATACTACAACTATTGGTATGCATTAAAGTGAATCTACTATTTTAAGTATCTGTGTTAAGTCTTTTTCATCTACACAATGTGTCGCAGCTTCTTTAAGAATAGGTTTTGCACAAAAAGCTACACGTGTATCTGCATGAGCGAACATACTGAGGTCATTGGCTCCGTCACCAACGACAAGCGTATCTTCTCTGTTTACACCCAGAAGGTTTTGCATACGTGTAATCATGTCACCTTTAGCGTCAGAATGCATCATCTCTCCACCGACCTGTCCGGTAAGTATGCCTCTTTCAGTATGTAAGAAGTTTGAGAAGTCTGCATCAATGCCTAGTTTCTCACAAGCAGGCTTTGTAGCATTTCTAAACCCACCAGAAAAACAAATGACCGTATAGCCACGCTCTTTAAGACCAGACACCACTTCAAACGCACCAGGCATCATAGGAAGTTCTGAACAGATACCATTCACTCTTTCTTCTTCCAAACCTTCTATGAGCGCTACTCTGGCTATAAGAGACTTAAAAAAGTCTAACTCCCCCGCCATTGCTCTTTCAGTAATCTCTGCCACAGACTTTTCAAGTCCAAGTGGTTCAGCCAAAAAGTCGATGGTCTCGCCATCCATCAGTGTTGAATCAAAGTCAAATACGGCTAGTTTAGTCATTATAATTCCTAATTAATATTTGTTAATATGTTATGCATTGGATATTCTGTAATAACCCTCTATGCATTATTTAGGTAGAATTATAACTAATTAAACTATAAAGAGTATATTCATGTTTGAAAAATTTTGCGACGTCCTTTGCCTTGAAAAAAGATTTATTACTGTTGAGATCAATCCACCACATGGTGCATCCATAGATAGGATCATAGCAGATATCAAAAAGCACAACCTACAAGACAAAGTCACAGGCTTTTCATGTACGGATAACCCTTTAGCAAAACTCAAGATGTCAGGGGTACTCTCTGCTATCAAAATACAACAGACATTTAACAAACCCGTCATCGCTACGATGAGTATGAGAGATAAAAACAAACTTTCACTGCAATCTACCCTGCTTGGGGCAAATGACTTTGATCTGCGTTGTATCTTGGCGCTTACGGGTGACCCTGCAAAATTCTCAGACCAACCAGATGTTAAGGGTGTACTCGAACGTGACTCTACCCTGCTTCTGAGTATCATACACCACTTAAACAAAGGAGTTGACTACTCCAACAAAGCACTTAAACCTGCGCCAAAACCCATCTACCCTTTTGCCGTCAGCAATGCAACTGCAAAAGATATGAGCAGTCTAAAAAAACGTATGCTTAAGAAGTTAAACTATGGAGCAAGAGCCATCATCACTCAACCTGTGTATGACCTTGAAAATGCCAAAGAACTCTTAGCACTTTTTGAAGAAGCCAAAGAGATGAGCATAAGAGACACCGCCAAAGAAGCCAACTTAGTATTGGGTCAATTCCCCATAGTAAGAGCAAGAACTGCAAACTTCATCAACGACAAAGTACCAGGTATCTCCGTTCCAAAAGAAATCATAGATGAGATGAACCTAGCCGCAATGGATGGCGAAGAGATGGAACAAAAAGTTGGCTTCGCAACTTCTAAACGTATCTTTGATGAGATGATGGATCTACATGGGAAAGTGCATTTGATGACGCACAATCGTTTTGATCTTTGTAGTGAGTTAATTGGATAAATATTCTTCATCCCCATGCTTGATACGAGGATACACATCTTTGGTATTCTTCGTAATTAAATCTCTACCCCATCAAAGATCAATGGATAAAGTAAACCATAAAGTGTGACAAACAACAATGGCACTGCCCAAATGAGTCCGATGCCTAGTACTAATGCACCCAGTGTCATGATAAGGCTTAGTAATAAGAAAAGACCAAAGAGTTTGAACCAGTGTTTTGTTACCGATTTTCTTGAAAGTTCCATCGCTTCCCAAACATCCATACCTTTATCTACTATGAGAGGTAAAGTAAATATATACGCAATACTCAAATAGATACCTGGAAGGATAAGAAGCATAAAACCTATGACCGTCATAATATACATAAAAATACCTGCTAACGATAACTTACCTGCAAGATGATAATAATTGAATATTGAATTAAGTTCTATAGCCTCTCCACGAGAATAATTTATAGCAAGCATCATTATTCCGCTCACAAGAGGGAGAAGGACAGGATAACTTATTATCACGACAATAAGTTGGTTAACATAGTTTGGCTCTGCAGGTGGAGGTGGGGAAAGAAAGAAAATACCCAATATCATTTGTAAGATAATGGCAACAACAACATACACAACAAAAGCGGCTAGAAATATTCCCTTAACTCCTTCTATACGACGGAAGCCTACTTTTATCATTTCAATGATGTCAAAATCATACTCTGGTATCTTGTGTGTCTCTACATTTTCATTTTGCATATATACCCTTTTTGCATAGATAAATAATTATAACCTAAATAAATTTATTATTAAACATCTTCTGCTATACTCACAAAAATTAAATTAGGAGATAATATGTCTGAATTACAAAAATTTCGTTTAATCAATAAAATAGAAGGTATCTCATTTATCATTTTACTTTTCATTGCTATGCCGATGAAATATAGTTTTGGTTACCCTATGGCCACTAAAGTAGTAGGTATGCTGCACGGCCTACTTGTATTTGCTTTCATCTACCAGATCATTGAAGCGAAAAAAGAAGATGGCTTTATTTTGAAAGAGACTGCACTTTACTCTATCTTGTCACTTATCCCGTTTGGTTCTTTCTATACAGATAAACTGCTTGCTAAAAAGATGACTATAGCATAACGTGTCCCTTTAGCTACCGTAACAATAAGTATAAACCACTTAAAGTTGTAGCGTAACACTCCAGCGATAAAAGTCAATGGGTCTCCGATAATAGGAACCCATGACAGCAGGAGAGTCAATCCCCCATATGTATCAAAAAAACCTCTTGCTTTTTCCATCTTCTTAGCTGATAGATGCCCTTTTTCTTCAAGATAGGTTTCACCTTTTAAACCCAGCCAATAGTTCACCATGGATCCCAGGGTATTCCCCACTGTTGCAAAGATCCATAATAATATTAGTGAGTAGTTTTGAGAAATATCATAAAGAAGTAAGGCTTCACTTCCCAATGGGATCAGTGTAGCAGAGAGAAAGGCCACCGTAAAGAGTGTAAGATAAACCATTAAAGTGTCTTAAAGACCATTTCACCCTCTTCAATGACACCTACCATTCCTTGGCATGCCAATGAGGGCAAAGAGATGTATTTACCTACTGTCTTACACTGATGAAAATGACCTTCTATAACCAGATCAGCGTCTGTATAATTTTCCAATATCTCTTCAACTCTTTTTTCAAAACCATGAAACGTAAAACAGATATGTTTTTTTGACAACTTTTTCATACGATGATCAATGATGGCCTTTTCAAAAGGTTTGAGGAACGTAAGTGTCGTCTTGTTTCGCAACACTTTACAATAGAGATCATAAGCAAATCCTGTAGCATATTTGTCACCATGAGAGATCGCAACTTTTTTTTCTCCCAGTTTAAACATTATAGGCTGTTCTTCTCTACTGTATACATGCATATCAGGGAAAATATCTTTGAGACAGAAATCATGGTTTCCTTCAAAATAATACATTTCAAGTTTTTGAGAAAGTGTTTGCAGTAGTGCTATGGCTTCTTTTGAAAAAGTCTGTATGTAGTCGTTGTATCCAAAGAGCAGATCAAAGTTGTCACCCATCAAAAAAATCTGAGAGGTTTGCAGCTCTCCACTCTCAAGATTTTTCAGTAACTCTAAAAAAGCATCTCCATGATGAGGATAATGTGAGTCAGCGATAAAAAGTGCTTTCTCTTTTATAATAGTCATATTATTTACTATTACTCGATATTAAGGCATATAGGCAATAGTTGGAATACCCATGCCTTCATCGAATCCACACATCAAGTTCGCAGCTACAAGCGCTTGTGAACTTGCCCCACGCAAGAGGTTGTCTATGGCAGAAGAGACAAAAAGTGCATTGCCGTTTTTGGCTGCAAAGATGTCACAAAAATGTGTTCCTGCTGTACTTTTAATATCGACCGGTGTCTCTCTGATACGGATAAACGGATCGCTAGCATAATGCTTTTTCAGGACTTCCAATGGATCGATATCTTCTTTTAACGTTGCATAGACAGATACCAACTCACCACGTGTCGCAGGAATGAGATGGGGCACAAAGTTCACGTTCATTTTAGCCCCGTGTACTTTTTCTATCTTCTCTGCTATCTCTGGTCCATGACGATGTTTGAGTGGGTTATAGGCAAAAATGTTGTCATTGACGGTGACGAAGTGTGTACTTTCACTCAACTTCTTCCCTGCACCACTCACACCAGACTTTGCATCTACAAAAAGAGGTGCAGAAGTATCGATATAAGGGATGAACGGCAATATACCAAGAAGTGTTGCCGTAGGATAACATCCTGGGCCGGCAGCAAGATTAGTATTTTTCAACTCTTCTCTATAATACTCGATCAGTGCATACGTAGCATCATCTAGATGTGCTTTATCTTCATGCGTACAATAGTGTTCTTCATAGGTATCAAGATCTAAACGATAATCGGCAGAAAGATCTACGACTTTTATCCCTTTGTCCAAGAGCTCTTTTGCGAAGCCCATAGACGCTTTATGAGGAAGTGCAAGAAAGACAAGTTCACAGCGTTCAGCAACAGAAGCAGCATCTGCTTTTTCTACAGGAAGACTGATCACATCTACCAAGGAAGGATGCAGTTGCTCTATCATCGTGTCACCCTGAGTAGTTGCAAGATAGGTCAACTGAAATCCACCATGGCTAACCAACATTTTAACTAGCTCAAGCCCTGTATATCCACTGGCTCCTACAACACCTACTTTTACCATATCTTTTCCTCTTAATCTAGTACTATTTCTACGTAAGACACTTCTTCAATGTCATATGTTCTCTTACCGCTAGGCAGAGTAAGTGACACTTCATCTCCCTCTTCTTTACCTATAAGTGCTCTAGCCATAGGTGACTGGATAGAAATTAAGCCCTTTGAAGGATTTGACTCTTTACCACCTACAATGGTATAGCATACCTCTTCATCTGTATTTTGATCTGTCAATTGAATCGTTGAACCAAAACTCACTCTCACATGTGCAAGTGTCGAAGGATCTACCACTTGTGCTCGACCTACTACGTCTGTAAGCTCAGCAATACGTGCTTCCATAAGACCTTGCTTCTCTTTTGCTGCATGATACTCAACATTTTCCTTAAGGTCTCCCTGTGCCCTTGCTTCATCAATGACTTGGGCTATAATACCTCTCTCTACAGATTTTAACTGCTCAAGTTCTTCTGAAAGTTTGTTATAGGTTACTTTTAACATCGGCTCTTTTTGCACGATATATCCTTTAAAATGATTGATTTATATATAATTGTATGTATTATACCAAAAAGGTTATAATAGCGGTAAAATAATAGACTCCTTTTAAAACGTATAAAAAAGTCTACATATGAAAGTATATAGAATGACAAGAATTAAAATTCAGTACAAGCGAAGCACTTATAGGGCTAAAGCCCAATGCATGCGAGCAACTAAATTGAGAGTCGTAAAATGCTGAGTCGTAAGCAAATATTAGTTACCAACGATGATGGCTTTGAGTCTGAAGGGCTCGCAGCACTGGTCGAAGCACTTAAACCTCTAGGCCATGTTAGCGTTGTAGCACCAACCACAGAAAAATCAGCATGTGGGCATTCACTAACACTGACCAGACCTCTCAATTTTGTAAAAGTTGAAGAAGATTTTTATAAGCTGGATGACGGTACACCTACGGATTGTGTCTTTCTTTCACTCAACAAGCTTTTCACCAAAGAGAACAGACCAGACATTGTGATCTCCGGTATCAATGTTGGTTCAAATATGGGTGAAGACATCACGTACTCCGGTACAGCATCGGCTGCAATGGAAGCTGTACTGCAAGGTATCCCAGCCATTGCCATCTCACAGGTCTATAAGAACAATGGTGAAAGTATCAAAGAGCTGGGCTATGATCTGGCAAAAGAGAGTATAGCAACCCTCGTAGCAAAGATATTTGCAGATGATTTTCCTCTGCCCTCACGTAAATTTTTAAATGTCAATATTCCTCCTCTTCCAAGCTCAGAATGTAAAGGTTTCAAAGTTACACGTGCAGGAAACCGTCTCTATGGACACCATGCTGAAGTGCACCATAATCCACGGGGTAAAGAGTACTATTGGATAGGTTTACCTTCCTTAGGATGGATGGAAACCAAAGGTCACGTTACAGACTTTGAAGCGATTGACGACGGATATGTTTCCATCACTCCTGTACACCTGGATATGACCAGTTATGACGATATCAAATCTTTGGATACATGGCTATGAGGTTTGAACGATGCCGTATGCTTTTTGGAGATGAAGACTTTGAAAAACTACAAAAAGCCAAGATACTCATACTGGGCATTGGTGGTGTAGGCTCCTATGCTCTTGACTGCCTCTACCGTTCTGGGGTAAGTGACATTACCATTTTAGACTATGATGTCTACGATGAAACCAACCAAAACAGACAGATAGGTTCAGAAGCAGTAGGTATGGTTAAGGTCGACCGTCTGCAAGAACTCTACCCTGGTGTTATAACCATTAATCAGAAGATGACTATGGTATGGGTAGAAGAGTTTGACTTTGAACCGTATGACATCATCATAGATGCTGCAGACTCAACAATGGTCAAGATAGAAGTAGCTAAGAAATGTTACAAGAAACTCATTATGGCTTTGGGTTCAGCGAAACGCTATGATACTAATAAAATAGAAGTAGCTTCCATTTGGAAAACACATGGTGATGCACTCGCAAGAAAGATACGTAACGAACTTAAAAAAGCAAAATTTGACAGAAACTTTACAGTGGTTTTTTCACCGGAAGAAGATAAATGTAAAGAGAAAGGTTCTTGTGTAGCTGTCACTGGGGCTGTTGGGTTAACTGTTTGTTCCGAAGCCATAAAGAGAATTATTAAGTAGTTTCCCACTAACAATACATTGTATTTTATCTAATATTAAAGAATCGGATATTTTTAGCATTATTACTCGAAAACAACTCTGCTGATTGATTGGGTATAACCTTATAAAACCTTCCATAGGAGTATATTTTATAAGGTTTTATGTGGAAGGTTGTATATTTATGCTCTACAAACATCACTGTAGCGATAAACGCTATATTAGATTATAACGTTTTAATTTTCAAAAAATTAGCTTAATGTAAATTATGTACTATTGATTGAATAATGAATTATGCAAACCACAGAATTTATTACACTCCCTTATTACTATTTAATCTCATTCTTCACGGCATTGATTAAAACCTTATAAGTATTGCGATTAAAAAGATAAGTTTTTGCATTGAATAGACTCTCAAACATGATTTTCCAGAGTGTTGAAAAATTCTGATCATTTCGTGCACTGCAAAGCTGTGTTTGCATTTGATATTCAAGTTCACTGAGTGCTTTTGCATGATGAGCATATGCTTTTAAAATATTATAATCAAGGTCAACTTCTTTAAAATACAGAACTAACTTAATGATACTTGCTTCTCTGTCTGTATAGTCATCCTCATGTACAGGTAGCAAAATACCATCTTCCAAAAGTGTTTCTAACAGAGTAACATCAACATTAAAATCTTCAATAAATTCTTTCTTAGTAAAATGCTTGGCATCTGAGGCTATCGCACTGAGAGTATTCATTAAAGGTTGCAACATAGTGGCAGAACTGGAAAATGACTTATTTTGATTTTGTAAAGCAAACTTGATCTGTTCATTGCTGCTGCCTATCTCTTCTTTCATATATTTGATATAGGCAATAAGTTCAATATGTTCATCATTGTATCTGTGAACATTCGATTTTAATTTCTTAGCTTCAGGCAGTAACCCTTCTCTGATGTAATACAAAATTGTTGATTTAGGGACTTGTGTCTTGGCAACAACTTCCGATATTTTATATTCCATCTTCTAACCTTCTCTATTAATTTTAATTTAAGTATTATAGCATATAATTAAAAACGTTAAGTTTAACTTTACGTTTTTAAAAATCATTGTTACACTAAGGAAAAAAATGGCACACATACAATTACCCGAATTTGAAGAGATGTCTCCTGAAATTCAAAAAAGAGCGCAACCTATATTGGAAAAAACCGGGCAACTGGGTGATATATTTAAACTGTTGGCTTTGGATGAAAAGATCTATTTTGCAACTGATGGGATGATCCAGAAGTACCTGTTGGATGAGACCACACTCTCTTATGATATAAAAGAATCCATAGCCCTGCTCATCTCCCTAGAAAATGGTTGTAAAATGTGTGTAGATGTCCATAAAGGCATTGCTAAAATGCTTGGTATGTCAGAAGAGCGTATTGAAGAAGTCCTTCAGGGAGTTGATGCCATCAATGCCCCAGAAAGAGAAAAAGCTCTATTGAATTTTTGCATCAAGGCTTCAGGAAAAGAGAATTATAAAATTCTAAAAGAAGAGATAGATACTTTAAAAGAGATGGGATACAGTGATATTCAAATTGTTGAAGCTGTATCTATTACAGGGTATTTTAACTATATTAATACGCTTTCAAATGTATTTGGTTTAGGACAACCATGAAAAATATATTCAGACTTATAAAAAAATTTCTTATTGGAGTTTGGGATTTTATTTTCTATCTTCTTGGAGCACCGTATGAAGAACAAGCTAAAAAATTGGACTGGGATGAGAAGGATGCTGCGTTTAGAGGGCCAGATAATCCAAAGACTAAAAAAACACATTACAAAGCAAATAAAGTGA
>JAGSGJ010000043.1 GCA_023955225.1 Sulfurovum sp.
GGTGCATCCCCGTATCGACTTTAAGTTCTACTTTTGCACCTTTCTCGGCTTGCTTGATATCTTCTAACGTATTAATAGCAAAAGAATATACGTCGTCTTTTATAATGCTATCACCAAGTACAAGTATCGTTTCGAATAAAGGTTTGATCAACTCTGCTTCTGTCGTTTTTCGCACCACTGCATGTTTGACACCAAACTCGGATGCAAGTTTTCCCATAAGCTCTAGTCCGTGACCATATGCATTGTCTTTTAGGACAATTGCAATCTTGTCAACTGAGCCAGTTTTTAGTGCAATTTGGTTAAAATTATGATAGAAATTTTGTTTATTTATTTTAATAAATGCCATGTAGAGATTATACCAAAATCCATAATAAAAAAGGGATAAGATGCAAGAAAATGCAAAAAGAGTGATGCCAGCAGAATGGGAAAAACAACGTGCCGTACTGCTCTCTTTTCCCCATGAAGAGACAGACTGGCACAACGTAGATAACCCAACAGATCTAGAAGCAAGTCTCTCTCCCTTTATACGCATTGCACAAGCCATAGCCTATGGTGAAGCTGTATACATCATCTGTAAAGAGAAAACAAAAATTTCAAATATGTTTTGCTCTACACGTAACATGACCTTCATAGAGATACCTACCAACGATACCTGGATACGTGATTACGGCTACATCAGCATCAAAGAGAACGATGAAGTGAAACTTCTTGATTTTACTTTTGATGGTTGGGGCGGTAAATTTGAAGCTTCACTTGACAACACTGTCAATAGTGCTTTACATAAAAAAGGCTACCTGGGCACTACTCCTCTTGAACAGGTTGACTTTGTTCTGGAAGGTGGATCTTTGGAAAGCGATGGAGATGGAACCATACTCACCACCTCTGCATGTCTTTGCAACCCAAACAGAAACGGTGGGCTCAGTAAAAAAGAGATGGAAGAGAAACTGCATACCTATGTAGGTGCGCAGAGGGTTTTATGGTTAGACCACGGGTATCTAGTAGGTGATGATACAGACAGTCACATCGATACCTTGGCCAGATTTGTCAACAAAACGACAATCATGTATGTCCAATGTGAGGACCAGGAAGATGAACATTATGAAGCTCTGCAAAAGATGGAGATACAACTGAAAGGCTTTACTACCACGCAGGAAGAACCCTATACGCTCATTCCTCTTCCTATGTGTGAAGCAAAGTATAATGATTCTGGAGAAAGGCTCCCCTCAACTTATGCCAACTTTCTCATTACTAATGACGCACTTATCTATCCGACGTATAATGATAAAAATGATACAAAGGTAGGAGAGATATTTAAAGAAGTGTTTCCAGATAAGGAAATTATCCCTATCAATTGTTTAAAACTGATAGAACAAGGTGGAAGTCTACACTGTTCTACGATGCAAGTAACTTACTGATGCGCAGCAAAAGTTTGTGTCCAATAATAGGATAGCTGTGGACCTTCTAGGTTAACACTTGCCATACCTACATCTGTAAAATCTGGATTCATTATGTTGGCACAGTGTTTATCTGAGTCCAACCACTGAGACATTACCATATCCAAGGTTGGAGATCCCATTGCAATATTTTCAGCAATCTTTTTCCATTGTTTATACCCATTATTTTCAATACGTTCTCTGAAACTACTGCCTTTATCTAAATTTTGTACACTAGCTGTCCAATCAGTATCTTTTTGTGAACCTATATGACTAAAACAGTTACTTTGTAACATATCATTACTATGTTCATGGGCTGCTTTATAAAGTGAATTGCTCCATCTTAAAGCTGGTGCAGAAGAAAAATTTCCTGCACTGCCACAATCTCTTCCTTGCACACGAACCTGATTGATAGCGTTTAAATATGTTTGTTTTAACTGACTGTTAATTTCAGGTGCATTACATGCTTTTGGTACCATGCTACTTTGTTTATATCCATTATGAGAACTACACCCACTTAAAAAAACAATAAATAATAGAAAGCCCATATATCTTTTTATAAAATTCATAAATACCTCATTCTTAATTGCTTTTTTGATTATAGTATTTTATGCTAAAATCACACTATGAAAACAGCACTTATCCAACAATCATACCATACTAATAAAGAGCAAACACTTCAAGTCACCATAGCAAAGATAAAAGAAGCTGCACAAAATGGTGCACAACTTGTTGTTCTGCAAGAACTGCATCAAACCGAATACTTTTGTCAAAGTGAAGATACGAAGTTTTTTGATTATGCCACTGACTTTGAATCTGATGTAACATTTTGGAGTCATATTGCCAAAGAGAACAATGTGGTTTTGGTCACTTCACTTTTTGAAAAACGTACAGCAGGTCTCTACCACAACACAGCCGTTGTCTTTGAAAAAGATGGGTCTGTCGCAGGGAAATACCGGAAAATGCACATCCCTGATGATCCCGGATTTTATGAGAAATTTTACTTTACCCCCGGAGATCTTGGGTTTGAGCCCATACAAACTTCAGTAGGGAAATTGGGTGTACTGATCTGCTGGGATCAATGGTACCCTGAAGCCGCACGTATCATGACACTTAAGGGGGCAGAACTGCTCATCTACCCTACTGCCATAGGATGGTTTGATGAAGACTCTGATGAAGAGAAAACCAGACAACTGGACAGTTGGATCACGATACAACGTTCACATGCCATTGCCAATGGCATACCCGTACTAAGCTGTAACCGTGTAGGCTTTGAGGCTGACAGTGCTGCTGTGATGACTGGTACACGTTTTTGGGGTAACTCTTTTGTATGTGGTGCACAGGGTGAGATGATGGCTCAAGCAGATGAGGAAAATGAAACTATACTCTATGCAAACATCGAGCATAAACGCACCAAAGAGGTACGTGACATATGGCCATTTTTACGTGACAGACGCATAGAAGCGTATCAATGTCTTCTCAAAAGATATTGTGACTAACTTATTTGGAAGTGGTCTTTTGATGATTACTTCTTTTCAAACCACCACATAAATGCAAACATGAGTCCTGGTGTTTTTGCTATACTTTCATCATAGAGTAGTTTCTTTGCTTCATCTATAGGCAGGTAGAGTACCTCTATCTGCTCATGATCCACACCCCCACCTTCACTCACCTTCATACTCTCATCGACTTGGACAAAGTAGAGTGTCTGTTTACTCCCTGCAAACCCTACTGATGTATGAAAAGCGGTGATTCTTTCTATGTTTTGAAGTGGGACATCATAGCCACACTCCTCTTCTATCTCTTCTTTTGCTATTTCCGCCAAAGAAAGTTTTTTATCTACGATACCTGCACATAATTCAACTGTCATTCCATTATCATTATTTAAGTAAACCGCAGGACGGAACTGCTTTACTAAAACAAATGATTTTTTGTCTTTATGATAGATCAATATAGCAACACTGTCATGTGCCTCTACGATTTCCCATGATTTTTTAATACCGTCTTGTTCGTAGGTTGCAAACGATGTTTCGATAAACTTGGCATTTTCTAAAGGCTGAAGTTTAAAGTGTGTGATCTGGTTTTTAAGAGTCGGCATTTAGTGCCTCCCTGTACTGCATTTTAATGCTTGATCTTCTACTCTCATACTTGTCTGTTTATAGCCATCCCATACAAAAGGTCTACCTTCTGTTTTGAGATACGACAAAAGTTTTTCTCTATTCTCTTTTGCATTTTTGATCACAACTTCTTTATATTTTGTAGTAGTCACATCTTTATATTTGGTAAATGTTTTAGAAACAGACGTTTGAATAGACTTCTTACGTAAGACTCGCATAGGGTTGATCCATCTTCCATTTTTCATCAGCCCAAAGTGTAAATGAGGTCCTGTACTTCGTCCTGTACTTCCAACATATCCTATGATCTGACCTTTTTTAACACGCTGACCTTTTTTTACACGTATACGACTCTGATGCGCATAAAGTGATTCATAACCACCAGGATGTTTGATCTTCACTACTTTACCATACCCACCCATGCGACCAGAAAAACTCACTCTTCCAGCGTTTACGGCAAGAAGCGGTGTCCCCCTTTTTGCTCCAAAGTCTGTACCATGATGCGGACGATACCGTTTCAATATAGGATGATATCTTCTATGGGAGAAATGGGATGTAAGACGTGAATGACGTAGAGGCATGCCAAAACGCGAAGAGGTACTTTTTACAGGAACCTTGCGTGTATAGGTTACTTTTTTCTTACCTTTGACCTCATACGATTGTGTCTTATCATCAGTTTTATAGCCGTAGCCATCTTCATCTGCGTAGATGAATTGTTGTTTCTTTCTCGAGTCAAGCATCGCTATTTTGATATGTGGTGTATAGTATGGTTGTCCCATTCTTGTTTTTTGCGTATAGAGAAAAGAGACTTTATCTCCTTTCTTAAACTTTCTTGCATCCACACTGCCATTAAAAAGTTGACCTATCTTGTCTGCCAATGCAGGATGATGCAAAGCATTGTTCACATCTGTATAAAGATTTTTTTCTATGGTAACCGTAGCACTGTATTCTTTTTCTTTATACTCTATAGGAATAATATCAAAACTATAGCTATCACTACCGCGTGCTTTAGCCAACCGTATCTGCATCTCTTCCCCTATAGGGATAAGTGCCTGCTCAAGCGTATCATTTGTGTGTTTTAGCTCATAAAACAGTTGATCGCCTTCAATTTCGGAGAGAAACTTGATATCTGTTTTTGAAATATCATTTAATAGCTCTGTAGAAATATCTCTAGAGGTTAAATAGTCTGAAAAAGTTTTCCCTTTTTCCCAACGTTCAAGCGTTACTTTTGCCCCAAATAATGAACTTGATATCAAGATCCATACCAATATACTTTTAAGACTTCCCATCCTACTCCATTATCTCTACTGCTTAATTGGACATAATTATAACTTAACTAGGTTAATCTACCCGCTACCATGAAAACATCAATAAACTTTTACTATATTGCTTGTATAATCAATACAATTATTTTATCACTCAAAGGATCGCTATGCACAAAATAGCTCTTATCGCTCTACTCTCTGTACCACTTTTTGCAGGTTTTTTCCCTCAACCAGTGCACACTTCTGTCAAATCTGTAAAAGAAAATACCATTACACTTAACAAAAACTTCCCTGCCAATGGCATGAGTGGTGTTGTGATACATAATTATGGCAATGACCTGACAGCTATCACAAGTCGTATCGCCCAAACTTCATCAGATGGATCCGTTGCATTGGTTACTACAGATATCCTGCATCATGATGAACTCCCTACCATTAAAACAGCTGTTTCAGCAAAAGACAAAGTCATCGGTGGGTACCTTTATAATAATGTACTTCTTTTAGCACCAGATGCAGATACCTATGCAAAAATAGTCTCTGAATATAAGAAAAAATGGATACATCCAGACCTTTTTGCCTTGTATCTTTCTGTTCAGGGTGAAGAACAACCAACAAAAGAAAACCTTGCTCGTTTTGCAAAAAAATATCAAATAGGTCTTATCTATATCGTACGCAAGAATTCTGCTGTACTTTTAGACCCTGTTTCTGGAAAAATAGTCTCTCAAAAGTCTATGACAGATCTTCCTAAAGAAGGGACATTCCCTTTTTATATGCGATTTAAATCACTCGATTCAGGTTGGTTTGGTAGCAGTACCGAAGGTAATTATTATCAGACGATGAAATCATTATAATGGGACTATACCATGTTAGATAAAAATCATATAAAACATTTTGAAACACTTGTCGGTAAAGAAAATGTCTATAGTGACAAAGCACACCTCATCGCATACTCTTATGATGCGACACGTACACGTTTTGAACCTGAAGCCGTTGTTTTTCCTAGAGATGAGGGCGATGTGAGTGCCATACTCACATACTGTAATGAGCATCACATTGTCATCACGCCAAGAGGAGCGGGTTCCGGATTTACCGGAGGTGCTCTACCGACCCAAGGTGGCATCATCTTAGGGTTGGAAAAACACATGAACAAAATCCTTGAAATTGATATGGAAAATATGGTTGCCGTAGTGCAACCAGGTGTCATCAATATGGATTTACAAAAAGCGGCTGAAGAAGTAGGACTTTTTTATCCGCCTGATCCAGCCAGTGAAGAGTACTCAACTATCGGTGGAAATGTAAGTGAAAATGCAGGAGGAATGCGTGCTGCAAAGTACGGTATTACCAAAGACTATGTTATGGCGCTTCGTGCAGTACGTCCAAACGGTGACATCATCCGTGCCGGAAAACGTACCATCAAAGATGTAGCCGGATACAACATTGCGGGTATCCTCATCGCCAGTGAAGGTACACTTGCAGTCATTACAGAAATCACAGTAAAGCTCATTCCTAAACCTAAGTTTACCAAAGCGTATATGGGAATATTCCCTTCTGTAGATGACGCGATGAATGCCGTTTTCAAATCCCTCGCATCCGGTGCGAACCCTGTGGCTATGGAGTTTATGGATGACCTGGTTGTCCAGGCACTTAAAGAGAAACTGGGCATCCAGCTACCAGAAGATGCAGGTGCACTGCTCATAGGTGATGTTGACGGGAATGTTATAGAAGAAGTAGAGTTTCAACTGGAAACTTTAGAAAGATCATTTAAAGAGAATGGTGCTCAGAAATTTGTCATTGCCCATGATGCAGAAAAAAGAACTGAACTCTGGTATGCAAGACGTAACGCTTCTCCTTCCATCACGATCTTTGGAAGTAAAAAGCTGAATGAAGACATCTCTGTTCCAAGAAGTATGTTACCTGAAGCACTGAATCGTATCTACGCCATAGGCGACAAGTATGGATTTAAAGTGCCATGCTTTGGACATGCAGGTGATGGGAATATCCACGTCAATGTAATGGTGGACGGTTCTGATGAAAAACAACTTCATGATGGCCACCAAGCCATAGAAGAGATATTTCAACTCGTTGTGGACATGGGTGGAACACTTAGTGGTGAACATGGTATCGGTACAAGTAAAGCACCGTTTATGAGCATTGCATTTAATGATGTGGAACTTGATCTGTTTAAAAGTATCAAACACTCTTTTGATCCTAA
This sequence comes from Sulfurovum sp., assembly GCA_023955225.1. Classification (GTDB taxonomy): domain Bacteria; phylum Campylobacterota; class Campylobacteria; order Campylobacterales; family Sulfurovaceae; genus Sulfurovum. Next base: position 7,025 of record JAGSGJ010000043.1, read on the forward strand.
CAACATACTCAACCCCGGAAAGATGGGATTACCGAATTAAGGACAGGCATCATGGAAGCATCATTTTAAATGAATAACAAATCTAAACTCAAAAAGATTTTAAAAAATTACTATATCTTCTTACGTGACTTTTTATCTGATCTTTTTGATGACAAAATAGGGCATTATGCTTCAAGTCTCAGCTGGAGTACGCTTTTTTCTATTATCCCTCTACTAGTCATTATGCTTTGGGTATTTACTACCCTGCCTTTGTTTGCTTCTGTATATCAAAAGGTAGAAACCCTTATCTTTTCTAATCTTCTACCCACTGATTCCAAAGAAGTGATGAACTACATTAACACTTTTGTAGCCAACTCTTATAAACTGGGATATGTTGGTACCTTTTATGTCGTCTTTGCCGCCATACTATTTTTTAAAAACTATGATTATATTGTCAATGATATTTTTGCAACACCAAGCCGAACTATACTAGAAGCTGTTAAAACCTATCTTTTACTACTTTTTATTGTATCTATACTGATGTCTGGTTCTTTTTATCTCTCTTCAGTTATACAAGTCTATCTCGATAAAAGCAGTATTACAAGTATCATTCATCTTTACTCTTTTGTACCTTACTTTATCGTTTGGATGGTATTTTATGTACTGTATCAAGTTTCTGCCAATACACGTATCACGGTTTCATCTGCAATGATAAGTTCATTCATTGCTTCATTGATATGGTATCTCTCTAAAAGTGCTTTTGTCTTCTATGTAGTACATAATAAAACCTATTCAAGTGTCTATGGAAGTATTTCTACCCTACTCTTTTTCTTTTTATGGATTTATATTTCATGGGCTATTTTCCTGCATGGGTTAAAATTCTGTGATCTGCTAAACAGAGATGAAGAGATAGACCATATATGAAGAGGCCAACCCTAACACTGACCAAAAAAGTTTTTTACTCCATATAGCCCCTATAGACAGTCCTATATACCCAAGCATAGCCCACATAGGTAAAAGTGCCTCTGTACTGCTTTGAGGCATAGAGAACAAAGCTAACAAAGCCGTATCAAAAAGACTTCCAAAGCCCAATAGATGTAATACCATGACCAAAGGATAAAAAGGAATGAACAGCAATGAAAGCAGAGGTGATAAAAGTTGATATGCACTTGTCACAGCAAAAACAGTGTGTACAACAGGAAGCATCAAAACAAAGATACCCAAGGGAATGAAAATCAAAGTAATCATCCATCCCTTCACTCCTTTGCTGTACTGTAACAACAAAAATATATAAAATACCCCTGCCAGAGAAAGTTTAAAACTAAGAGAAACGACCAAAGAGGGAAAGAGTGCCACAAGTACCAGCATGATGGTGGTTAAAAAGGTAAAACTCAGCAACTCCATACCAAGTAACAGCACTATCCACCCTACCAGTACCATCGCATACGAACGCAGAAGAGAAGGGGGGAAATCTACAAACCATAAGTAAACGCCTAAGAGTATCATAGCCACAAGGCCTACATCAAAAAGAGCATGACGGTAAGGGAAAAATCGTTGCTGCAGTGGTCTGTAGAGCAACAAAAGCAATCCATACACCAATCCCCATAATATCCCCAAATGAAACCCGCTCAATGCCACAAGGTGACTGACACCCAGCATACTGATCTTTTCTCTTAAGTCTTTCTCCAAAGGGGTAGCAAAAAAGATGGCATTGTAAAATGACTGTAAAGAGGTATCTTTATGTTGAGAAGCTACTTTTTCCAGTAGCGTATCTTTAAAGGTCACAGGAAGAAACTCTTGCTCTTTGATATAGCTTTTCACATAAAACGTACCTAAATAGTCACTAAAAGATATGCTTTTATGTGGAAATATCTGTAAGCGCAAACGTTTATGATTGAAATCATCTTTACTGTAGTTCGTTGTATAAAAAGTAAACCCATCCTCACTACGAAGTTTAAGCACTTGATAACGTTTATTTCCCTTGGCCTTTTCATACGCATTAAGCACTTCTGCATGCGTATAGTAAAAAGGTTTTGAGATAAAACTTTGATACGATTGATATTCTATCGAGAGCCGAACGAGTATCACAAATAGAAAAAAGAGCATCACCCAAATAAACGTTTTCTTTTCCGGAAATAGTTTTGGCTTTTCTAATTGCATTAAAAGTCTCTTTCTTGCCTATGTCTTTAACGCAACTAAATTGCAGTACAAGCGAGGCACTAAATGCCGAGTCCTAAGAGAGCTCAGCGTTCAAAAAAAAATTTAGTTTTTTTCTAAGCCATGCTTTAGCATTGAAGCGTAGCAAAATAGAGCTTTGCTCTATTGCATTCTATATAGCAGGAAACTCTATATTTCCCACATTCATAGGGATATCAGCATCTTCATACTCTATCTCAAAAGCTGGACTGGTTGAAGCATCAACAAAACGGGTAAAATTCTTTTGGAAAACAAGATTCACTGTACCAGTAGGTCCATTTCTCTGTTTTCCTATGATAATTTCCGCATCTTCTTCAGATTTTTTTCTAAATTCAGATTCATATGGTTTACCTTCTGCTTTCGCCTTCATCTCTTTTTCTTTCTCTTGCGCCTCACGATAGACATCATCACGATACACAAAGAGGATGATATCGGCATCTTGTTCTATAGCTCCGGACTCACGGAGGTCAGAAAGCATTGGACGTTTATTGTCCCTGCTTTCTACCCCACGGTTAAGCTGAGAAAGTGCCACTATAGGTATCTGTAGTTCTCTAGCTAACTGTTTGAGTCCTCTTGAGATTTCAGATACTTCTTGTTGTCTTCCTTCTTTACCCTCGCCACTCATGAGTTGTAAGTAATCTATAATGGCTACTGAGATTTCAGGGTGTTGTGTTTTAAGTTTACGCAGCTTAGACCGCACATGGTGAATGGTTGCATATCCACCGTCATCCACAAAAAGTTTTTTCTGAGAGAGATCCTGAGTCGCAGCAGAAAGATGACTCCATTGCTCATCCTTAAGATCACCCACTCTAAGTGCCTGAAGTGGTATAGAAGTTTTTGCAGAAAGCAGTCTCAGCATGAGCTGCTCTGCTGGCATTTCCAGTGAGAAAAAAGCCACTCCTTCGTTACGTTCTATAGCTTTAAGTGCCATATTAAGTACCAGTGCCGTTTTTCCCATAGCAGGACGTGCCGCGATAATGACCAAATCCCCTTTACCAAATCCGGACGTTTTATCATTGAGGTTTCTAAATCCGGTATCTGTACCGATGAGTTTAGAGTTTCCAAGCGCTTTAAGACGTTCTATCTCAGTCATCATCGCTAAAGTGATCTCTTTAGCCTCTCTAAAGTCATTAGAAGTTGAGTTTTGTGTAATTTCATAGAGTTTTTTTTCTACCAGATTCATCACTTCGTCAGCAGGCAGATCATCTTCTATGGTGACTTTCCTGATCTCCGTTGCAAGTGTAGCCAAAGCCCTTTTGCTTGACTTTGCTTTTATCTCTTTCATATAAGCAGATGTATTGGTGATCGGATTTGCTGAAAGTAAGTCAAGCATTGCTACTTCATCAAACTTACCCATAGCGTTTAATTTTGAACGTAAAAACTCATCATCCAATGGTTTCTCTTCTGCACTGAGTTCTTCCATCGCAGCAAAAACATGCTGGTGAAAAGGCAAATAGAAGTCATGCGGCTTTAACTTAGCAGCGATCTCCTCATACGTTTCAGGATCAAAAATAACGGCAGAGAGTACTGCTCTCTCTATGTTAAGGTTGTACATGTTTTCCATTATTTATTGTCCTCTGCGAATTTCTCTACTTCTTGCACAAATCTCTCGACCAAGTCTTTTTCAGGAAGTCTTGCAATGACTTCCCCTTTAAGCATTATCAGCCCTGAACCTTTACCATACGCTATGGCTACATCAGCATGTTTAGCTTCACCGATAGCATTAACCACACAGCCCATCACAGAAACATCCATAGGTGTTTTGATGTGTGCCGTACGTCTTTCTACTTCCGCTACTGCAGTTACTAAGTCGGCTTCTATACGTCCACAGGTAGGACAAGATATAATGTTCAACCCTTCTTTTATCCTGCCACTGTCTTTGAGTATGGCCTTTCCTACTTTGATCTCTTCTTCTAATTCACCGGTAATAGAAACACGCATCGTGTCACCTATACCGTCAAGCAACAAGGCACCCAATCCTATGGCAGATTTGATAGTGGCATGAAAAATCGTTCCTGCTTCTGTCACACCTAAGTGAAATGGATAGTCATTTTTAGGTCGCAACATTCTGTAAGCATCGACTGTTCTGTCTACATCAGAAGCTTTGAGTGACACTTTAATATCTGTGAATCCCAGATCTTCCAGAAATTTAATGTTATACTCAGCAGATGCGACCATACCCTCAGCTGTTGCACCATACTTTTGATCAAACTCTTTTTCCAGTGAACCTGCATTAACCCCTATACGTATAGGTAAGTTTCTCTCCTGACAGGCTTTCACTATCTCTTTGATGCGTGATTTTTCACCGATATTTCCAGGATTAAGACGTATACAGTCCACCCATTTTGCTGCTTCGAGTGCCAATTTATAGTTAAAGTGGATATCTGCGATAAGGGGTAGAGAAATCTGTTCTTTGATGGCTTTAAGTGCCAAAGCATCTTGCATCTCAGGTACTGCAACACGTACCATATCAGCACCTGCAAAATGTAGACGGTTTATCTGTTCTACTGTAGCTGCTATGTTATGTGTATCACTGTACGTCATGGACTGCACAGAGATAGGAGCATCACCACCTACAGCAACATCACCCACATAAATTTTTTTAGTTTTAACTCTTTCTTTCACGGTTTGCCTTTTCTATAATTCTCTTATTTTACCTAAACAACCTACAATGGATATTAAGAGAATTCAACCGGGTCAAAATCTATCTCTATCTCTCTACAATCTACGCGATGTAAAGCTTTGAGTAGTGGTACCCTGTTCTTCGCTCTCAATAAAATATGAAATCTGAATTTATCGGCTATTCGTTCCACTGGTGCTTTACCGTGTCCGACTATCTCTATGTCTTCAAAAGCTTTCAGTTTCGTGACCGTATCAAGGGTGATCTTGCTTGCCTTGTTTTCATCCTTATGTGCGATGAGTATACGTGCAAGTGAAGCAAAAGGAGGATAGTCTGCCATCTCTAAAAATGCAAGTTCATCTTTGATGAAAAGTTCATAATCAGCCAAATAGGTTTGAAAAAACTCCGGATCACCTGTCTGTACTATGACTTCTGCTGCTTGTGCACGTCCACTTCGTCCTGCGATTTGAAAAAGTAATGACATGGCTCTCTCACGTGCTCTATAGTCTGCAAGTCCCAAGATATAATCAAGCCCCATAATGACACTCAGCGTAATGTTCGCATAATCATGTCCTTTACTCAGCATCTGTGTTCCTAAAAGCAGTTGACTCTCTCCAGTCTCAAAACGACTCAACGCTTCTTTCAGTTTTTTAGCCGTTGTGATACTGTCTTTATCAAACTGTTCAACCTGTATGCCTTCTATCGCTTCAGATATGATTTCTATGGCTTCCACGGTTCCCATACGTTCACTTTTAAGCGGTGTGTGCCCACAGTTGGTACAGGTATCTTGTATGGCTTCTGTATAGTTACAGTAGTGACATTTTAAATATCTGTGTTTTCTGTGCAGCGCCATACCTACTGAACAGTAGGGACAAAGATGTGTTTTTCCACAACTTTCACAGTAGAGATATTTGAAGTTTCCACGTGTAGGTAAAAATAACAGCGACTGATTACCCGCTTTATAATGTGTATGTATGGCATCTAAGATCGTATGGTTAATGCTGTCACCAGTGATGAACTTGTAGTTTTTTTGTGTTTGCACATAGGGTTTACCCAGTTTGACCACATCATATTTATAGTACGAACCCATAGAGGGTGTCGCAGAAGCCAATACGACTTTCGCACCCAACTTACTTCCCATTAACACTGCCACATCACGTGCATGGTAACGAGGTCGGGTCATCGCCTTATAACTGTCATCATGTTCTTCATCCACCACTATAAGCCCAAGGTTGGACAATGGCACAAAAAGTGCAGAACGTGCGCCAGCCACAATGCGTATCTTCCCTTCTTCTATACCCTCCAGGATAGACTCTTTTTTCTTCTTGGTCAATTTGGAATGCCACATAGCAACACTATCTCCAAAATAAACTTTAAGACGTTTTTCCATTTGAGGGGTCAATGAGATTTCAGGCATAAGAAAGATAGAAGTTTTGCCTTCTTCCAACATCTTAGCCATCAGTGAGATGAAGATCTCTGTTTTACCAGAACCTGTCACACCAAAAAGCAGGGCTTTGTCTTTTTCCAAGAGCTGATCAAATGCTTTTTGTTGAGAAACACTTAATTTCGGTAAAATCATTCCCTCCATTGTCTTCGGGGATAAATCTGTAGATGAAGAATTTTTAAATGGAATAAAAAGAGAAATAGCTTCTCCAAAAGAAGAAAAATAATACTCAGAGATAAACTTTGCTATCTCCATTTGTACATGACTATAAATCTTATCTGAAACTGAAGCTATCTCTGCTGTTTCAAATTCAGGCTTTCCTATCTCTTTTATAACAACTGCTTCTTTTAGCGTAGTTTTTAAAGGCAGAGAAACAACTGAACCCTTGGCTAATTTATTTTGAGAGTGATAAGTCAGGCTTGGTGCGCTTGACCTAAGAAAAGATATTTCGTAGTAGTACAAGTTTATGGCGTTAAAAGTCTACAATTACTATCCGTAGGAACTTTGCAGTTAAACCGACTGCTTGTAATATTAAAATCAACACTACCTGAAGTTGGCATCGTATACGTATAGGTAGTACCATTCACGCTCCAACATCCTTTTGATTTTCCTTGTGCCGTACAATCAAGGACAGGATATTCTAAAACTCTACCTCTATTTCCATCTGCATCTACATTGAATATATCAAAAACACCGTCAGCTGAATGCAAAGTAGTAATAGGGTTAGTAAAATCCCCTCTTAATATACGCTTTTGTCTTTCCGTTACAATAGCGCTACGTACAGAGCCTATCGTTGCAATTGCTTTAGTAATAGTCGCATCATCACGTGTAGCAGCCATTTTAGGTACAGCAATCGCTGCAAGTATTCCGATAACTACGATCACAAAAACCAATTCTATCATGGTAAATGCTTTTTTTGAAGACATTAGCATATTTATTCCTTTTAAGTTCATAAAATTAAAATCCACCCTGTGTTTTTATTATATCATAAATATCTCCAATTGATAATCAATAGTGTATCCACCAATGTATTTTATTTTTAAATTGAAGTTATTGTGAAATTTTATAGGATTGAAAAAAATTATACGTTTGCAGTTTTTGTTACTATAGCCATTCCCAAGCAGGAGCTTGAGAATGTATGCACAAGGTTATTACGAATTAACGTGTAACCGATGCACCACCAAGTTTATGAGCTTTAGTTTGACCTGCACCACCAGTCATGCCAATAATAGCAGGATCAGCTATAACACCATCACAAATTACACTTGTGCCAGCAGTTGCTGCTGCAAAAGTTACTTGCGTTCCATTCGCATCTGGTGTAATGGTAATACACGCAGCACCAGCATTTTCATCACATAGAAGAAGATCACCAGTAACTACCGATGATGTTGCTTGAACACCACTACACGTAGAGTCAATCACTACATTAGTCACTTCATCAGTTGTTGCAGTATTTATCCA